>DATHUD010000633.1:0-9178 GCA_035462575.1 Thermoanaerobaculia bacterium | reverse complement strand
GGTCGACTGGCTGATGTCGCTCGACCCGCACTGGTTCTCGACGATCTACGGCGTCTACCTGATGGGGAGCCAGGGCTTGGCGGCGCTCGCCTTCATCATCATCTTCGCGCTCTTCCTCTCCCGCCGCGAGCCGATGGCGGGGGTGATCCAGCCGCGGCACTTCCACGACTGGGGCAAGCTCTTCCTGGCCTTCGTCATGCTCTGGGCCTACTTCTCCTTCTCCCAGTTCCTGATCATCTGGTCGGGCAACCTGCCGGAGGAGATCGTGTGGTACCTGCACCGCCTGCACGGCGGCTGGGGGGTGGTTGCGCTGCTGATGGTCGTATTCCACTTCGCGCTGCCGTTCGTGCTTCTCCTCTCGCGGGACCTGAAGCGCAGCGGGCGGCTGCTCGCGGGCGTCGCCGTCGTGATGCTCGTCATGCGCTGGGTGGACCTCCTCTGGCAGGTCGAGCCGAGCTTCAAAGAGCATCACATCGCCCACTCCTGGCTCTACCTCGCGGCCCCGGCCGCCATCGGCGGGATCTGGCTGTTTCTCTTCGTGCGCGAGCTCAAGAAGCGGCCGCTTCTGCCGGTCAACGATCCCTATCTCCCGGAGGCGATCGCTCACCATGGCCATTGAACAGAACGATCGGGACCAGCGCGACGTCTCGCCCGTCGACGCCAAGACGGACGTCGGCCCGGCGACCGGCCACGCCTACAGCCAGCACGGCGTCGAGACGGGCCGGATCGACCGCGAGATCGGCATCAGGAACATCCTCTGGGCGGGCTTTGCCCTGTTTGCCGTCGGCCTCGTGGTGCACCTCCTGATCTGGGGGCTGCTCTCCGGCTTCGAAAAGATGGACGACCGGCGGGACGTGCCGCTCTCCCCGATCGAGGCCGCGAGCCCGCAGCCGGAAGACTTTCCCATGCCCCGCCTGCAGACCACCCCGGAGCAGGACCTGCGGCTGATCCGGGAGGAGGAGGACCGCCTGATCGGGCGGGCCGGCTGGGTGGACCAGCAGCAGGGAACGATGCGGGTGCCGCTCGACGTGGCGATCGATGTGATCGCCGCGCGCGGCGTCGATCCCGGCGTCGTGGGCGGCAGCCCGCAGGGCGCCCCGACCCTGAACCCGGACCAGGTGCGCGCAGAGGGGCTCGACGCCCCTGCGGGGCGACGCCCCGGCGCCACCGTCCAGATGACACGGCCGGCCACGCCGGCCCGTCCGCCCGCCGCCGGTGCGGCGGACAACCAGGAGTAAACGTTGAACAGCCTCATCCTTCGCATCACACTCGCGGCCCTGCTCGTCGCTCAGGCGGCGGCGGCCGGGCCCACCGAGTCCACCGTGCCGGCCGGCACGATGCCGGGGCCGCTCCAGGAGGTGGGATACGACCAGCGCCTGGGCGAGCAGCTCCCGCTCGACCTCCCGTTCCGCGACGAGGCGGGGCGGCCGGTGAAGCTCGGCGACCTCTTCGGCCGCCGTCCGGTGTTGATGATCTTCGCCTACTATCACTGCCCGATGCTCTGCGACCTGGTGGTTCAGGGGGCGACCGGGAGCTTGAAAGCCCTGACGCTCGACACCGGCAAGGATTTCGACGTCGTGGTGGTGAGCATCGATCCCAAGGAGACGCCCGAGCAGGCCAGGGACGCCAAGCGGCAGGCCCTGGCGCACTACGGCCGCACGGGCACCGACGCGGGCTGGCACTTCCTGACCGGCCCTCAACAATCCATCCTCGAGCTGACGAAAGCGGCGGGCTTCCGCTACGTCTACGACAAGGAGCGCAACGAGTACGCGCACGCCGCGGGGGTGATGATCGCGACCCCCGGCGGGCGCATCTCGCGCTACCTCTACGGCATCGAGTACGCGCCGCGCGACGTGCGCCTGGCGCTGATCGAATCTTCCGAAGGCCGGATCGGCAGCTTCGCCGACCAGGTCCTCCTCTATTGTTTTCATTACGACCCGGTGTACGGCAAATACAGCGCCATGACCATGAACATCCTGCGCCTTGGCGCGATCGCGACCGTGCTCGGCCTCGGCCTTCTGATCGTGCTCCTCAAGCGGCGGGAACGCGTGGAGACCGGTCCTGTGGGAGCGGCCTGACATGAACCAGCAGTTCCCTCTCTTCCCCGAAGCGGCGTCGACCGTCGCCAACGACGTCGACCTCCTGTTCATCGCCTGGTCGGTGGTCAGCGCCTTCTTCACGCTGCTCATCACCGTCCTGATCATCTACTTCATGGCCCGCTACCGGCGGCGCCATCCCGAAGAGGTGGGGCAGACCGAGCGGGCGGCGATGTGGCTCGAGGTCGGCTGGTCCGTCATCCCCCTGATCATCATGCTCACGATGTTCGTGTGGGGGACGAAGGTCTATTTCAACCTCTACCGTGCACCGAAAGACGCGGTCCGCTACAGCGGCGTCGGCAAGCAGTGGATGTGGAAGTTCCAGCACCCCACGGGCCAGCGCGAGATCAACACGCTGCACATCCCGGTGGGGCTGCCGATCCGGGTCGACCTGCAGTCCGAGGACGTCATCCACAGCTTCTTCGTGCCCGCCTTCCGGGTCAAGCAGGACGCGGTGCCGGGCCGGGTCACCTCCGTCTGGTTCGAGGCGACCAAGCCGGGCGTCTACCACCTGTTCTGCACCGAGTACTGCGGCGGCGAGCACTCGAAGATGGTCGGCAGCGTCATCGTCCTCGAGCCTCAGGAGTACGAGAACTGGCTCGCGGGCGCCACGGCGGGCCAGACCATGGCGGCCTCCGGCGCCGCGCTCTTCGACTCGCTCGCGTGCGTCACCTGCCACCGCGCGGGCGCCGCCGGGCGGATCGCCCGCGGCCCGAACCTCGAAGGGCTCTACGGCAACCAGGTGAAGCTCGCGGACGGCCGCACGATCATCGCGGACGACGAGTACATCAGGGAGTCGATCCTGAACCCCATGGCCAAGCTCGTGGCGGGCTGGGATCCCGTGATGCCGACCTTCCAGGGGCAGGTCACCGAGGAGCAGCTCGCGCAGCTCATCACCTACGTCCGCTCGCTCGGCGGCACCGGGAGCGCCGAAGCCGGCGGCACGGGCGGGCCCGCCTCCGGCCCGGCCGACACGGCCGGCGGCCAGGTGGACGCGCCAACCCCGCAGACCCCGGGCGATTCGGGCGGCGCCACGGGCTCGAACGACGACGGATCGAGATAGGACGGAGTCGAAATCATGGAAACCACCGCAGTCGCAACGCCTCCTCCGGCCGTCCCAACGCCGGAGACCGCCTTCGAGAGGCCCAATTACCTGAACGCCGCCTATGGCATGAGGTCGTGGCTCCTCACGAAGGACCACAAGAGGATCGCCATCCTCTACCTGATCTCGGTCTCCGTCTTCTTCGCCCTGGGAAGCCTCTTCGCCCTGCTGATCCGCCTGGAGCTCCTGACGCCCGAGGGCGACCTGATGCAGCCGGACACCTACAACCGGGTGTTCACCATGCACGGCATCATCATGGTCTTCTTCTTCCTGATCCCGGCGATCCCGGCCGTGCTCGGCAACTTCCTCGTGCCGCTCATGATCGGGGCGAAAGACCTGGCGTTCCCGAGACTCAACCTCGCGAGCTGGTACGTCTACAACCTGGGCGGCATCTTCACCCTCTGGGCGATCGCCCACGGCGGCGTCGACACCGGGTGGACGTTCTACACCCCGCTCTCGACGCACTACTCGAACACCTACGTGATCTCGACCGCCCTGGGGATCTTCATCAACGGGTTCTCGTCGATCTTCACGGGCTTGAACTTCATCGTCACCATCCACCGGATGCGGGCGCCGGGCCTCACCTGGTTCCGGCTGCCGCTCTTCATCTGGTCCCACTACGCGACGAGCCTGATCATCGTCCTGGGCACGCCGGTCGTCGCCATCACGATCCTCCTCGTGGCGGCCGAGCGGCTGCTTCACCTGGGCGTCTTCGACCCGCGGCTCGGGGGCGATCCGGTCCTTTTCCAGCACCTGTTCTGGTTCTATTCGCACCCGGCGGTGTACATCATGGTCCTGCCGGCCATGGGCGTCGTCAGCGAGCTGGTCGCCGCCTTCGCGAGAAAGCGGGTCTTCGGCTACCGCATCGTCGCGTTCGCGAGCGTCGGCATCGCGGTGCTCGGCTTCCTGGTCTGGGGGCACCACATGTTCGTCTCCGGCCAGTCGGTCTACGCCTCGACGATCTTCTCGGTGCTGTCGATGCTGGTCGCGGTCCCCTCGGCGGTCAAGGTTTTCAACTGGACGGCCACCCTCTACGAAGGATCGGTCTCCTACCAGACGCCGATGCTCTACGCCCTGGGCTTCATCGGCCTGTTCACGATCGGCGGCCTGACGGGGGTGATGATCGCGACCCTGGGGATCGACGTCCACGTGCACGACACCTACTTCATCGTGGCCCACTTCCACTACGTCATGGTGGGCGGCACGCTCCTGGCCTACCTGGGCGGGCTCCACTTCTGGTGGCCGAAGATCACGGGGCGCCTCTACCCGGCGTTCCTGTCGCGGCTCTCGGCGCTCCTCGTCTTCGTCGGGTTCAACCTGACGTTCTTCCCCCAGTTCATCCTGGGCTACCTCGGCATGCCGCGCCGCTACTGGTCCTACCCCGAGGAGTTCCAGATTCTGAACGTGCTGTCGTCCGCCGGGGCCTCGATCCTGGGCGTCGGCGTGCTCCTCCCGCTCGGCTACTTCATCTGGTCAATGCGCTACGGCAAGCGCAGCGGAGACAACCCCTGGGGCGCCGTGGGCCTGGAGTGGGACACCACTTCGCCGCCGCCCACGGAGAACTTCTACACCCTTCCGGTCGTGACCCACGGCCCGTACGAGTACAACCGGGAAGAGGTCCACAACCGTCTGACCCCCACGGAGGCCCGCGTTGGCTAGCATTACGGCGGAACCGCACGCGCACGCAGGGCACGGGCAGGCGCACCACCACCACCCGTCGCTCCAGCACCAGTTCGATACGCTCGAGCAGCAGAAGGAATCCTCGACGCTCGGGATGTGGCTCTTCCTCGTCACCGAGATCATGTTCTTCGGCGGCCTGTTCACCGCCTACGTGATCTACCGGAACTGGTACCCCGAGGCCTTCCTCCTCGCGAGCAACACGCTGGACGTCCTCTGGGGCGGCATCAACACCGCCGTCCTCATCTGCAGCAGCTTGACGATGGCGCTCGCCATCTGGGCGGCACAGGTGAACTGGAGGAAGGGCATCGTCCTCTTTCTGATCGCGACGATCGTCCTGGGCGGCGTCTTCCTGGGGATCAAGACGGTCGAGTACAAGGACAAGTTCACGCACCACCACGTGCCCGGACCGCATTTCATCTTCGACGTGGAGCACGCGGGAGGCGTGGGAGAGCACGCGGGTGGGCACATCGCGGAGATCGCGGCGAGAGACCCGCTCCTCGAGCGCCACACGCAGATCTTCTTCTCGCTCTACTTCATCATGACCGGCCTGCACGCCACCCACATGGTGATCGGCATGATCATTCTCGGGGTGCTCGCCTGGTATGCCTGGAAGGGGACGTACGACTCGGCGTACCACAACCCGCTCGAGGTGACGGGCCTCTACTGGCACTTCGTCGACATCGTCTGGATCTTCCTCTTTCCGCTCCTCTACCTGCTCGGGGCGCACACCACCTGATCCCGGAGAAGACCCATGGCTGAACATACCGAGCACAAGCCCTCCCCCGTGATGTATTTCATGGTCTTCGGCGCGCTCATGGTCCTGACGCTCGCCACCTGGCTCGTGGCCCAGGTCGACCTCGGCTGGGCCAATGACATCGTGGCGCTCACGATCGCCGTCACCAAGGCGCTCCTCGTCATCCTCTTCTTCATGCACGTCCGCCACAGCACGCGCATGACGATGCTCACCGCGCTCGCCGGCTTCGCCTGGCTGGCCATCCTGATCTTCCTGACGCTCAACGACTACATGACGCGCTACACGCCGCAGCGGGCGGGACCCGCGTTCATGGAAGTTCCGGGGAAGTAGGGCCTTCACTTCAAGCGGAACACGATCGTGACCCGGGTCCCGTCCACGGGCAGGACCCCGGGCTTCACCCGGAACCGGGTCGCCTCTTTCTCATAGTCGCGCACCGTGTAGCGGGCGTTGCCGATCTTGCTCCCCGGGCAGGAGTAGAGGCAGACGACGCACCCCGACTTCCACTTCGGGATGTTCTCCCGGTGGCCCCCGAAGCGCATGTCGAAGCCCCGCTTTCCCGGGTCCTCCAGGATCTCCCCTAGAGTGAGCGGAGCCTTCCGCCCCGGCACCTTGACGAGGATGTCGACCGGCGGCCCCTGGATCACCTTGTCGGGAGCCTTGGATTCGGGGTCCTTCCGCTCGTCCCACGTTTCCATGGGAAGGGCGTTGCCCGGCCTGGCGCCCAGCTTCTCCAAGGCGTCGAGCACCTGGACGTCCGTCACCTGGGCCCTGAAGAGCGCGGCGTGCGAGGCGCGACCGTCTTCCCACACGATCAGGTGATAGCCGGGCATGCCCATGCCGAGCATCTCGCGCTCGAAAGAGTCTTTCGTGACAACGGCGGGAAACTCGATCTGCCGGCCTTTGGCGCGAACGGTGCCGGGAGAGGCATCGCAGGCCACCCACCCTCCCAGGACCGCGAGGACGACAAGGACTGCAAGGACGGAAAATCTTTTTCTCATACGGTTTACGAGATCCCTGGTTTAGCGTACCCTCTCGCGGTCATGAAAGCGAACCATTCCTTGCTGGATGTCCTTTTAGAGCTTCAGATGCTCGACAGCATCCCCAGGAGCGGCTACGTGCTGCGCGGCGTGGCCAATCCCGAGAGCGTCTCCGAGCACAGCTTCCACGTTCTCTTCCTCGTCTGGACGCTCGCGCCCCGGATCGAGGGGCTCGACACCGGCCGGGCCGTCGAGATCGCCCTGGTCCACGATCTGGCCGAGCTGCGGATCGGCGACCTCCCCCGCACCTCGTCCCACTACTTCCCCGAAGGCGCCAAGAAGGCCGCCGAGACCGCGGCCATGGCCGACGTGCTCGCCCCGCTGCCCGAGCGGGCCTTCCGCCTCTACGAAGAATACCAGCAGGGGACAAGCACGGAAGCCCGGCTCGTCAAAGCCTGTGACAAGCTCCAGCTCATGTTGAAGGTCGCCGTCTACGAGCGCTGGGGCACCGGCGCCCTCGCCGAGTTCTGGGACAACCCGGAGAACTTCCCGGACGGCGGGTTTCCGGTCGTCCGGGAGCTTTTTGAAGAGCTCCGGGCGCGGCGGAACGCGGAAGTGCGGGGGGAGCGGTAACGCCGGGCGGCCGGGCAGGGACCGTGTCAGTCGCGCAATGTGGCCGATCCTGGAAGCCAGCTTTCGATCTGGTAGTACGCCGCGGATACGGATCGTGGATTATACCGTTTCGCTCTGGCCTGGTTCCGAGGATCTCGATGTCGCTCGCGCGACGGCCGCGATCGTCGAGTTGTGGCCGGAAGCGGTCCTCCGGCGCGGTGCGGAATGGGTGGTCTCGCCGGAGCCTGGGGTCAAACTCTTCATCTACCTGAACCCGGACTCCCTCGACCCGTCCTCTGAGCCTTGGGTGGACAGTGTCTCCGTCGAGGTCAGGGGAAGGGGTGAGATCAAGGTCTTGCACGGCATCGAAGCCGTCATCCGCCTGGCGCAACGGCTCCATTGGCACGCCTTGGATGAACGCGGGAAAGAGTTGACATTGGATCGTGATCTGATCTGCCAGGCGCTCGCACTTCGAAAAGCGGAGCGGCGGCGCTTCGATGGGGGAAACCTGGCGCTATCGCTCGGCGTGCTATCCCTTGTGGCTGGGCTTTGCTGGCTCGTGGTCCGCGGAGGCCATAACTCGGGATTACTCCTCCTCGTCGCCTGCCTGCTCGCTGGAGTGTCCGTCTCGATCCTGCTCCTCCCACAACGGAAGAGGAAAACCCGCGGCGGCTCGTGAAAGGCCGGGAGGAGCACCAAGCGCGGAGGTGTGGGCTCAAGCGGGCGCGGCGAACGCGCAGGTGCGGGAGGAGCGCGGGAACAGGGGCAAGCAACAGCTCCCCGACTTGGTCATCCCTGATGAGGAGAAAGCCGGCCCATCGAGCTCCTGATGCTCCGGCGGTAGAGAACCCCGAGACCTATGCATAAAGGCGCGCCAACCAGAAGAAGCCAGCAAACCGGTCCCACCACGTACGTCGAGAAGCTCGACAGGTTGATATCGACGTCCTCGACGAAAAGCGTAGAAGCAGAACCGGCGAAGCCCCCACTGACGAACGCCAGAAGAGCCAACCAGACCGGGCTCCGAGAGTCCCGGCGCTTTGCGATGCTATGGAAAGCCCAGGGTGCGCCAAGCCAGACGACAACCACAACCCCGGTGGCGCCGATTGCGAGCTGGCGCCACCACGGCAAATACCAGAACCGGAGCACCTGTGGGCTAACCAGGAGAATGGGCACAATGCCGGCCAGCAAGATACCAAGGATGGCATATCTGAGGCCGATCAGTCTCGCCCTTCCGTCGAGATCTTTCATGATCTTTCCTCCGGATCGGCAGCAACGCTTTTTTCGTTCAGTAGTGTGAGTCCGCCCTCCCTCTCTATTATCCGCAAATCGCCGCTCAGCGGTAGCCCGTCGCCTGCAGCTCGAACAGCTCGGCGTAGCGCCCGCCCTGGGCGAGCAGCTCTTCGTGGGTGCCCATCGCCTCGACCTTCCCCTCGGCCAAAACCAGGATGTGGTCCGCCATGCGCACGCTCGAAAAGCGGTGGGAGATGAGCACGGCGGTCTTCCCCTCGGAAAGCTCCTTGAAGCGCTGGAACACCTCGAACTCCGAGCGGGCGTCGAGCGCTGCGGTGGGCTCGTCCAGGATCAGCAACTGGGCGTCCCGCATGTAGGCGCGGGCGATCGCGATTTTCTGCCACTCGCCGCCCGAAAGGTCCACGCCGGTGCGGAAGCGCTTTCCGATCACCTGATCGTAGCCGTCCGGAAGCTTTGCGATCACCTCGTCGGCCAGGCTGCGCTCGGCGGCGGCCACGATGCGCTCGCGGTCGTCCCGGGCTTCGATGCGGCCCACCGCGATGTTCTCGGCGGCGGTCAGGTGATAGCGGACGAAATCCTGGAAGATCACGCCGATGTGGGCGCGCAACGCCTCCACGTCGTACTCGCGCAGATCGTGTCCGTCGAGCAGGATGCGCCCCTCGTCCGGGTCGTAGAGCCGCGCGAGGAGCTTGACCAGCGTGGTCTT
>DATHUD010000632.1:0-6927 GCA_035462575.1 Thermoanaerobaculia bacterium | reverse complement strand
GAGTCGCCACCAGCACCCGGACCAGTTCCTCGAGCGTGAACGGACCTCGAAGCTGCTCCCCCACGAGATAGAACCACTGGGTGCCCATGCGCGTCCTCCCGATCGTCAAACAGGATTTGACTCCCAGGATATCACCCGCGGACCTCACTCCGCCCGAAGCAACTCCAGCGGCTCCACCCGCGACGCCCGCCGCGCGGGCAGCCAGGCCGCGAGGAGGCAGGCGGCGGCCACGAACAGGAGGACCGCCGCGAAGGTCGGGGGATCGTGCGGGGTCACGCCGAAAAGGAGGCTTTCGAGCCCGGCCGCGACCCCGACGGCGCCCGCGAGACCCGCGGCGAGCCCCGCGGCGGTCAGCGCTCCGGCGCTTCGCAGCATCAGGCCCAGGATACGGGACCGGGACGAACCGAGCGCGATCCGGATGGCGAGCTCGCGCCGGCGCTCGGCCGCGGCGCGCGAAAAGAGCGCGAAGATGCCGGTGAGCGCCACCCCGAGCGCGACCGCGGCGAACCCGAGCGCCGGAACCACCCGCAGCCTCCGGTCGGCGATCGAGCGCGCCATCTCGTCTTCGAGCGGGCGGATCTCCGGCACCGGCAGCCCCGGATCGATCTCCCGCAGAATGCGCCGGACGGCCGGCGCCAGCGTGGACGGATCGCCCCTGGTGCGCACCGCGAGCCAGGCCGTCTCCGTGGGCCGGGCGCTCCACGGCAGGTATACGGCCGCGGCGGCCGGCTTGTCGAGCCCGAGATACTTCACGTCGTCTACGACGCCCGCGACGAGAGGAGCTCCGGCGAACCGCGCGACGGGCGGCAACCGCATCGGGAGCTCCCGGCCGGCCAAGTCCTCCCCGGGCGCCGCCAGGCGCGCCGCCGATTCGCTCAACAGGACGGCTGACGGTTCGAACCGGTCCTCCGCGCTCTCGAACAGACGGCCGCTCGCTTGGCGCGCGCCGAGCGCTTCGAGAAAGCCCGGCGTCACGGAGACCACGCTCAGGCTCATCCCCTCGTCCCGGGTCTCAGTGATCCGCCGCACGTAGATCTGGAACGGCGCCCCCGCGGGCGGCAGGCTGCTCCCGAGCCCCGCCGCGGTAACACCGGGAAGCACCCGCACCCGGTCGAGCACCTCCCGCGCGAAAACCTTTCGTTCCACCGCATCGGCGACCGTTCCGTCCCCTTTCGAAAGCTTCGCCACCAGCACGCCCTCGGGTTCAATCCCGAGATCCTCCGCGAGCAGCCGCTCGACCGTCCGCGCGAGGAGCACCGCGCTCGAGAGGAGCACGATTGACGCCGCGATCTGTCCCACGACCAGAAGGGAGAGGATGCGGCGCGTGCGCGGCTCTCCCGCCAGGCCCCCGCGAAACGCCGCCGTGAAATCCTTCCGGGCCGCGTCCAGCGCCGGAGCGGCCCCGCACAGAAGCGTCACGAAAAAGATCATCGCCGCGCTCGCCGCGAGAACCGGAGCATCGATCGCGATCGCGTGCGATCGCGGAACCATGCCGGCGGCGACGCGCAGGAAGATCCGGACGGCCAGGACCGCCAGCCCCAGGCCCAGGAGCGAGCCGGCCGACGCCAGGAGAAGGCTTTCCACAAGCGGCCCGCGCGCGAGGCGCCACCGGCCGGCCCCGAGCGCGAGGCGGACGGCCGAGTCCCGGCGGCGCAAGACCGCCCGCCCGAGGAGGAGCATGCCCACGTTCCCGCACGTCACGAAGAGCACCAGAACGGCTCCGGCCATCGACGCTCCGAGCACCGGCCGCGCGTCGCCGATCACGGCGTCTTCAAACGGCGTGACCGTCGGATAGGACGAGCCCGGCTTCGCCATCTCCGGGCCGTGGAGCTCGCGCAGCACCCGCACGGCGTCCTCCTTGAGCTGCGCGCGAGAGACCCCCGGCTTCATCCTCGCGACGATCCGGAGCTTTCGGTAGTCCGGCGAGCCCGGAGGCTGGGGCACGGCAGGAATCCAGACGTCGACCTTCTCGGAAGGAAAGGAAAACATCCGCGGCAGAACCGCGCCGATCTCGCACGTAGAGGCTCCGATCGTGAGCCCTCCGCTCTTTGCGCCGAGCCGTTCTGAAACCGCGGCGCCCCCTGCGCGCAGATCGTGGCCGAAGCCGAGGACGCCGAAAAACCCATCGGTCACATGCGCGGCCGAAACGAGCCGCGGCTCGCCGGCTCCCTGCACGCGGAGCTCGCTCGTGGCATAGCCCGCGAGGCTCTCGACCGTCCGCAGGCGCCGCCGCCACTCGTCCACCTCCGCGAGCGGCACCCCGAAATCCGCGCCATCCGCCGTGGCTACGGAAAGGATCACCAGCCGCGAGGGCTCGGGGTAGGGCAACGGCCGGATCAGGATTCCGTACGTGACGGCGAGCACGGCGGCGTTCACGCCCATGCCCAGCGCGATCACGAGGACCGCCGCCGCCGTGGTCAGGGGCGCCGCGCGAAGCGCTCTCAAGCCCAGCTTCAGATCGTGAACGATGCCCATTCCGGCCCTTACCGGGACGTCCTCACGCCGCTGGCCCGTCCGGCGCAGAGCGGGCGCGAAGGATCACCCTTGGTGATCGTACCGGCCGGAAAATCGTAGTGGTACGGCCCGTGGACCTCTTCATGATCGAGGATGAAGTCCGCGTTCACCCAGAACACCTCGGTCCCGCGAAGGACCTGGAGGTGAAACCCGAGAGGAGCCTCGGCGGGGATCAGGGCATGGGCATGGACCCAGAACGTATATCCGCCGGCCGGGGCCGTCGACGCCGGCCAGAAGACGTTTTCGATCGGATGCTCGCACGTGAAGTCCGTGCCCGCGTTGCAGTCGACGTCCAGAATCCCGCCCGATGGGGACTCCCGGCTGTAAAAGAAAATGCAGCCCCCTGCAGGGTCCTCGACGATCAGATCGAGATCCGAGAGGCCGTCCCACGTGAGACGGAAGGCCACGTCCCCCGTGCCCGCCCGCCGGGAGTTTCCGGAGCAGCCCACCACGAAAAGAGTCAACAACAGCAACAGCAGCCTTCGCATGGCACCCCCCGGGCCGGCTCAAACGGGAGGGCCGGCCTGTTTTCTTAGACGGGGGGAGGGCGTCCGGGGTTCCCGGCGCCGAATCTCACCACCCCAGGCTCCGCCGGAACATCAGAAAGAGCGTCTCCTTGATCGTTCGCGAGACCTTCATCTTGCTGGCCCCTTCCTTGCGGTCGTAGCGCAGAACGAGAGGCACCTCGCTGAAGATGGCGCCCATCTCCCGCAGACGCAACAGGAGGTCGACCATGCAGGCGAAGCCGCGCTCGGAGATGAAGTCCTGGCCGTGCTTGTCCATGAGCTGCCTCAGAAGGCCCGCGCGGTAGGCCCGATAGCCGCAGGTGTAGTCGCGGACGCCGGGCGTGGGAAAGACCACGCGGAAGAGCCACGAGGCCCCGTTCGAGAGAAGCCTGCGGTGCAGCTTCAAACCCCGGATCTGGCTCCCTTCCCGGTAGCGGCTCGCGATCACGACGTCGTTGCCCTCGCGGATGCGGCGCGTCATGCGGAAGATCAGGCCCGCCGGATGGCTGTTGTCGGCATCCATCACCACCACCGTGTCTTCGGGTCCCGACTGCCGGACGGCTTCGAGCAGGCCCGTGCGCAGCGTCTCGGCCAGGCCGCGGTTGGCGGGCTGGTCGATGAGCCGGACCCGGCCGGTGCTCTCATAGCTCCGCACGATCGCGGCGGTCCTGTCCGTGCTTCCGTCGTTCACGACCAGGATCGTGAAATCGCGAAAATCGGAATCGAGCTCCCACAACAGCGCCTCGAGCAGCGGCCCGAGGGAACCCTCTTCGTTGTAGGCGGGTAGAACGACCCAGAGGTGATGCGGCTGAGCATGCCAATCCTGCAGACTGATCTTCGCGGGTTCGCTCATTGGACCTCCTCGCAGCGCGACGTCTGCGCCGCGTTCTACATCTTCCGGTGAGCCTCGTAGATCACGAATTCATCCACCCGGAACCTGGGCTCGAGCGAGACCGCACGAGAAAGGTTCCCAAGGAGCACCTCGCTGCTGGGGTAACCCACGAGGTGCACGAACCGGAAATCCTCCGGCAAACTGGCGGCCGAGCCGGATTCGGGGATGCGCATCATCGGGCGATCGCGCAGATAGAGCTCCGCGGGATCGCTCCGCGAATTGTCCACCAGCACCAGCGGAAGACCGTTGCCGCCGTGCCGGTCGAGCTCGCGGACCAGATCGCGCCAGGCCCCGGTCTGCCGGCCCAGGGGTATGCCTCGAACACCGAAAATCCCGGACACGGGCTGGTACTGAAGCCCCGCGAGAGCAATGCAGAGGACGGCCGGTGCAAGGGCGAGGCGGCCCCAGCGGACCCTCGCGAGCCTCACCGCTCCCACTCCCAGAGCCAAGGCCAGAGCCGGCTCGAAGGCGAGCAGGTACTGCACCGCGAGGAGGGGGAGGCCACCGAGACCGAGGACCAGGACGACGCCCACCGGAAGCAACAGCAGAGCCGCCAGCAGAGCCCGGACCGTGAGAGGCCGGCTCTGGCCGGCGGGCCTCCACGGCAGCCGGCCCGGCAGCGACGAGAGCCAGGGCCAGCCGAGCACCAGAAGGCCGATGACTCCCACCGCCGCGGGGAGCGAGACCGTGAACCCCAGAAGAGCGTGCAGTTGCCCCTCGATCGCGGCCCCACCATACCCCTCGGCCCGCAGGACCTCGCGCGCGGCCGGGAAGAGCAGCCGGGGAGCCAGGAGAGGCAGCCCGGCCGCGAGGAGAATCCCGGCCAACAGCACTCCGGCTCCCATCCTCCGCGTCGGGAGCCCCCCGGAATCGGATTCCGCGGGAGCGGCGGGAAGGCGCTCTCGCCCCGTAAAAGCAAAAGCCAGCAGCCCGAGCAGGGCCAGGGTCGCCGGCAGGAGAAACGGCGAGGCGCCCAGGCCCGCGGCATCCTTCAGGTAAAAGCCCGCGCGGACGAGAGGAGATTCTCCGAGGTCGAGAACCCTGGGCGACATCTCCCCGGTTTTTCCCGAGACCTGGTACAGAACAGCCGGCAACCAGGCGATGAACGTGGCCATGGCGCAGGCGTACGCCAAAAGCGTCGGCCGCGCGGCCCGGCGCGAATCTTCGTCCCCGGCCCACAACAGCCACAAGGCGATGAGACCGTGCGGCAGCAGCGCGAACAGCACGTAGTAGTGCGTGTAGATCGCGGCGGCACAGACCAGCGCGTAGGCCACCCGGTTTCCGGCCGAAGCCTCGCCCAGAGACCGCAGGAACAGGAGATGCGCCGCGATCGTGAGCGTCACCGCCAGCGCATAGGGCCTCGCCTCCTGCGAATACGCGATGTGGAGCGGGTTCACGGCCAGGAACGCCGCCCCGGCGAGCCCCACCCAGACCCCGCCGATCCGCCGGCCGGCAAGCCCGAGCAGCGCGATCGAAACCAGCCCCAGGAGCGCCGGGAGCGAGCGGACCGCGGCCTCCCCGGCCCCGAACAGGGCGATCCAGAGCATGAACAGCAGGTACGAGACCGGCGGGTGGAAATCGTGAAACGCCGAGCGCCCGAAGAGCGCACCGATCTCCTTTAAGGAGCCCCCCTCGATGCGGAGGACGTAGAGCTCGTCGCAATCGAAGGCCTGCCCGCCGAGAGCGTAAAGGCGAAAGACCGCGCCGAGAAGCAGAAGCGCCGTCATTCCCCCCACAAAGAGCGTCCGCTCGCGCGCGGAAACCCAGGAAGGAGAGATCTCCCGGCTGATCGAAACCATTCGACGCGACCTCCCTGCCAAAAGGCTCGGCTCAGGCCGCTTCGATCATAGCAGAATTCAAGACAAAATGAAAAGAAACACAGCCAAGGGAGATATTCTACATAGGTACCTTTGCAAACGAATCGCTGGGAACGTCAGATCTCTTCAGGAATCCAGTTCCGGAAAGAGGCGATGGCGTACGGCTGCTAGCCTCGATCCGCCTTCAAACCGGAGCCGAAGAACTTCAAGCCGAAGAGAACGGCAAGAACCCCATAGATCCCGAGGGCCGCCCAGGCCAGCGGGGATCCGTCCCCCCGCGGCACGGCCTTCACGAGCAGAGCCGCGGCCGCGAAGGTGTGGGCGAAGTTGGCGGCGACGATGGGCCTGCCGTAGATGCCCCCGACCCGGGAGTACCGGCTGAGCCAGTTCAGCATCCCAAACCCCAGGAATGCAGCGCCGACCGCCTGCAGAAGCGAAACGGCCAAAGCGCTCGGAACGGCCCCCCCGAACGAGAGCAGCTCCTGCGGCGCGAAGAGGGCCGCCACGCCGGCGAGGAAGTACAGCACGGCACTGAAGACGAGAAGAGGATTGGGCCTGTTGTCCATGGCTCCAGAGTGTAATGCAGCGAATGCAGCCGATGATCATTCCCTCCTCTTCGCCACGCTTGATATAGACGAAATATTAAATTTAAAGTGCGCCGAACAGCGATTCTCCGCCACGATTGCGCTGTACAATCTCAATCTTATGAAGCTCATCTCTTTCCCCCACCCAGGAGCGGCCCGGAGAATCGTCGATGACCAGGAGCATCGCTGTCATCGGAGCGGGTCAGGCAGGTCTGCAACTCGGCATCGGACTGCTTGAAAAAGGTTTCGCTGTCACACTGGTCGCGGACCGGTCCGCGGACGAGGTCTTCAACGGCCGCTTGACCGCCACGGCCGGTCTCTTCGCCACCGCGCTGTCCTACGAGGAAGAGCTCGGGCTCGACCTCTGGGCCGATCAGGCGCCGCTCATCGACGGCGTCCACATCGACTTGCATCGAGCCTCGCAATCTTTGCTTCGGGATTCGACGCTGGTCATGGTGCCTCCTGACGTCTACCTACCGAACCTGTTTCGTGCTGACGCTGATCCTGTACACGGAGTCGACGGGCTCACCATCGACCCTCGCCGGATCGAAGCGCCAGGTGCTGAGAAAACGATAGACAAAGAGAACATGCACAGGGAGCGCCTCTGCCCCCGT
>DATHUD010000631.1:0-14648 GCA_035462575.1 Thermoanaerobaculia bacterium | reverse complement strand
GGCCGCTTGGCAGCGGAATGGCGGATTCGTCCGCCTGTCCGGCCTCAAACGTGCCGTGGCCGATGAAGTGGAGAAGGTGGGTGCCGCCAGTCTCGAAGAAGGATAGGAGAGCCCCGGGCTTCGTAACCCGGGGGGATGCGTCGTCCACCCCGGAGCGAAGGGCGAGCCCGGTCAGATGCGCCCCCTCCGTGTCACTCTGAGGCAGGGTCTTGTCCGTCCGGATCGCGGCGAGCCGCCGGATCTCGATTTCCAGGGAAGGGGGCTTGC
Source organism: Thermoanaerobaculia bacterium (assembly GCA_035462575.1). Classification (GTDB taxonomy): domain Bacteria; phylum Acidobacteriota; class Thermoanaerobaculia; order Multivoradales; family UBA5704; genus DATARR01. The sequence goes on along the minus strand of DATHUD010000631.1, from coordinate 14,381 downwards.
TGCCCGCCAGCCACCGGGTCAACTGGAATTTCCGCCCGAGGAAGTCATCGTCGATCACGTTCTCGGGCAGACTGTCGTCATAGGGCTTGATCAGCTCCCAGGGAATCCAGGGCTCGTCGGTCACGATCATCCAGGTGCGTACGGTGCTGCGGATGATCCGGTAGTGCTGGCCGAAACCGGAGGGGACCAGCTCGTTCCAAAGCTGGTGCCCGAGGCTCGCCAGCTTGCGCTCGATCTCCGCGCGGAGGAGCTTCTCGTCTCCCAGGTCCAGGCCATCCCCCAACAGGTCGAGCTTTTTCTGGAGGTAGGTATGGAACCTTTCAGGGTCCCCCTGGATTTTGGGGCCTTCGATCTCCTTGTGGGTGAACGGGGCCACGCCGGCCGGCGAATGTAGCGTGTAGATCAGGCGGGTCTGTCCGTTATCCGGAACGATCCGGACCCGCATCTCCAGGTCCGGCGGACGGATGTCACTGGTCGTCATGCGCCCCTCCTCGGCTCCGCTGGTCCGCGGGCCCGGACATCCTTCATGAGCCTTCTCGTCGTGTTTCACGATCAGCCCTCAGGACACCGGCACGCCGTTTTCGGGAGCCCTACTATCCTACCGCGAGATCGGCATCGGGAGCGGGTCAGGAGCGGGTTGAAACCAGCAGGGAGCGGACGAGCTTGAGCCACCGCTCCGGCATCAGCGGAGCTGGAGCTCAGCGATCAGGCGGGGGGAGGTCTCCCGGTCCCAGGGGCGGCGGTCGTAGTCGCCCCAGAGGTGGGCGAGCTGCAGACCCGCGGCGCGGGCTCGGTGCTCCAGCTCTTCGCGGGACCAGAGGCGGGCGGAGAAAGTGGCGTGCTCCACCTTTTGACCTTTCAGGCGGTACTCGAAGGAGGTGGAGCAGAGGCGGGCCTCGGGGTCGCAGCGCCAGGTCTCCCGGACCTCGAGACCCTCCCCCGCGGAGTGTTCGAGGACAAGGCCTCCGGGCTCCCCCGCGGCATGGCGCTTCTCCGGAGAGAACCAGGCGGCGTCCAGGAGGAAGCGCCCGCCGGGGAGCAGGTGGCGGCTGGCGGCCGTCAAGGCGCGGTCCCGGTCGCCGTCCTCGGTCAGGTGGACGAACGGATCGTCGACCGCCACGACGAGGTCGAAGCGGACCCGGAGGCCGATCTCACGCATGTCGGCGACGAAGAAGGAGACGTTGGAACGGTCCCTGAGGCGCCGCCGGGCGATCGCGATCATCTCGGGCGCCAGGTCGAAGGCCACCACCCGGCCGGCGGTGCGGGCGAGGGAGGCCGTGGCCCGGCCGGTGCCGGCTCCGATCTCGAGGACGCGGCATCCCCGGGGCGCGCTCGCGGCCCAGCCCCAGAGCTCCCCGTCCCCCCGGTCGGCCAGCTCGCGGTCCAGGAAGGGGACGACCCGGTGGTAGTACTCCCGGACTCCCGGCATCACGCCTCCTCCTCCCAGTGGGCCCGGAAGCGGACGATCTCCTGGAGCGTCGCCCCGAAATCCCCCCGGAAGCAGACCGCCCGGTCATCCACGAACACGTGGGCGGCGGGCTTTTTGTCCGTCACCTCGGAGACCCAGCGGTCGAGGCCGTGCGTGGCGAGCCAGGCCTGGGCGTCGTCCCCCCAGCGGGTGGTGAAGACGACGACGCGGAACCCCCGCTCGTTGAGCTCCGCGAGGAACTCCCCGGCACCCTCCCGGGGCGGATCCCAATGCTCCGGGTCCTTCCAGCCGGTGTAGAGGTCGAGCACGCCGTTCAGATCGACGCAGACGATGGGGCGCGGATCGGTCATGGCGCGGATTCTATGGCACGCGCGTTGCAGCTTTATAGAAGGTTGGTCTTCGATTTCGGGAACCGGAGGGACTTCCATGATCCAGAAGGGCGTTCACATCGAGCCGGCCGAGGGGAAGCTCGGGGTTCTGCTGGTGGGGCTGGGCGCGGTCTCCACCACGTTCATCGCCGGGGTGGAGGCGGTCAAGCGGGGCCTGGGCAAGCCGATCGGATCGCTCACGCAGATGGGGACCATCCGCCTCGGCAAGCGGACCGAGCACCGGGTTCCGAAGATCCAGGACTTCGTGCCGCTCGCGAAGCTCGACGACCTCGTCTTCGGCGCGTGGGACATCTTCCCGTGCGACGCCTACGAGGCGGCGACCGAGGCCTCGGTGCTGGAGAAGCCGCTCCTGGAGCAGCTCCGGCCGGAGCTCGAGGCGATCCGCCCGATGAAGGGGGTGTTCAATCCCCGCTACGTGAAGCGCCTCCACGGCACGTACGTCAAGGAGGGGGCGAGCCAGTGGGATCTCGCTCAGCAGCTTATCGAGGAGATCGGAGCCTGGCAGCGCGAGCAGGGCGTCTCCCGCTCGGTGATGGTCTGGTGCGGCTCGACGGAGATCCACCTGATTCCGTCTGCGGTCCACGAGTCGCTCGAAAGCTTCGAGGAAGGGTTGAAGCGGAGCGACGAGGCGATCCCGTCGAGCATGATCTACGCCTACGCGGCCCTCTCGCTCGGCATCCCCTTCGCGAACGGCGCCCCCAACCTCACGGTGGACGTGCCGGCGATCCGGGAGCTCGCGGAGAAGAAGCGGGTGCCCATCTGCGGCAAGGACTTCAAGACCGGCCAGACCATGATGAAGACGATCCTCGCGCCGGGGTTGAAGGCCCGCCTCCTGGGTCTCCACGGCTGGTTCTCCACCAACATCCTGGGCAACCGGGACGGCGAGGTGCTGGACGATCCCGACTCCTTCAGGACCAAGGAGGTCTCGAAGCTCTCGGTGCTGGAGCACATCCTTCAACCCCACCTCTACCCGGACCTCTACGAGGGGTTCCACCACCAGGTGCGGATCAACTACTACCCGCCGCGGGGAGACAACAAGGAGGGTTGGGACAACCTGGACATCTTCGGCTGGCTCGGCTACCCGATGCAGATCAAGATCGATTTCCTCTGCCGGGACAGCATCCTCGCCGCGCCTCTGGTGCTCGACCTCGCCCTCTTCCTCGACCTCGCCCGCCGCGCGCGCATGCACGGCATCCAGGAGTGGCTCTCCTTCTACTTCAAGAGCCCGATGACGCTGCCCGAGCTCTACCCGGAGCACGATCTGTTCATCCAGCTCATGAAGCTCAAGAACACGCTGCGGTTCCTGAGAGGGGAGGAGCAGATCACGCACCTGGGGCTGGATTATTACGAGGCGGATTGACTTGGCCGCCGATCACGAGTAGCGGCGCGTCATCTTCCCGCAGAACTCGGCGTATTCCTCCAGGCATTTCGGGGGGCTCGTGTGGTGCGGACGCACACCGCAGTGCTCGGGGGTGAAGCAGTAGGTGATGGTGACGTCGAAATCGTCGAGCGCCTTCATCTGGTGATCGAACCAGGCGTCGGCATTCGGCCGGAAGCTGTCCGCCCAGGAGAGGCCGGTGCGAAGCTTTTTGACGCCGAGCTTTTTGAGCCAGCGCACGGCGTCGTCCAGCCGGTAGTCCTCGAAGTGAAACCACTGGCAGATGCCCATCTCGGGGGTGAAGTCCGCGAAGTGGGAGAGCGAGAGCTTGGGCGAGCCGTCCTCGCGGAGGATGCCCATGTAGAAGTGGCGGTAGTAGGACGACCCCTCGGCCTCGCGGTGGCGGGTCGTGGCCGGCCAGGCGCGGGGGAGGTCGTAGAGGCTGTACCAGTGGATGCGCGGGGCGCGGCCGAGGAGGAGCTCGGCGGTGCGGCGCAGGCCGAATTCCTGGACCTCCTCGGCGCCGAAGGTGGAGACGCCCACCTCGGTCACCCAGACGGGGAGGTCGGTCAGCGCCTCGATCTCCGCCAGCCGGTCGGGCCACTCGTGAATCTGCCAGTGGTTCCAGTCGAGGGGGAAGCCGTGCACCGCGACCACGTCGACGTAATCCAGAACCCCCTGCTCTTTCATGTTGGTGATGAACTTGGCGTCGATGGGCGAGATCCCGCCGAGGACGCGGGGGAGCGTCCCGTTCTCGGCGCGGACTGAGTCGCCCGCGAGCTTCGCCATTTCGGCGAAGGTCTTCCACTCCGGGTCGATCTCGAAGTCCCAGTGGGACTTGTTGTTCGGCTCATTCCACAGCATCACGGCTTCGATCACCGGTCACCTCGACGTCGACAAAAAGGTTTTAAATCAGGAATGGCGGTGGCCGGCTCCGCCCAAGGCCGCTCCCTCCGTCTCCCACGGGGCCGGGGAGGGGCGTCCCTCCAGGAGCTGAATGGCCTCGCGGTAGCCGTGGAGGGTCCCCACGTCCACGTACGACTCGCCCGCGTGGACCCCCCGCGCCTCTCCCCCGCGCGCGAGCCAGGCGTTGACCAGGGTGCCGACGTAGACGTCCTGCCCCCCGCGCTCGCGCCACAGGTCGTGGAGATCCTGGAAAGTCTGGGCCGGCATGCGGAAGGCTCCCCACACCCAGGAGCTTTGAGCCCCCTGGCGTTTCACCTGGATCTCCTGCACCCGCCCGTCGTCGTCGGTGACCACGGCGTCGAAGAGCTCCGGGTGCTGGACGGGGAAGAGCAGGAAGGAGAGGGTGTCGGTGTCGAGGCGCAACAGGCCGTCCTCCGGGAACCAGACCGTATCGGGGAGACCGATGAGCACCTGGTCGCCCGGGGCGATCAGGGGGAGGGCGCGGAAGAGGGCGTCGCAGAGGCCGTGGGGCTCGGGCTGGACCACGTAGCAGACGTGGGCGGGACCGATGCTGCCGCCGTAGTACTCGATGATGTCCGACTTGCCGGGCGAGATCGCCATGCAGATCTTGGTGGCCCCGGCGAGGATCATCCGCTCGACCAGATACTCGGAGACCGCCTTGGGGCGCTCCGTTTCCCCGTCCTGCCGGCTCCCCACGGGAAGCAGCTCCTTGGAAAAGGCGAGCGGCTGGATGCGGCTCCCCGTGCCCGCGGCGGGAACGATCCCCCAGATGCTCATACTGCGATCCTCTCCTCTCCTTCCATCGTGTCCAGGAGCTCGACCAGCTCTCCGGCCCGCCGCTCCGCCGTATGCTCGGCGAGCGTGCGCTCCCGGGCGGCCCGGGCGATCTTCGCGAGCTCTTCCCGGGGGAGCGAGACCGCCTCGATCGCCTCCTCCGGGGTCTCGGCCAGAAGGATCTCCCGGCCCGGCTCGAAGAAGTCGGCGAGCCCCTCCCAGGTGTCTGAAAGCACAGCCGTTCCGCAGGCCGCGGCTTCGAACAGGCGGCCGGAGGGGCAGTAGCCCATGCTTGCCATGGCGGCCCGGGTCACGTTCAACGTCAGCGGCGAGGAGGCGAAGAAGGCCGGGTGGTCGGCCGGGGGGAGGTGGCGGACGAAGAAGATGTTCGAGCCCCACGGGAAGTCGGCCGGGTACTGGGCCCCGCCGATCACGAAGCGCTTGTCCGGCAGTTGCCGGGCCGGCGCGAGGAAGAGCCGTGTGAGCGCCTCCTGGCGGTCGGCGGCGTAGGTGCCCAGATAAGAGAGGTCGGCCGCGAAGGCCGGGACCGGATCGGCCAGGCGGTGAACTTCGGGATCCACGCTGCCGTAGAGCGGGGCCACGCGGCGCGCGCCCAGGCGGCTTCGCAGCTCGTCGAGCGCCTGGCCTCCGGTGTAGGAGAGCACGAGGTCGAAGCCGCCCAGGCCCTCCGGAGGGAGATACGGGACCTCCTGGCCGGCCGCGAGCCTCTCGAGCGTGATCGGGGTGTCCAGGTCGTAGAAGACGCGGACCGGGACGGCGGAGGAGAGGACAAGGTCCGAGGCGGCCACGCCGTCCGGGCAGTAGGAGGTCACCAGGGCGGCGTCGGCGTCTTCCACCTCGCGCACCGCGGCGGGCAGCGCCTCCTCCCAGCTCGGGTAGAGGCGGAGGTCGGTCCCGGGCAACTCCTTGAGATCGCGGTGGAGGGCGTAGTAGGGCACATCCCGCTCGAAGAAGACGACCCGGTGGCCGTTGCGGGCGAGGGCCCGGCAGAGCCCGCGCCAGAGGGTCGCGTGGCCGTTCCCCCACGAGGAGCTGATCGTCAACCCGAAGATGACGAGCTTCATGCCTCCAGACCCTCCCGCCTGTTCGCTTTCGCTCCCGGCCCGTTCGTTCGCGGAGACTCCGCCGGGATCTTCGCGGCGGTCTTCGCCGCGGCCACGGCGGCCGCGATCTCGGGGCGCAGCCGGAGGCGCCGCAGGCGCTCGCGGGCCTCCGGGCGGAGGCGCGCCAGGGTATAGGCCACCTTGCGGCGCGTCTGATCCGGGCCGTAGTAGTCGAGGTACCCCGGGCTGTTGAGCGAGAAGAACGACAGCGCGTCCGCGTCGTTCAAGAGCGCCAGGTCGGAGGCGTCCGGATCGTCCGGCGCGGGCGGCTGCTCGTGTCTGGCCACCAGCCGGCCGATCCGCCAGCGCATCTCGGCGCCGACGCCGGCCGCGGCGAGGAGGTCCTCCGTCATCTCGGCCCCTCGCCGGGCGTGGTCGTCCTTGAAGGTCTGGTAGTCGGCGGCGCGGTGCTCCACCCGAACGTCCGCCTCCGTGACGAGGCGCTCGATGTCATGGAACAGGGCCGCGATCTGCAAGGCGAGCCCCGCTCCGGGCGCCAGGCGCAGCATCCATTGCCAGGTGTCGAGCGCATGGTCGAAATCGGCGCGGACGAGCGGCTTGCTCAAGTCATGGAGCGCCCGATGCCGTTCGAGCACCCGGTCGAACACCGGATAAGTGGACGCCTGATTCTTCCTCCCCAGGAAGCGCTGGCAGCGGGTGAGGACCTCGTGCGCCGCCGCGGGCAGCCGCCGGTCGGCTCCCTCGATGGTGAGGGCGAAAGGCCGTCCCTCCGCGCCCTCCGCCAGGGCGTTCATCTGGGCGTCGAAATTGTAGAAATGGAACTCCGGAGAGTCCCAGTCCGCGATCCGCAGCAGCAGGGAGGGCACGCCGATCTCCGGCTCACCCCCCAGACGGACCCCGAGCGTAGGGAACTCCGCGGCCAGTCCGTTGAGCCACGCCGCCCCGTTCCAGACGGCGGGACGCCCTCCGTTTCCGTTGTGTCGTCCCGCGTTGCCGCGGAACAGGACTCTCAGCTCAGAAATCGCCGACCTCCCAGTTGTGACCCGACCCAGCGCAAGCTCGGCGCTTTACGGAAATGCAAGCCGCGAGCCAGAATCGGTATCCGAAGGAGGTGACTGCGGCGGGCCGGGGTGTGGCTGTGGGATAATCGCGCCGAGCCCGACCATGACGATCTCCGAACCGAAGCCGAGACCGGCCGATGCTGTCCCGAACCGCGCGCTCGTCTACGCGACGGGCGTGCTTCTGTTCCTCTTCATCCCCCTGGTGCTGTTCCTCTTCGTGCGGCATCCGGAGCCGGTGGGGGGGAGCCTGCTGGCGGGGGTGGCGCTCATGATGGCGCACCGGTTCCTCGCCCGGCCGTACATGGCGCGCGTGCTGCCGGTCAAGTGCGTGTGGTGCAACCGGGTGCTCGGGGAAGGAACAGAGACGGCCACGCTCCCGCTACGCTCCGGTGGGAAAACGCTCGCGGCCCGCTGCTGCCCGGCGCATCGGGCACCGGCGGCGAAGTTTTTCTCCTTCCTCCACGCCCGGCGCTGGCCCCTGCGCCTGGGGATCTTCATCCCTCTTCTCTTTCTCCTGGTGGCGCTCGCCACCTCGGCCGCGGGGCAGCCCGCGCCGGTCGACGTGGCCACGACCTGGTTCAAGATGATCGTGGGTGTGACCGTGAACGTGGCCGCCTTCGGCTATCTCGCCGCGTCCGAGCGAGAGCCGCCCGACATCCCCTTTCCGGTCCACAACTTCTTTCTCCTCGGGGTCCGGAATCTCCTCTGGATCTTCCGCCTCGTGGGAATCTGGTGGATCTGGCAGGGCGTCTCCTCCCTCCTCGGCTGAGGCGCGGACGTGCCGAAAAGGCACGTTTATTGCAAATATCTTAAATCTTGACACCGCGCCACGCGGGCCAAACGAAAGGAGGACAGATGTATAGAAGAGCGTTGATTCACGTTCTGCTGAGCATCGGTCTGGTCGTTCTTTTTGGAGCGGTCTCAAGCACAGAGGCCCAGACGGGCCAGACCTGCGGCGGCATTGCCGCGCTCCAGTGCCCCGAGGGGCAAGCCTGCCAGTTCCCGGCCAACCAGTGCAATGTGGCGGATCTCGCGGGCACCTGCGTCCCGGTGCCGGAGACCTGCCCGAAGCAGGGGCCCCCGATCTGCGGGTGTGACGGCGTGACCTATGCCAACGAGTGCGAGCTCCTGAAGGCGGGAGTCCGGCCGGACCGCCAGGGCGCCTGTCCGGGAGGGCAGTCGAAGTCCTGCAAGGACAACGCGGACTGCACGGGGCAGAACCAGTTCTGCGAGTTCAAGGCCGGCACCTGCAGCGAGAAGGGAGCTGGAAAGTGCATGGTGAAGCCGGAGATCTGCACCCAGATCTTCCAGCCGGTCTGCGGGTGCGACAACAAGACCTACCCGAACGACTGCTTCCGCCGCCAGGCGGGCGTCTCCCTCAAAGCGACAGGGGAGTGCCCGGCGGGGCAGTAGGTCCTCCTACGGAGGAGGCGCCAAACTCAGGTCTTCGAAGACCGCGTCCACCACGGCCCGGATGCGTCGCTCGTGGCCCTCGTTGGCCGGAGTGCCGTTGAAGACGAGGGCCACGGCCAGTCCGCTCTCGGGGTCTGCAAACCCGGTCGAGGAGCGGTAGCCGCTGTGGCCGAACGTCCGGGGCGAGGCATGGTGGCCGTAGCCGTAGGGCACGGTCTCGGCGCCGTACTGGGCGGAGTTGAGGATGAAGCCCAGCCCCCAGTCGAGAACGTGCTTGAAGGTGGCGTCCACCATCCCCGCCCGGTGGCGAGCGGTCAGGGCCTCGACGGACTGCGGGGAGAGGATGCGCCGGCCGGCCAGGGTCCCCCGGCCGAGCAGCATCTCGTAGAAGCGCCCGAGCTCGCGTATGGGGCCGTAGCCGTTGCCTCCGGGGCTGGGACGGACACAGCGCTCCTCCGTGTCCCAGCCGTGGGAGACCGGAGGGGAGGCTTCCGTGTTCCACATGGCGCCGATCCGGCCGCTCTCCCTGTAAGAACGGTACCGCTCCGGGGGCATCCCGATCCACGAGCCGGTCATCCCCAAGGGCTCGAAGACCTCTTCGCGGACGTAGGCGGAGAAGGGGCGGCCGTCCACGCGGCGGATCACCTCCCCGAGGATGAACCAGCTCGAGGCCTGGTGATAGCCGGCCTTCTGGCCCGGCATCCAGCGGGGCTCGGGCTTCATGGCGCAGAGCCTGGCGACGATCTCCTCCCACGGAAGCTCGGGCCAGCCGGTGTTCAGGGTCCGGATGCCGGCCGTGTGGGTGAGGAGGTGGCGCAGAGTGATCCCTTCCTTGCCGTTCGCCGCGAATTCGGGGATGTGGCGGGCCACCGGGTCGTCCAGCTCCAGCCGCCCCCGTTCCCAGAGTTGGGCGAGGGCCACGGCCGCCACCGGTTTGGTGGAGGAGAGCCAGAGCATGAGGTGGTCCGGCGTGAGCGCCTCGCCCGGGCGGTTCTCGCCCACGGCCGCGTCCGCCACGGTCTCCCCGCGAAGGGAGACGTAGATCTGCGCTCCGAGGTGGAGCCCTTCGCGGATTCCCTGTTCGAGGGCGGCGCGGGTCTTGGGGAGGCGTTCCATGCCGGGGGATTGTAGATGCTGGGAGCGCCGGCGCTCCCAGCAGATGCCCCATTACCCCTTCTGCTTCGGGACGAACTCCTCGAAAACGGCCTGGCGCAGGAGCGACGGAGGGAGGAGCCCCTGGGCGAGGAGGAAGTCGTGGTACTTCTGGCGGTCGAACCTGGCCCCTAGTGCCCGCTCCACCTGGGCGCGCAGCTCCATCAGGCGCGTGTAGCCGCAGAAGTAGGCGGTCGCCTGCCCCGGGCTCCGGAAGGTATAGCGCTGCACCTCCTGGAGAGCCATCCCTTCGGAGAGCCCCACCTCTTCCTGAAGGATGCGCATGGCCTCCTCGCGGGTGACCGTCCCCTTCTGCAGGCTGGGGTCGAGGATCGCGCGGGCGGCGCGGGCGAGGCGGCTCTGGAGAGCGGCGAGCTGGCCGTCGAGCGGCAGGTAGGGCTTGACCTCGGCCTCGGAGTAGAGGGCCCAGCCCTCCACGTTGACGCTGTTGAAGGCGAAGATCGCGCGCGCCTTCGAAACGCCCTTTTCGACCAGGGCCGCGAACTGCAGCTCGTGGCCGGGACGCCCCTCGTGGGCGGTGAGCGCCCAGGAGAAGGCGTCGTAGGTGAAGTCGTCCAGGGCCAGGTTCTTCTGGCCCTGCTGGCCGGGGATGCGCAGCGGCAGGACGAACTCGCCCATCTCGCCCGTGTTGCCGATCAGCCGCGGCGGCTGCATATGGGGGGCGGGGCTCCCCACGCTCTCGGCCTCGCTCGCCACGCGGAACTTCATGGCCCGGTCGGGCAGGGTGACGATCTTCTCCTTGCGGATGATCTCCTCGAGCCCCCGGATGCGCTCCTCGTAGAGAGGGAGGATCGCGTCGCCCACGATCTGCTTCTTCTTGAGCTCCCGGAGCACCTCCCGGTAGTCGGTCGACGCGATCCCCTTCTCCTTGGCGACGAGGGGAGCCAGGGCCGCCATCTCGTTCTGGATCTCCTTGAAAGCGACCTCGGCGCGGCTCACCAGATCGTCGATCGGCATGTCGATGCCCACCTGCTTCAGGTTCTCGGCGTAGACCTCGGGAGGCAGGCGGAAGTCGGTGCGGGCGCGGGGGAGGATCTCCTTCTTCACGAACGCGTCGTAGGCGGCGAGCTGCTCCTTGAGCTTCGCGTAAGGCTCCTCATAACCCTGGATCCCGTACTTGGCGAACAGCTCGCCGATGCCGGTAATCACGGTCTGGTTGGTCGCCAGGTCCCGCTCGATCTGGTCCTTGAAAGGGCCGAGGAGCTTGGGGTCCGCGAGCCTGGCGCGGGTGAAGTCCTCGGCGAGGCGGGTCAGCGGGGTCGTCCCGGGCTCCATCCCCGTGTACTTCCTCAGGCGGACGAGGGCGGCGGGGCGGCGGCCCGCCTCGATCTGGTCGTCGAGCAGGGATTGGAGGCCTCCGAAGACGATCTGCGTCACGTTGAAGTAGGGGAGGAAGTACTTCTCCTCCATCCGGTTGCCCCGGATGTTGTCCTCGGTCGCGCCGATCAGGATCTGGAGGTCCTGCCGCACGGCGGGGTCTTTCTCGGTGGCCAGACGCCGGCGCAGCTCGTCGCCGGCCTGGCTGGCGGCCGCGGTCGCCCGCTCGACGAAGCCGGGAGAGAGGTCGAGGATCTGCTCGTCGAGGCCTGGAATTCCGAGCTGGCCGGCGCCCTCGGGGCCGAAGCGGGCGAGCACCTCGAGGAGGACCTGGGCGTTTTCGTCGCTCCTCTCTACCCACGCCGGCGTCGGGGCCGGAGCGGCGGCGGCCGGCAAGGCCGCGAGGAGGAGCGCCGCGGCGGCGAGGCCGCGGAGCGAGGGACGGAAGGATCGATGCATGGAAGGCTCCTCTACATTGGCATGGATCTTGTGTATAGCCAGGATGCCGGCGGATGGCCGACCTCCCTGGTACGTAAACAGCGAGTTAAAGGTTGAGCCGTTCGCGCTCCGAGATACCGAGGCCTCGAAGCCTCCGAGGAGATTTCAACATGAAGATCGGGAATCGCACCTGTCCTCTCCTGCCGCTTCTCGGCATCCTGGCCCTCACCTTCGCCGGTTCTTCCGCGTGGGCTGAAGGCTCCGCTCTGGGAGCGGACGCCGCGAGAGCGCTCGACCGGGCGGAGCGGCTCGTTCGCGAAGGACAATACAAGCAGGCGGCCCTCGAATTCGAGCGCGCGAGCGAGCTCGCGGGCGGCTCCTGCCCCGACTGCCTCCTGGGCGTGGCCCGCGCCTATTGCGGGGCCGGCGATACGGAATCGGCTCTCCAGGTGACCCGCCTCGCCCTCTCCCAGCTTACCTCTCCCGACCGCCGGGCCCGGGCCTACGACCAGCTCGGCTACATGCTCGCCCGGAGCGGCGATCTGGAAGCCGCCCGCGAGGCGTTCCGCAAGGCCGTGGAGCTCGACGCCGGGCTCGCGAGCCAGGTCCGCTCGAGCCTCGCCGAGGCCCTGCTCGAAAACGCGAGCGCCAACGGGCCGAAGTCCCAGGCCGCTCCGGCCGAAACCCCGGCGCTCCTGGAACCGGGAGCGCCCTGACCTTTTCTCCCCCAGAAGCCCCTTTCCCGGCGCGCGTGCCCGTAGCTCCTGCTATGCTCCCGCCACCGATTCCAGGAGGCGGGCACCGCGTGATCGATTTGAACGACATCGAAGAGGCGCGCGCGAGGATTCAGGCGGTCGTCAAGAACACCCCCTGCCTCCAGTCGCGGACCTTCTCCGGCGAGCTCCGGACGAACGCGTATTTCAAGTACGAGACCCTCCAGCTCTCCGGCTCCTTCAAGGTGCGCGGGGCCTACAACAAGATCGGCTCGCTCTCCCCCGAGGAGCTCTCCCGGGGCGTCATCACCGCATCCGCGGGCAACCACGCCCAGGGGGTGGCCTTCAGCGCGTCCCAGGCCGGGGCGCCGTCCACGATCGTCATGCCGAAGACGACCCCCTTGATCAAGATCGAGAACACCCGGCGGTTGGGCGGCCGGGTGGTGCTGGCCGGGGAGGTCTTCGACGAGGCCTACGAGGAGGCGCTCTCGATCGCCAGCCGGGAGGGGCTCGTTTTCGTGCACCCCTTCAACGATCCGCTGGTGATCGCCGGGCAGGGGACGATCGGCCTCGAAATCCTGGAGCAGGTGCCGGACGTGGAGGTGGTGGTCGTCCCGATCGGCGGCGGCGGGCTGATCTCGGGGATCGCCACGGCCCTCAAGGAGAAGAAGCCCTCGGTCCGCGTGTACGGAGTACAAACCGCGGCGGCCCCTTCGATGGCCGAGAGCTTCCGCGCCCGCCGGATTCTCAACTGTTCGGCCGCGCGGTCGGTCGCGGACGGCATCGCGGTCAAGCAGCCGGGCGACCTCACCTTCGAGCACGTGCTGCGCTACGTGGACGCCGTGGAGACGGTGACCGAGGACCAGATCCGGGCCGCCATCATCCGCATGCTCGAAGTGGGGAAGACGGTGACCGAGGGCGCGGCGGCGGCGGCCCTCGCCGCGGTCAAGGAGCGCCGGTTCCCCGACCTCGACGGGAAGAACGTCGTCATGGTCCTTTCAGGCGCCAACATCGACATCGCCCTCCTCGCCCGCATCATCGACCGGTCGCTTGTCGAAAGCCACCGCCTCGTGCGGTTCCGGACGAACGTCACCGATCGCCCCGGCGCCCTGGCCGAGCTCCTCCAGAAGATCGCCTGCTGCGGCGGCAACGTCGTGCGCATCCAGCACGACCGCGTCTTCAAGCACGCCGGTTTCTGGGAGGCCCAGGTGGACGTCACCCTGGAGACGCGCAACGAAGAGCACATCGAGGAGCTCGAGCAGGCGCTCTCCGGCGCGGGCTACCAGGTGGAACGGCTCGATTGAGCACCCAGGAGCTCCGGTTGGAGAAATGGGCGGGGATTCGGGCGTATGATCAGGAAGCGGTGTCCGCTGAGGAGAGACGCATGCACAAGACCATCAGAGTTCTCGATCTCGAAAGAAGCCTTCGGGCCGTTCTCGAAGACGTTGTCAACGAGCATGTCCCCTACGTTCTGACGGAAGACAGCCACCCCGAAGCAGTCCTCGTGCCTTATGAGGAGTTCTTGAAGCTCCAGAGGTTCAAGGAGGACGATGTCCTCGCGCGATTTGACGAGACTTGGACCAGGCTCGGGGAGCGCAACGCGCTCATCAGTGAGGACGAGGTCGCGGCCGACATTGCGGCCGCCCGAGGCGGACGCCTCGACTGATGCGAGCGGTTGTCGATACCAACATCCTGATTCGTGCCCTGCTCAAGCCCCAGGGAACCGTGGCTCCCATCCTGGGCCGCCTCCGGGCCGGTGATTACCTCCTGCTCTACTCGACCGAGACCCTGGAAGAGATCGCAGATGTTCTGAGCCGTCCGAGGTTCCGCAATAAGTACGGGATCCGGGATCGCGATGTCGAGGCGCTTCTCGCTCTCCTCATCCTCAGGGGCGAAAAGGTCGCTCCTTCTCAAAGGATCGCAGCCTGTCGGGACCCCAAAGACGACAAGTTCCTGGAGGTCGCGGTCGCGGGACAGGCGGAGATCCTCGTGACGGGAGATCGGGACCTGCTCGTCTTGAGCCCGTTCCAGGGCATCCCCTTCCTCACCCCAGCCGAGTTTCTGAACAGACTCGACTGACGAGGATTTCGACCCTACCCCCGGCGCCGGTCCACCATCCTCATCGTCGGCCGCGCAACGACCGGCAGCGCTCCGCCCAGGTAGTTGCGCGTCTTGAGCAGGAGCCCCGGCACCCAGTGGACGCGGGTGCCGTGGACCGCTTTCCAGACGAGCCCGGCGATCTGCTGCGGGGTGAGCTTCGCGCCGAAGGTGTGGAGGCTGCCGG
>DATHUD010000630.1:0-9376 GCA_035462575.1 Thermoanaerobaculia bacterium | reverse complement strand
CAGATAGTTGAAGCTGATCTCGGCCGCCGGAGCCTCCGGGAGGAGGCGATGGCGCAGCAGACCGTAGCCGATACCGCGCCCGGGCACGGCGCGCAAACACTCCTTGGCGCTCACCAGCGCCTCACCGGGGCCCGCGTCGCCCGCTTCCAGGACGACCGGATAGAGCGAGGTGAACCACCCTACGGTACGCGAAACGTCGAGATCGTCGACATCGCCGGCGATGGGCTCGCGGCCATGGCCTTCCAGGTCCACCCGCAGACGCGGAGACCCGGTCCCATCCCATACCGCCCGTACCAGAGCGCTCAGCAGCGCGTCGTCGATGCGACTGTGGTACACCGCCGGCAGACTCTGAAGCAGATCCGCGGTCTCTTCGGCACTCAGCTTGAAAGACACCGTGGCCCTGTCGCCGACGAGAGACATGGTCTCTGGGAAATCCACCGGCAGGCGGGCCACGGGTACCCGGGCGGTCTCGCGCCAGGTCTCCAACTCGCCGGCCAGGGCAGCCGAGCTCGTGTGGCCGGCCAGGCGACGCGACCACTCCTGAAAGGACGTGGCCTTGGGCGGCAAGGCCGGATGCAGACCGCGCTCGGCCTGACGGTACGCCGACTCCAGGTCGGCGAGCAGCAGACGCCACGAGACTCCGTCCACCACCAGGTGGTGGGTGACCCACAGCAGCCGAGCCGGATGACCGACGCCTCCGCTGGAGACATGGAACAGGCAGAGACGGGTGAGCGGGCCGCCGGACAGGTCGAAGCCGGCCTGGAGGGCTGCGGCAGCGTGCGCGAAAGCTCCCTCCGAACGCGGCGCAGGCAGGCCCGACAGGTCGACGCAGGAAAACGGCGACACCGGTTCGGACGACGCATTCTCCTGACGCCAGCCGTCAGCCTCCCTCGCAAACCGCATGCGCAAGGCGTCGTGGTGTTCTACGATGGCGGCCATGGCGCGTTCCAGGGCGCCAGGGTCGAGAGCCTCGCGCGACTCCAGCAGGAGGGCCTGGTTGAAGTGGTGCGGATCGGCGAAGCCCTGCTCGAAGAACCAGCGCTGGATCGGGGTCAGAGGCACCTCACCCGACACCGGACCCTGACCGGTAGCGGCGGCGCCGGAAGGCTTTACGACCGTGGCGTGGCGGGCGAGCCTGGCCACGGTCTGGTGCTTGAAGATCTCCCGCACGGTGAAACGCAGGCCGGACTGACGAGCCTGGGCCGCAATCTGCACCGAGAGGATCGAATCACCGCCGAGCTCGAAGAATTTGTCCTCGACTCCCACCCGCGGCAGGCGCAACACCTGCGCCCACACCGCCGCCAGAAGCTCCTCCTCCCGGGTGCGCGGTGCCACGTAGCTCTCCCGCGCGACCGGCAGCTCCGGAGCCGGCAAGGCCTTGCGGTCCACCTTGCCGTTCGGGGTCAGCGGAAACGACTCCAACGCTACGAACGCGGCAGGCACCATGTAGTCCGGGAGCCGCTTCCGCAGCCCCTGGCGCAGCGTCTCCGCGGAGACCTCACCCACCACGTAGGCCACCAGACGGCGGTTTCCGGGCACGTCCTCGCGCGCCGTCACGACCGCCTCGCGGACCCCTTCGATGGCCAGGAGCGCCGCCTCGATCTCGCCCGGCTCGATGCGGAAGCCGCGGATCTTGACCTGATGGTCGGTGCGGCCGAGGAACTCCAGATCTCCTGCCGCCGTCCAGCGGACCAGATCGCCGGTTCGGTAGAGACGCCCGCCGAGCTCGGTCGCAAACAGGTCCGGGATGAACCGTTCGGCCGTCAGATCGGGCCGGTGCAGATAACCCCGGGCCAGGCCCGCGCCGCCGAGGTGGAGCTCGCCCGCGACGCCCACCGGTACGGCCTCCGGCCCGGCCAGCACATAGGCGCGCGTACCCGTGATCGGGCGGCCGATCGCCGGTGCGGCGGTGCTGTCGCGTGCTACACGGGAGAAGGTGGAGTACGTCGTGTCCTCGGAAGGGCCGTAGAGGTTGTAGACGCGCTCCACGGTCCCGGTCGCATGGATCTGTGAGGCGAGAGCGCGTGGCAGAGGCTCTCCGGCGAGGTTGACGGTTCGGATAGACCTTCCGAGGCTCCCTGTGCGCGCCAGCTCGGCCATCGCCGAAGGAACGGTGTTGACCAGGGTGACGCGCTCGCGGGCAGGAAGCTCCGGGAGCGCCAGGGTGCTCTGCGCCAGGATGACGGAGCCCCCCCAGGAGAGAGGGGCGAAGATCTCGAAGACCGACAGATCGAAGCTCAAGGAGGTTGAGGCGAGCACTCCCGCCAGCTCCTCTTTGGTGAACACCGTACCGGCCCAGCGGACCAGCCCGACGGCGCTCTGATGGGTCACGGCGACGCCCTTGGGGGTCCCCGTCGAGCCGGAAGTGAACAGGATGTAGGCGAGGTTTTCGGGATGGGGTCTTTTGCCCGAAAGCTTTCTTTTCCCGCGACTGCCGGACCCGGTGGCGGCCGGGGAATTTCCATCCAGGACCAGGGATACGCGCGCGCTCGCCATCAGGGCCTCCAGGCGCGCCGGCGGCAGTTGCGGGTCGAGAGGCAGATAGGCCGATCCTGCCTTGAGGATGGCGAGCAGGGCGGTCACCATCTCGGCCGAGCGCTCCAGGCGCACGCCGACCACGACCTCCGGTCCAGCGCCGCGCCGGCGAAGATCCGCCGCCAGCCGCTCGGCGTCCTCGTCCAGCTCCCGGTAGAGGAGCTTCCGCTCTCCGTCGACGAGAGCGACAGCATCCGGAGTCCGCCGGGCCTGTGCCTCGAACAGCTCATGCAGGCAGGCGCGGGGAGCCGGTGCCGCCGCGGTGTCGTTCCATTCGATCAGGATCTGTCCGCGTTCCTCCGGGCTCAGGAGGGAGAGGGCGGAGACGGGCTCATCGGGCGTGGAGACCGCCGCCGCGAGCAACCGCTCGAAGTGACCCATGAGCCGATCGACGGTCGCGCCGTCATAGAGATCGGTGGCATGCTCCAACGTCCCGGCGAGCCCTCCCTCGTGCTCCGAGAGGCTGAGTGTGAGATCGAGCTTCGCCGTGGTTCCTTCCACCGGCACCGGTTGCAGGCGCAAACCCGGAATCTCCAGACGTCCGAAAGGAGCGTTTTGCAGCGCGAGCATCACCTGGAACAGCGGAGAATGGGCGAGGCTCCTCTCCGGGGAGAGCTCTTCGACCAGCCGTTCGAACGGTATGTCCTGGTGCAGCCAGGCGGCCAGAGCGGTCTCGCGTACCTGGCCGAGCAGCTCGCGAAACGACGGTGCGCCCGAAAGATCGCCGCGCATCACCAGCGGATTGACGAAGAACCCGATCAAGCCTTCGATGTCCACCCGGTTGCGTCCGGCGACGGGGGAGCCCACGGCCAGATCGTCCTGGCCGCTGGTGCGCGCCAGCAGAGCCTGGAAGGCAGCGAGAAGTATCATGAAGAGCGTTGCTCCCTCGCGCCGGGCGAGAGCTTCCGTCTGCCGGGTGAGCGCGGCCGGCAACCGCGCCGGCCGGGCGGAGCCGCGGTGGCTCTGCTTCGCGGGCCTGGGGCGGTCGGTGGGCAGCTCGAGGAGAGGCGGCAGCCCCGCGAGCTGCCGGCGCCAGAAGGAGATCTCGTGCCCCAGGACATCGCCCTGCAGCCAGGAATGCTGCCAGACAGCGAAGTCCGCATACTGCACCGGCAGCTCCGGCAACGGCGACGGCTTTTCGCTGGTGAAGGCCGGATAGAGCGCCGCGACCTCCCGTACCAGGACGCCCAAGGACCAGCCGTCGCTCGCGATGTGGTGCAGGGTCAGCGAGAGAATGTGATCCTCCTCGGCGAGGCGCAGGAGCACGCCGCGCAGCATCGGGCCGCGGGAGAGATCGAAAGGGCGTGCGGCTTCTTCACGGATCAGGGTCAGCGCTTCGCGCGCTCTCTCTGGCAGTTCTCCCAAATCCACCACGGGCAACAGGAAGGGTTGCGCCGGCCGGACCACCTGCACCGGCGCGCCGTCCCCCCCCTCAGACACCGCGAAGACCGTGCGCAGGGCCTCGTGGCGGCGCACGATCTCCCCGAGGCAGAGCGCCAGCACCGCGCCGTCCAGCGGCCCTTCGACCCGGAGCGCGCCGGGCATGTTGTACAGCGGGCTGCCCGGTTCGAGCTGGTCGATGAGCCAGAGCCGCTGCTGGGCAAAGGACAGGGGCAGGTCTCCTTCGCGCGGCATGGGGACCAGGGGTGGGGTCTGTTGTCTGGTGCCGGCCCGCAGGGCCTCCTCGACCCGGACGGCGAGGTCCGCCAGCCGCGGTGCCGCAAACAGGTCGCGCAGGGGTATCTCGACGCCGAAGGCGCCGCGCAGACGCGAAATCACCCGGGTGGCCAGCAGCGAGTGGCCTCCCAGGTCGAAGAAGTGGTCGTCGGCTCCGATCTGTTCGCGACCCAGCACCTCGGCCCAGATGCCGCGGAGGACCTCGTCGACCGGCGTCCGCGGCGCGCGGTGCGTCTCCCCGGCGGTCCGCCGCTGCGGCGCCGGCAGCGCCTTGCGGTCCAGCTTGCCGTTGGGGGTCCGCGGCAGGGCGGGCAGCCGTTGGAACGAGGAGGGCACCATGTACGCCGGCAGCCGGCCGCCGAGATGACGGCGCAGCTCCTCCACTCCGGCCTCACCAGGAACCACATAGGCTGCGAGCTCGCGCCCGCCGGGCGAATCCCGCACCACCACGACCGCTTCCTGGACCTGCGGATGCTCGCGGAGCACCCGCTCGATCTCGCCGAGCTCGATGCGAAAGCCTCGCACCTTGACCTGGTGGTCCACCCGGCCCAGGTGCTCGAGCTCCCCCGCGGCAAGCCAGCGAGCCAGATCCCCCGTGCGATAGAGGCGGGCTCCGGGTTGCGCTGCAAAACAGTCGGGGAGGAAGCGCTCCGCCGTCAGCTCCGGACGCCCGAGATAGCCTCTGGCGCCGCCGGCGCCGGCCAGGTAGAGCTCGCCGGGCATGCCGGCCGGGACCGGCTGGAGGTGGCGGTCCAACACATAGACCCGGGTGCCCGGCAAGGGACGGCCGATGCTCACCCGCGAGGCGCCGCGATCGACCCGCGCCCAGGTCGAGTAGGTGGCATCCTCCGTCGGCCCGTAGAGGTTCAGGACCTGCCCGACCTGCGGGTGGCGGTAGATGCGCTCCGCCAGCGCGGGCTCCAACGCCTCGCCGGCCAGATTCACCGTGCGCAGGCGCGGCGGCAGCTCTCCCGAGGCCAGCTCGGCCATCGCCGAGGGGACGGTGTTGAGCAGCGTCACCCCGCCGCGGGCGGGCAGCGCCGGCAGAGCCAGCGCGTGGTCGGCGAGGATCACCGTGCCGCCCCACGAGAGGGGGGCGAAGATCTCGAACACCGACAGGTCGAAGCAGACCGAGGTCGCAGCGAGCACTCCGGCGAGGTCCGCGGCCGGGAATGCGTCGCGCGCCCAGAGCATCCGCTCGACCGGTGCACGGTGCTCGATCGCCACTCCCTTGGGGCGACCCGTCGAGCCGGAGGTGTACAACACGTAGGCCAGGTTGTGGGGACCGGCGAGCGGCTCCGGGTCCAGCTCGGAGTCTCCAGAAGCCTCTTCCGCCGCAGCCTCGGTGAGCAGGAGGACGAGCTTGGCGTCCGCCGCCGCGAAGCTCCGCCAGTCGGCCGGGTAGCCCGGGTCGAGCGGCACGTAGGCGGCTCCCGACTTGAGCACGGCGAGCAGGGCGGTGATCAGCTCCGCCGACCGGTGCATCGAGACGCCGACCCGCTGCTCCGGCCCCACGCCCCGTCGGCGCAGGTGGTGGGCCAGCCGGTTGGCCCGGCGGTTGAGCTCGTCATAGGCCAGGCGCAGGTCTCCCGCGATCAGGGCGGTGGCGTCCGGAGTGCGCACCACCTGCGCCTCGAACAGCTCGTGCAGGCAGCCGGTCCCTGCCGGCGCGGTCTCTGCCCCGCTCCAGGCGAGCAGGATCTGGTCGCGCTCCGCCTCACCGAGAAGAGGCAGCTCGGAGACCGGGCGGCCGGCCTCCACCAGTGCGGTGAGCAGGCGATCGAGATGGCTCAGCATCCGCTCGACGGTCGTCTGGTCGAACAGGTCGGCGTCCCACTGGAGGAAGGCGGCGAGGCCTTCGGGGAGCTCGGCGGCGATCAGGGAGAGGTCGAGCTGGGCCGCGGGAGGCTCGAGAGGGAGCGACTCCAGGACCAGAGGGCCGAGATCGAGCCGGGCGCCCGGAACGCCGACGGCAAAAGCTGCGAGAGGAGGAGAGAGCTCGGGGCCCGGGGCCTTCTCGAAGGTCAGCATCGCCGCGATGAAGGGCGGCCGGCCGAGGTCGCGCTCGGGTTGCAGACGCTCGGTGAGCAGGGCGAAGGGGAATTCCTGGTGGGCGAGGGCGTCGAGCGTCGTGCTCCGTGCCCGCGCCATCAGCTCGCCGATGGTCGGATCCCCGGCAAGGTCGCAGCGCAGCGGCACAGGGTTGACGAAGTAGCCCACGACCCCCTCCCACTCCCGCGCGGAGCGGCCGGCCGCAGGGGTGCCGGCCAAAAACTCCTCCTGGCCGCTCCAGCGGGAGAGCACCGCCTGCCAGGCCGCGAGCAGGGTGACGAACGGAGTGCAGCCATGGGTGGCCGCGAGGCGGTGGACCGCCTCTGTCCGCTCCAGCGAGGGGGAGAGCCCCAGAGAGCCGCCGCGCAGGGTCTGCACCGGGCGGCGTGGCCGATCCGTGGGCAGGTCGAGCTGCGGGATTCCGGCGAGGCGCTCGCGCCAGTGCTCCCACAGCCGCTCGCCGACGGTCCCTTCCAGCATCTGCTGCTGGCGGTGCACAAAGTCCGTGTAAAGAGCCCTCGGGGACGGCGGAGCCTGCCCGGCGTAGAGCGCCCCCAGCTCGCGGGCCAGCACCGTCATCGACCAAAAATCGGCCACGATGTGGTGGACGGAGAGCACGAGGAGATCTTCACGGCCGCGCCGCAGCAGAGCCGCCCGCAGGGGGGGACCGGCCGAGAGATCGAACGGGCGGAACGCCTCGGTATGGAGCCTCTCGCGGACCTCCGCGTCGCTCCAACCGGCGGCGTCCACGATCACGAAGGCGGCGTCGGCCCGCTCCGCCACCCGCTGCACCGGTCCATCGGGCGTGTCGATGAAGGTGGCGCGCAGCATGGGGTGGCGGTCGACCAGCCCCTGGAGAGCGCGGCCGCCCAGGGTCGCGGCATCGGCACCGTGGAGCCGCGCCGCCCCGGCGATGTTGTAGGCTGGGCTCTCTGGCGCCAGCCGGTAAAGGAACCACAGCGAGCGCTGGTTCCAGGAGAGCGGATGCTCGCCGGTTTCGCCCATCGCCTCGTCGGAGCACGCCCAGACCGGCTCGGCCGGCGCTCCCTCGGCGATCTGCCGTTCCACGTCCCGCAGAGTCATCCCCTCCAGCAGGTCCGGCAGCGGGAGGAAGACGCCGGTCGCCTCCTCCACCCGGTACTTGAGCTCCACGGCGGCCAGCGAATCCAGGCCCAAGGCGGAGAGCGGACGGTTCGGATCCACGCCGGCCGGCTCGATCCGGGCCACGGCGGCGAAGGTCCGGCGCAACCAGTCCAGGGAGCCCGGGAGAGCCGCCGCCACCAGGTCTTCGTCCGCGGCGGCCGGGGCGAGGCGGCTGGACTCAAGAACCCGTAGCTCGCCGCCCGCATACAGGTCGCGGCAAGCCCGCCGCTGCACCTTGCCGCTGGTGGTGCGCGGCACGCCTCCCACGGGCACCAGCACCACCTCCCAGGCCAGGACCTCGTGCACCTCGGCGATCGCCTGCCGAACCGCGGCGGCGATCTCGTCCAGCCGGCTGGCGTGGCGCTCGACCTCGTGGACGATCACCAGCCGCTCCGCGTCGTCGCCGCCGTCCACGGAAAAAGCCGCGCCCATGCCGACGGCGAGAGCCGGATGGGCCGCCCGGGCAGTGGCCTCGAGGTCTTGCGGGTGGAGGTTGCGCCCGCGCAGGATGATCAGGTCCTTGAGCCGGCCGGAGACGGCCAACTCGCCGTCCGTGACGAAGCCGAGGTCGCCGGTGCGCAGGAAGGGCCCCTGGCCGTCGGCGAGCGACGCACCGAACGTCTCGCGGCTCTCTTCCGGGCGGTTCCAGTACCCCGCGGCCACGCTCGGACCGCGCACCCAGATCTCGCCTTCCACTCCGGCCGCACAAGGCTCGCCCGATACCGGATCGACGACCGCCACCTCGTCGCCCGAGGGCAGAGGCCCACAGCGAACCGGCCGATCGGCAGCCGTCCCTGCTCGACCCGCGGTGACCAGGAGCGTCGCCTCGGCAAGGCCGTAGCACGGGACGAACGATTCCTTCCGAAAGCCGCAGGGGCCGAACGCTGCGGCGAAGCGGCGCAGAGTTTCGGTGCGCACCGGCTCGGCGCCGTTGAAGGCCACTTCCCAGGAGGACAGGTCGAGCGACTCGATCTCCGCCGGCGTCACACGTTGCACGCACAGGTCATAGGCGAAGTTCGGACCTCCGCTCGTCGTGCCGCGGTAGCGCGAGATCGCAGCAAGCCAGCGTAGCGGCTTCTGCAGAAACGCCACCGGCGGCATCAGGATGCAGGAGGCGCCCACGTACAGCGGCTGGAGCAATCCGCCGATGAGCCCCATGTCGTGGTACGGTGGCAGCCAGCTCACCACCACCGAGTCCGGCGTCTGGCCGAACGCCTGCCTGATCCTTTCCTCGTTGTGCAGGAGGTTGGCGTGGGTGACCACCACGCCCTTCGGGTTCCCTGTCGAGCCCGAGGTGTATTGGAGGAACGCGATCTCTCCGGAGCGCTCCACGTCATGAGCATCGTCATCCAGCGTCTCCGTATCGAGCCAGAGCGCGGAGGCGAGCTCGGGAATCTGTTCTGCGCGGCCGAGGAGCGCCGCGGTGGTCAAGACCGCCCGCGGCCGGCAGTCCAGCGCGATGCCTCGCAGCCGCGGGTCCGCGCGCCGGCTACGCGGTGGATAGGCGGGGACGGCGATCACGCCGGCCTGGAGACAGCCGAAGAACGCCGCCACGAACTCGAGGCCGGGGGAATAGAGCAGGAGCGCCCGCTCGCCGGGCGGCACCGCGCCCGCCAGCGCCGCGGCGATGGCGCGCGCGCGGCGGTTCAGATCGGCAAAGGTGAGCCGGGCTGCGGCCTCCTCCCCCTGCGCAAGCCAGGTGTAGCCGCGGTCTGGCGATTCCTCCGCACAATGCCGCAGAAGCGGCACGAGAGACCGGAATCTGTCCTGCATGCACCCTCCTGGGCCTCACTCTATCTCATTTTCAAAGTCGGCTTCGAAAGACGAAGGCGCCCTTGTTCTTCCGCGAGATGATCGAATCCTTGGAAGCGCTGCCGGGCGTGCGCAGTGCGTCGGTCTCGAGCGGCATCCCGTTTGGCGCGGGCGCGTATTACAGCCACCCGATGATGGCGACCGAAAACTCCATCCT
>DATHUD010000629.1:0-2859 GCA_035462575.1 Thermoanaerobaculia bacterium | reverse complement strand
GTCCGTCTGCGCGCTGCTGCGGGCGAGCTGGACGCTGGGCGTGTAGCTCGGATCCTCTGACTTCTCGACGTCCTTGGCCTGCGACCTCACCCCTGCCCCTCTCCTAAAGGAGAGGGGTACAAGCAAATCGAGACAAACCAGAACCCCTCTCCTTTAGGAGAGGGGCAGGGGTGAGGTCGGTCGGGCAACTCCGCCCCGGGGGCGTTAGGTCCTCCCGGCCCGAAACCTGCATATCGGCTCCCTCGCCGATTTTGTCCTCTTTCCGCTCGAGGGAGACACATGAACATGCGATCCGCGACTCTTCTAGAGCCACGCCATTTCCGGCTCGACGCATTGGACTCGCCCGGCCCCGGGGAGGGGGAGGTGCTCCTCCGGGTGCTCGGGTGCGGGGTGTGCGGCTCCGACATGGGGCCGTGGAAGGGGGTCTCCGGCCTCCAGTATCCGATGCCGCCCGGGGCTCCGGGGCACGAGGTGTTCGGCCGGGTGGAGGCGCTGGGGCCGGGGGTGACCGGGCTTGCCGTGGGCGATCCGGTGACGGCGCTCTCGTACCGCGCCTACTCCGACTACGACATGGCCCGCGCGGGCGACGTGGTCCCGCTCCCGCCCGCTCTGGCCGGGAAGACGGTCCTGGGCGAGCCCCTGGCTTGCGCGGTCAACATCACGAAGCGCTGGGGCGTGGCCGAGGGGGACCGGGTCGTGATCCTCGGGGCCGCCGGGTTCCTCGGGGCGCTCCTCCTCCAACTCCTCCGCGTGCCGGGGGCGCCGAAACCCTCGCGGGTGGTCGCGGTCTCCCGGCGGCGGCTGCCGGACGGGATGGCCGAGCGGCTGGGGATCGACGAATACCTGACCTACGACGACGACGTGCGCGGCCGGGTGGGCGAGGCCGACGTGGTCGTGGAGGCCACGGGAAAGCAGATGCCGCTCGACCTCGGGGCGGAGCTGACCCGCGTGCGCGGCCGGCTCGTGATCGCCGGCTACCATCAGGACGGCTCCAGGACCGTCAACATGCAGCTCTGGAACTGGCGGGGGATCGACGTGATCAACGCCCACGAGCGGGACCCGGAGATCTACACGCGAGGGATGCAGGAGGGCGTGCGGCTCTTAGCCTCCGGCAAGCTCGACCTCGATCCGCTCATCACCCACACCTTCCCGCTCGAAGACATCAACGAGGCGTTCGCCACGACCGAGGGGCGGCCGGACGGGTTCCTGAAGTCCGTGGTGCTCACGGAGGGCGGGCGGTGAGCGCGCCGCGGCTGGGGTTCGTGGGCCTCGGGTGGATCGGCGCGATGCGGATGAGCGCCGTGGCCGAAGCCGGCGCCGGGGAGGTCGCGGCGCTCTGCGAGTCCGTTCCCGAGCGGCTGGACAAGGCGGCGGAAGCCCACCCCGAAGCCGCCCGCTTCGCCGGCCTCGAAGAGATGCTCGACCGGGCCGGGGAGCTGGGCCTGGACGGCGTCGTGATCGCCACGCCCAACGCCCTCCACGCGGAGCAGACCGAGGCGGCGCTCGACCGCGGGCTCGCCGTGTTCTGCCAGAAGCCGCTGGCGCTCAACGCTTCGGAGGCGCGGGCGATGGTCCGCACCGCGGAAAAGGCGGACCGGCTGCTCGGTGTGGACTACTCCTACCGCTTCACGGACGGCGCCCGGGGCCTGAAGCGGATGGTGGAAGCGGGCGAGCTCGGCCGGATCTTCAACGTGGAGCTCGTGTTCCACAACGCCTACGGGCCGGACAAGCCCTGGTGCTGGGACCCGCGCCTCGCGGGAGGCGGCGCCCTGATGGACCTGGGCGTCCACCTGATCGACTTGGCCTTCTGGCTGCTCGGCGACCCCTTGGTCCGCAAGGTCCGCGGCGGCGTCTTCCGCCAGGGCGAGCGGCTCTCCCTCGGAAGGCTCACGCCCCGGGGCGAGGAGGTGGTGGACGACTTCGCGAGCGCCTGGCTCGACCTCCGGGAGGGCGACGTCCTCGCCTCCCTCGCGGTCTCCTGGAACGCCCACGCGGGGAAGGACTGCGCCCTCCGCGCCACGGTCCTCGGCACCGGAGGCGGAGCCGAATTCAGAAACGTCGACGGCAGCTTCTTCGATTTCGAGCTCGCCCGCTTCGACGGCCGCTCGACTTCGATCGTCGCGAGCGAGTCCCGCGACTGGCTGGGCCGCGCGATCCTCGACTGGACGAGGCGTCTGGCCGAGAGCAACCGCTACGACCCGGAGATCGAAAGGAGTGTTACGGTCTCCGAGGTGGTGGACGCGGTCTACGGCCGGGATTGAGCCGGCAGGAGGTGCGGAATGACGAGCGCGGGTAACGGGCCTTTGTCCCCCGAGCTGCTCCGGAGGATGGACGCCTGGTGGCGGGCGGCGAACTATCTCTCGGTGGGGCAGATCTACCTCTACGACAATCCTCTTCTCAAAGAGCCGCTTCAGATCTCCCACATCAAGCCCCGGCTCCTGGGCCACTGGGGGACGACGCCGGGGCTCAACTTCCTCTGGACCCACCTGAACCGGGTCATCACCGAGCACGGCCTCGACATGATCTACATCACCGGCCCGGGCCACGGCGGGCCGGCGGTGGTGGCGAACGCATATCTCGAAGGGACGTACAGCGACCTCTACCCCAACGTGTCGCTGGACGAGGAGGGGATGAAGCTCCTCTTCACCCAGTTCTCCTTCCCCGGGGGAATCCCCAGCCACGCGGCGCCCGAAACGCCCGGCTCGATCCACGAGGGCGGCGCGCTCGGCTACGCCCTCTCCCACGCCTACGGCGCGGCGTTCGACAACCCGGACCTCATCGTGGCCTGCGTGATCGGCGACGGCGAGGCCGAGACCGGCCCGCTCGCCACGTGCTGGCACTCGAACAAGTTTTTGAACC
>DATHUD010000628.1:0-6184 GCA_035462575.1 Thermoanaerobaculia bacterium | reverse complement strand
TCCCTCCAGGAGCCCCTGTCCCCTTCCTCCTCGCGGAGAGCACTTCCCAAGTAGAAGGCAAGAGGCAGATCCCAAGAGAAAGGGAGGATGGGCACGTGAGAAAGACGATCGTGTTGGGGCTCGCTTTGTCGTTGATGGGGACGTTCGCCGGAGCCGCGTTCGCGGCAGGCCGGGGAGAAGGGGACGCAGGAACGCGCAGCGGCCTCGTGGGATGGAAGAAGGTTGCCCCTGGAGTCTGGTCCAAGGCCTCGGGCGGAAAAGTCGAAACCTATGCCATCGGTGCCCAGGGCATGAAGTGGGCGCTCACGCCTCTGCGGGCGGAGCTGACGAGGCTTATGGACGCTTACCTCGCCGATCAGAAACCCGATGTCTGGAACCAGATCGAAGCCCACATGGAGGTGATCCGGAACGCCGAGGCCGCCGCGCGAGGCGAGGCGATAGAGACCGGCGAGGCGGAGCTCCAAGGAGCCCAGAAGGGGCTGTCGGAGAGCTGCTCGTATGACTACGCGCACGCAAACGCCTACCCGTTGAACCCGGGAGTTGCGGCGAGCGCGGACGCGGTCTGGTGCTGGACGGACATCAGCTATCCGAATACCACGGTCCATGCCCACGCCCACGCCGAGGTGACCAGCGGCGGAATCACCACCTTCCAGACCCAGGACTGCACCCAGGCCGGCACGGGATACGTCGCCTGCGTGGCCTCGGCCTCCGTGAGCGGCTCGGGCAAGTGCCTGTCGGACGCCTACTCCTACGTGTTCTTCCCCAGCGGAGGCCACTGGATCTACTACGAGCGCTCCGACAAACACTGCGGCTGCACCCCGTGGGTGGCGTGCGCCATCGAAGCCCCTGTCGACGAGAGATAGTCCCCTGCGCCGGGCGGGTCAGCCCCCGCCCGGCGTCGCCCCGACCGCCGCCATCAGATCCCCCGACTGCACGTGCCACAGATCCGCATACGTCCCGCCCCGGGCGAGGAGGTCGTCGTGGTGTCCTTCCTCGGCGACCTTGCCGTCTCTCAGGACCAGGATGCGGTCGGCGTGGCGGATGGTCGAGAGGCGGTGGGCGATGATGAGGGCGGTGCGGCCGGCGGTCAGCGTCCGGAGGTTCTGCTGGATGGCGCGCTCGGTTTCGGTGTCGACCGAGCTCGTGGCCTCGTCGAGGATGAGGATGGGGGCGTCCTTGACGATCGCGCGGGCGAGCGAGAGGCGCTGGCGCTGGCCTCCGGAGAGCTTGACGCCCCGCTCTCCCACGAGGGTGTCGTAGCCCTGGGGGAGGGAGGCGACGAAGTCGTGGAGTTGGGCGAGCTTCGCGGCGCGGACGACCTCGTCGAGCGAGGCTTCGCTCGAGTAGGCGATGTTCTCGCGGATGGTGCCGTGGAAGAGGTAGACATCCTGGCTCACCAGGGCGATGTTCCTCCGCAGGTCCGCCATCTGAAGGTCCCGCACGTCGTGGCCGTCGAGCCGCACGGCTCCCTCCGTCACGTCGTAGAGGCGGAGGAGGAGCTTGATGAGCGTCGACTTGCCCGCGCCGGTGGGGCCGGCGACGCCCAGGGTCTCGCCGGGGGCGATCCTGAAGCTCACGCCCTGAAGGACGGGCTCGTCCGCCCGGCCGCGGGCGTAGCGGAAGAAGACGTCGTCGAAGGCGACCTCGCCCCGGGCGCGCGGGAGCGGCACCGGCCGGGCGGAGTCCTCGATCGCCGGGGGCGTGTCCAGCAGACCGAAGGAGCGGCGGGCGGACGCCTTGGCCCGCTCGTACTCGTCGACCGTGTTGCCCAGCCGGGTGAGCGGCCAGAGCAGCCGCTCGGTCATCATGGCGAAGAGCACGAGCTCGCCCACGGTGATGTTGCCCGTGCCGTTCAGGATCCAGTAGCTCCCCAGAAGGAGCACCCCGGCGAAGCCCACCACGATGGCCATGCGGATCAGGGGGACGTAGAGGGCCGAGAGGCGGATCGCCTCGAAGTTGGCCGCCCGGTACTCGTCGGAGGCGCGGCGGACGCGCTCGGTCTCGAACGCCTCGGCGGTGAAGCTCTTGATGACGTGGATGCCGCCGATGTTGTTCTCGAGCCGGCTCGCGAGGCCCCCCACCCCTTCGCGCACCCGGCGATAGCGCGGCTCGACCCTCCTCTGATAGAGGAGGCTCCCCCAGAGGATCACGGGGATCGGCGCCATGGCGATCAACGAGAGCTGCCAGGAGATGGGGAGCATCACCACGAAGGAGAACGCGAAGAGCACGGCGAGCTGCACCAGCTCGTTGAAGCCGGTGTTCAGGAAGCGCTCGAGCTGGTTCACGTCGTCGTTCAGCATGGCGAGGACCTCGCCCAGCCGGTGCTCCTCGAAGAACGCGATCTCCCGCGACTGGAGGCGGTTGTAGACGTCCATCCGGAGGTCGTGCTGCACCTCCTGGGCGAGCCGCATGAAGCCCGCCTGGTACATCCACTGGAAGAAGCTCTCGAAGAAGAAGATGACGACCGAGAGCCCCGCGAGCACCACGGCCATGCTCCACGGGTCCGCCGTGCCGGCGAGCGAGGAGATCCACTCCGGGGGCTTCCCCCGGAGCGAGTCGATCACCCAGCCGACGAGGAGCGGCGGCATCAGGTCCAGGATCTTGTTGGCGACGCTCGCGGAAGTCGCGAGGGCCAGCCGCCCCCGGTAGGCCTGGAGATAGCCGAAGAGGCGCGCCATGGGGCGCCGGGATTCCTGGAGGAGCGGGGTGCCGGTCATGAAGCGCCTGTCAGGAAGCGCTGGTCAGGGGGAAGACCGGCGGCCGAACATCTCCGCGTTGTGCTCCCGGGTCTTGCCCCGGGCCACGGAGAGGGTCTTCCAGTGATCCGACGCCAGGTGCTTGGCGAGGAAGACGAGCTGGCCGACGTGGTAGGCGGCGTGGGTCATGGCGCGGTCGATGGCCTTGACCACGCTGTGGGGCTCGGCGCGGATGAGGACGGTCACGGTGAGGTCCTCTTCGGAGAGGGCGGTGAGCGTCTGGAACAGGCAGCGCCAGCCCTCTTCCCAGCGCTCGAAGAGCGCCTCGCGGTTGGTGTCCGGGGCCACTTCGAACTCGCGGTCTCGGTTGCGGTCGGGCTTTTCGCCGTCCGAGGTGAGGAAGTCGGTCCACCGGGAGCGCAGGTTCCCGGCCATGTGCTGCATCAGGACCGCGAGGCTGTTCGACTCGGGGTCCAGGGTCGCGAACAGGTCCTCCTCGCGCACCTGGGCGAGGGCGCCTTCGGCCAGTCTCTTGAGGTCGCGGAACTGGGTGACGACGTCTTTCAGGTACAGCGTCGCGGGTGCATCGGTCATGGCTTGGCTCCCTGATCCGGAACGGGGGGTCCCGGAGGTCTTGAACCCGGGACCTCCATTCTGCCATTCCCGAACGCGCGAGGGGAGGCTCGAGGTTCCAGGGCCGGCCGTCTTAGCGATCCGAAAAGAGATATAATTCCCTGCTCAGCACGCCAAAACCCTTTTCCTCAGGAGGATTCCGCCGGATGCGCGTGCGCAAGCTGACCGGGGCCGCCGAGCCGGCCCCGCCGCGGGATCTCCGCGAGAGCGAGGAGACGTTCCGTCTGATCGTCGACACGATGAGCGACGGCCTCAAGGCCGAGGAGGCCCTGAGGCT
Organism: Thermoanaerobaculia bacterium; assembly: GCA_035462575.1. Lineage (GTDB taxonomy): Bacteria > Acidobacteriota > Thermoanaerobaculia > Multivoradales > UBA5704 > DATARR01. The sequence goes on along the minus strand of DATHUD010000628.1, from coordinate 2,578 downwards.
CACCCAGTTCCTGGTCGACCGCGCCGCGGATGCCGCCTTCTGGGCGCGTCCGGACGGCCGCTTCTTCTATGCCAACGAGGCCGCCTGCGCCGCGCTGGGGTATAGCCGGGAGGAGCTCCTCACCCTCTCCGTCACCGACATCGTGCCGCCGCACCTCTCGGATGTTTTTGCCCGGACCTCGCCGGCGGTCCGCGAGCACGGCTCCGCCAGGTTCGAGTCGGTCCACCGGAGGAAGAGCGGAGAGCTGTTCCCGGTCGAGGTCAGCGTCACCTACCTGGAGCTCCAGGGGCGCGAGTACTTCTGCGCCTTCGCCCGCGACATCACGGAGCGGCGGAAGGCGGAGGCCGCGGTCCGGGCGTCCGAGGAGCGCTACCACAGCCTCTTCGACGGGGTGCCCGTGGGCCTCTACCGCACCACCCCGGGCGGGCGGCTGCTGGACGCCAATGCGGCCCTGGTGAAGGTCCTCGCCTTTCCGAGCCGCGAGGCGCTGCTCGAAGCCAACGTGGGCGACCTCTATGTGGATCCCGAGGACCGGAGGCAGTGGCAGAAGCTGATCGAGAGCTCGGGGCCTGTCCAGACCTTCGAGGCGCGGGTGCGCCGGCATGACGGCGAGGTCATCTGGGTGCGCTTCAGCGTGCGCGCGTTCCGCAACGAGGAGGGGCGGGTGGAGCGCTACGAAGGGGCGCTCGAGGACGTGACCGGCCGCAGGCGGGCCGAGGAGGCCCTGCGGGAGAGCGAGGAGCGGTTCCGGGCCCTGGTGCAGAACGCGTCGGACCTGATCGCCATCCTGGACCGGCAGGGCACGGTCCTCTACGAGAGCCCTTCGCACTGGCGGCTCCTGGGCTACGAGCCGGAGGACCACCTGGGCAAGAGCATCCTCGACCTCGTCCACACCGACGACCGGCCCCTGGTCGAGGAGTCGCTGCGCCAGCTCGTGGACGCCCCGGGGGAGGCGCTGGCGATCGAGTACCGCCTGCAGGATGGGAAGGGCCTCTGGCGGGTCATCGAGTCCATGGCCGCGAACCTCCTGGAGCACCCCGCGGTCGAGGGGATCGTGCTCAACTCCCACGACATCACGGACCGGAAGAACGCCGAGCAGCGGCTCCTCCACGACGCCCTCCACGACGAGCTGACCGGCCTGCCCAACCGCGTGCTCTTCATGGACCGGCTTCGCCACGCCATGGAGCGCCTGAAGCGCGAGCCGGACCGCCTGACCGCCGTCCTGTTCCTGGACTTGGACCAGTTCAAGATCGTCAACGACAGCCTGGGCCACCTCGTGGGCGACGAGCTGCTGATCCAGATCTCCGGCTCGCTTTCAGCGGCGCTGCGCCCCGCGGACACCATCGCCCGCGTGGGCGGGGACGAGTTTGCCATCCTTCTCGAAGGCGGGCGGGACGTCTCCGACGCCGTCCGGGTGGCCGACCGCATCCACGACCGCCTGGCCGCGCCGATCAACCTGGGCGGGCACGAGGTCTTCGTCACCGCGAGCCTCGGCATCGCGGTCTGCACCCCGGAGTACGAGCGGCCGGAGGATCTGCTGCGCGACGCGGACACGGCCATGTACCGCGCCAAGGCTTCGGGGCGCGCCTGTCACGTGGTGTTCAACCGGGTGATGCACCGGTTCGTCATGGCCCGGCTCCAGCTCGAGACGGACCTCCGCCGGGCGATCGAGCGCGGCCAGCTCCGGGTCTACTACCAGCCGTTCGTTTCGCTCACGACGGGAGAGGTCACGGGGTTCGAGGCGCTGGTCCGCTGGCTCCACCCCCGGCGGGGGCTCCTGCCGCCCGACGAGTTCCTCTCCGTGGCCGAGGAGACGGGCCTGATCGTGCCGATCGGCCGGTTCGTCCTCCGGGAAGCCTGCCGGCAGATCCACGAGATCCAGAGGAAGCACCCGGAACGGGGCCCGCTGCGGGTTTCGGTCAACCTCTCGAACAAGGAGTTCTTCCAGTCCGACCTCTTCGAGCACGTCGAGGAGGCCCTCCGGTCCTCCGGCCTGCCGCCCTCCTGCCTCGGGTTCGAGATCACCGAGGGGGTGATCATCCGCCAGGCCGACTCGGCGAGCAGCCGCTTCGCCCAACTGAAGGAGATGGGCGTGCGGCTCTACCTGGACGACTTCGGCAAGGGCTACTCGTCGCTCAACTACCTCCACCGCTTCCCCATGGACATCCTGAAGATCGACCGCTCCTTCGTCTCCCATCTGGACGACGAGGGGAGCAATTCGGCGATCGTCCAGGCCATCGTCACCCTCGCCCACCATCTCGGGATGGAGGTGATCGCCGAGGGGATCCAGACCGAGGAGCAGCTCGAAAAAGTCCGGGCCCTGGGCTGCGAAACCGGCCAGGGCTACCTCTTCTCCCACGCCCTGAACGCGGACGAGGCCGAGAACCTGCTGATCCGGAGGCGGTAACCCCCGCCCGGCCCTCACCCCCCGGCCCCCTCTCCCACCACGCCATCCCCCTCCCTGGGAGAGGGGGAGAAAGGCAGAAGCGTTCCGGAGCATTCCCCCTCTCCCGGGGAGGGTGGGCGGGGTGGCGGGAGAGGGGGTAGGGGGTGAGGGCCGGGAGGGGGGATGCTGCGT
>DATHUD010000627.1:0-2372 GCA_035462575.1 Thermoanaerobaculia bacterium | reverse complement strand
GATCGAAGCGGTGGTGGATGGGCTCGAGCGCCTGCGCGACCGGCTGCGCGGATTGCAGGCGGGGCTGCCCGAGGAGGACGAGGTGCGCGCGTGCCTCGGCTGTGTGCTGGCGGACTCGATCGAGCCGGCGATCCGGGATCTATGCGTCGTGGCGGGCGAGGGCCGGCCGAACTGACTCGCGCCTACTCCCCCGGCACCGTCTCCCTCCGCCGCCCTTCCTCCGCGGCGCGGGCGACTTCGGCGCGGAAGGTGGCGAGGTCGAGGATGGGCTTGGTCCAGTGCTGGTCGCAGCCGGCGGCTTGGAGCCTTTGCCTCTCTCTCAGCCTACGACAAGAAACCGCGGTAAAGCCTGATTGACAGATCTTTAAGCTCATGCTGTCATACAGTGCGGGCCGTTGGTAAGAATCCTGGTGCCCGGTTGAAAGGAGGACTTGGCCGTGCAAGCACTACGAAAGAGCAACTCTGTCCTTCTCGCCCTCTTGACCGCCGGATCTCTGGCCGGAGGAAGCATCGAGGCAGGAGGATCTCCGCCCGAGATTCCTCTCCGGATTCCTCCTCCAGAAAAGACGCGGACGACAACCGAGTCCTCGGCTGCTGAGCTTCCAGCCTGGGTCTCGGCTCGGGCGATCCATTCAGAGAGCGGCTCCCTGGTCAACTGGGACCTGATCCCGTCCCACTACCGGCGGAGCTACGAAACGGCAAACCAGGAGCGGTTGAAGGAGATCGAGTCTGCGCGTTCGGCAGGGAAAGTTGAAAAAGCTGCGGAGCTCGCGAAGTGCCCGGAAACCCCAACGAAATTCTTTCGCTCCAATCATGGGCGACGAAACCAGAATCTGACGGACCTCACTCTGTCTGCCGAAGCCATTTATCGTGGGACGATCCGTGCCCGTGACGCCGGATTCATCGAAGGCAGAGTCGGCTCTCTACTGTTCGTAGAGATCGATGAAACCCTCAAGGCTCCCGGGGAGCGCCCGGTTGTCAAGCAACTTTTCGTCGAGTATCCCTTCGCGGACTTCCAGATCGGCGACATGCTCTTCTGCTTGCGGCCAGATCGGACACCCGCCGTTCCGGAGGAGGGGGATTCCATCCTCGTCTTCGTGCTCTTCCCTCCCACAGATCGTGGCCTGGTCGTCGGCTCTCGCAGTGAGGAGATCCTTTTCGAGAGCTCCGCTGGCGCGCTTTCCCTCCCCACATCTCTTCGGGGCGACCTGCCGAGCCAGAGGCTCAAGACTCTTGCAGATGCCGAGGAGCGGATTGCGCGAGCCAGAGACAAGAAGACATCGTTACCCACGAGTTGGGCCATAATTTGGGATTCGATGATCTCGCATCCGGTTGCCAATTGACTTGTGCAGGCAGAATCATGAGTGGCGACATCTACCAAAACGGTACGGTCATCGATCGGAACGTCACCAGTGAAGACTGCACCCACGCGGATCAGATGAACAGCCCGGACCCGCCGTCGCCAGGCGGCGGCGGTGGCACCGGCACCTGCTCCGGGCCGGTTACGACAGACCCCCAGTACATGACAATCGCGGGCACGGTACCGACTGGGATCGTTGACGAGAGAACGCCATTGTTCACACGCCGGTTCGAAGTGGTGGAAGGCATCACCTACATGATGGAGGACTGGGCTGTCGTCTCCTTCGGCCGTAGCTCCCCGGGACGACCTTCGCCGGTGCGCGTTGAGCGCAGCTCATCTCCATTCTTCACACCGAGTCGGGAGACCAAACCTCTCGACCAGGATGTCGCCGGCACTGCCTTGCTGATCGAAGCACCAGCCCATCAACATAACAGCAGGCACATTCCAACACCTGAAGTCCGGCTGCGGCCAGCCGCCATCCCGTATCTCGGCGAGCGAGTCACTGCGGCATTGCGCATCGACGTTGGAGAGAACCGGAAGATCCGAGAGATACAGACTCTGCACACGGTTGGCAGAATCCCTCCCGGCGTGAATCTGAGCGAGCGTATTCGTTCGAGCTTGCAAGTCGCGTACGCGTCGAACCGGCAGCACCGCATCATCATCTTCGCGGTTGTTGATCTCACAGATGGAAGAATGCTGCTGCGCGAGAGCGAGGTCGTCATGCCGCCCTGCTGCTGTATCCCTACCTGTACCTAAGGTAAAAAAGAGTCCTCCCAGCACCTTTTTCCCCAGACTCTGGCGCCGTTGTCCCAGGACAACGGCGCAACCGGTCTCACCCTCCAAGCGCCGGCACTTGAGCCCCAGACGCCCTTCGGGTCTTTCCACGGGCTCGCGCCTACTCCCCCGGCACCGTCTCCCTCCGCCGCCCTTCCTCCGCGGCGCGGGCGACTTCGGCGCGGAAGGTGGCGAGGTCGAGGATGGGCTTGGTCCAGTGCTGGTCGCAGCCGGCGGC
>DATHUD010000626.1:0-9382 GCA_035462575.1 Thermoanaerobaculia bacterium | reverse complement strand
CCCTTCGACCAGGTACATGCGGTGGATGGGGAATCCTCCCCCGAGGATCTTGTCGAGCCCTTCTATGCCGGTCTCGGCCCTTTCGAAGTCCAAGAATTCATCGCGGCTCATCGCGCTGCTCCTCTCTCTCCTTTCCTGATCCATGGAGCCGCTATCCGCCAGTCTTTCATCGAGGGCTTTCCCCGAACGGCTCGTCTTTTCGTTGGCCGGATTGCAAAGTGGATGCCTGTTTGCGGGTGGAGGGAGAACCCGCGAAGCGTCACGGGGACGTCACCCAACCGGGACCGGATCGGGGTACACTTCCGCACCAGCCTCCTTGCCTGTCACTTTCACAAGAGGGACCTCCATGCGACCCGACCGCCGCCGCTTCGCGTTGCTTCTCGCCTTCGCCGCGCTCGCCGTCCTCGCCGGGCAACCCGTCCTCGCCCAGCCCACCGAGGTCTTCATCTCGGAGTACATCGAGGGGAGCTCCAACAATAAGGCGATCGAGATCTACAACGGCACCAGCGCCGCCATCAACCTCGGCACGGGCAACTACGTTCTCCAGCAGTACTTCAACGGCAGCGCCAGCTCCGGCCTGAACATCACCCTCACCGGCACTGTGGCGGCGGGCGACGTCTACGTCGTGGCGCAGGCGAGCGCGAATGCCACCATCCTCGCCCAGGCGGACCAGACGAACGGCTCCGGGTTTTTCAACGGTGACGACGCGATCGTGCTGCGCAAGGGGGGGACCGGCGGAACTATCGTCGACGCGATCGGCCAGGTCGGGCTCGACCCGGGCGCGGAATGGGGCACCGGCCTCACATCCACGGCCGACAACACGCTGCGCAGGAAGGCGGCGGTCTGCCAGGGCGACACCAACGCCTCCGACGCCTTCGATCCATCGATCGAGTGGGACGGCTTCGCGACCGACACGTTCGGCGGCCTGGGCAGCCACACGGCCTCCTGCGCGGGCCTGTTGCTCAATGTCGGCGACGCCATGGTCACCGAGGGCGACAGCGGGACGGTCACCGCCTTGTTCACTGTCTCCCTCACCGCTCCGGCCGGCCCGGGCGGCGTGACCTTCGACATCACGACCGCCGACAACACGGCGACGACCGCCGACAACGACTACGTCCTCAACAGCCTCACCGGGCAGACGATCCCCGCAGGCAGCTCGACCTACGCCTTCAACGTCACCGTCAACGGCGACATGACGCCCGAGGCGAACGAGACGTTCTTCGTCAACGTCACCAACATCACCGGCGCCAACGCCGGCACCATCCCGGGGCAGGGGACGATCAACAACGACGACGTGACGATCATCCCGATCCACGATATCCAGGGCCCCGGCTCTTCCTCACCCATCGTGGGGAGCTCCGTGACGACCCGCGGCATCGTGACCGGCGTCAAGAGCAACGGCTTCTTCATCCAGGAGCCGGACGCCTTGGTGGACGCCGACCCGGCCACGTCCGAAGGCATTCTGGTCTTCGTGAACGCCGCGCCGCCGGCCGCGGCCGTGGTGGGCGCCCTGGTGCAGGTGACCGGCACGGTCGCCGAGTTCGTACCGTCTCAGGACCCGCTCCAGCCGCCGCTCACCGAGATCACCTCGCCGGCCGTGATCCAGCTTTCGACGGGCAACCCCTTGCCCGCACCGGTCCCGCTTTCCGCGAGCTTCCCCGACCCCGCCGGTCCCCACGACCAGCTCGAGCGGGTGGAAGGGATGCGGGTCAGCGTGGCCTCGCTCACCGTCTCCGGCCCGACGCTCGGCACCGTCAGCGAGGCGAACGCCACGGCCACCTCCTCCGGCGTCTTCTTCGGCGTCGTCACCGGCCTCCCGCGCCCCTTCCGCGAGCCGGGCATCCAGGCGCCCGATCCGGCGCCCTCGGGGGGGACGATCCCGCCCATCCCGCGCTTCGACTCGAACCCCGAGCGCATCCGCGTGGACTCGGACGGCCTCACGGGCGGCCCGCTCATCGACGTGAGCTCCGGCGCGGCCGTCACCGGCCTCGTGGGGCCGCTCGACTACACGTTCCGCACCTACACGATCCTCCCCGACCCGGGCGCCCCGATCGGCGTCTCCGGCGGGTCGGTCGCCACGGCGGTCACTCCGCCGACGGGCCGGGAATTCACCGTCGCCTCCTACAACCTGGAGCGCTTCTACGACACGGTGGACGCCGCGGGCACGAGCGACGTCGTGCTCACCGCGGCCGCCCTGGACAAGCGGCTCAACAAGGCGTCGCTCGCCATCCGCGACTTCCTCCGGATGCCGGACATCCTGGGCGTCGTCGAGATGGAGAACCTGACGAACCTCCAGGCGCTCGCGGCCCGCATCAGCGCCGACGCGATCGCCGCCTCGCAGCCCGATCCGGAGTACGACGCCTACCTCGTGGAAGGCAACGACATCGGCGGCATCGACGTGGGCTTCCTGGTGAAGACGGCGTCGGTCGACGGCGGCACCACGCCGCGCGTCGAGGTCGTCGAGGTCCAGCAGGAGCTGGACGGCACCCTCTTCGTCAACGCCGACTCCTCGACCGAGACACTCAACGACCGGCCGCCGCTGCGCTTGAACGCCATCGTCCACCACCCGAACGGGGCGAGCTTCCCGGTGACGGTCATCGTCAATCACCTGCGCTCGTTGAACGGGGTGAACCTCGAAACGCCCGGCTCGAACGGCTGGCCCACGTCAGGCGCGCGCGTCCGCGCCAAGCGGCTGGCGCAGGCCGAGGACCTGGCCAACCTGGTGCAGGCCCGGCAGACGGCCGACCCCACCGAGCACATCATCCTGGTGGGCGACTTCAACGCCTTCGACGTCAACGACGGCCTGGGGGACTCGATGGGCGTGATCGCCGGGACTCCGTCGCCGGACGACGAGACCGCGGTGCCGGGCGACGGCGTCGACCTGGTCAATCCGGACTTCGACAACCTGGTCGACACGCCTCCCGCGCCCGAGCGCTACGGCTACGTCTTCGACGGCAACGCCCAGAACCTCGACCACGCCCTGGTCAACCAGCCACTGATCGCCGACACCACGGCGCGGCGCATCGAGCACCCGCGGATCAACGCCGACTACCCGCAGACCGCGAGGAACGACGGCACGACCCCGGTGCGGCTGTCGGACCACGACCCGGTCGTCGGCTTCTTCACGGTGCCGGCCTTCCTCACGGCCGGTGTCTCGATCACCAAGATGGAGTCGGCCGACCCGGTGACCGCCGGCACCGACTTCTCCTACACGGTGACCGTGGACAACACCGGGCCGGACCCGGCGGACAGCGTCTCCTGGAGCGATACGCTGCCGGCCGGCGTGACCTTCGTCTCCCTCTCCGCGCCGGGCGGCTGGTCGTGCAGCACCCCGGCGGTGGGAGCGGGCGGCAACGTCTCCTGCTCGATCGCCTCGCTCACCGTGGGCAGCGCCGCCTTCACGCTGCTCGTCCACGTCGACGCCTCGGTCGCCGCCGGCACGGTGCTCTCGAACACGGCGAACGTCACCACCACGACAACCGACGACACCCTGGACAACAGCGCGACCGAGACCACCACGGTGGCCGCCTCCGCCGACCTTCAGGTCGTCAAGGTGGACACCCCCGATCCGGTGGCCGCCGGGGCGAACCTGACCTACACCCTCACGGTCACGAACAACGGTCCCAGCAACGCCGCCTCGGTGTCGCTCTCTGACACCCTGCCGGGAGTCACGACGTTCGTCTCGCTCTCCTCGCCGGGCGGCTGGTCTTGCACCACGCCGGCCGTGGGCGCGGGCGGCACCGTCTCGTGCTCGATCGCTTCGCTGGCTCCGGGCGACGCGGTCTTCACCCTGACCGTCCAGGTCGACAGCTCGGTGGCGCACGGCACCGGGTTCTTCAACGTCGCCACGGTCACCTCCGCCACGCCCGATCCCAATACGGGGAACGAGAGCGCCACGGCGGTGACCGACGTCACGAACACGACCGCCCAGGTGTCGATCACGGGCACCAAGACGGCTTCCGGCAGCTTCTCGCCGGGAGGGAGCGTCCTCTATACGGTGGTCCTGACCAATACCGGCCCCGGCACCCAGCAGGACAACCCGGGCGCCGAATTCACCGACGTCCTGCCGGCCGGCCTGACTCTGGTCGGCGCCTCGGCGACCTCGGGCACGGCGACCGCCACCGTGGCCACCAACACCGTGACCTGGAACGGCTCGCTCGCCCCGAGCGCCTCCGTGACGATCACCATCTCCGCCCTGATCAACGCCGCCCCGGGGACGACGGTCACGAATCAGGGCACGACCGCCTTTGACATGGACGGCAACGGCACCAACGAGGCTTCCGGAGTGACGGACGATCCGTCCGGCTTGGGGGCCAGCAATCCGACCGTCTTCGTGGTGACCGCGGGGGCGACCCTCGCCGAGATCCCGACGCTCGACGAGGTGGGGATGGCGCTTCTGGCCGCCCTTCTTGCCCTGGGAGGGGCGGCGCTCCTCAGGCGGCGGAGGGCCTAGCGCGCCGGCTCGCCCAGAGCCCGGGTTTTGGGAGCGGACGCCAGAGCCTTCCGGATGGCCGCGTCCAGGGCCCGGGCGGAGGCGCCGCTCCAGCCCCGCGCCCGGTAGACGATCCTCCCCTCGGCGTCCAGGAGGACGTAGGTCGGGAAGGTGCTCACCTGGAACATGCGGTTCAGAGGCCCCCGCATGCCGTTCCAGACCTGGGGGCCGGAGATGCCGCGCTTCTCGAGGAACTGCTCCAGGGTGCGCCGCTCGAAATCGGCGCTCACGCCGACGAGCAAGAAAGGCTTGCCGGCGTTCTTCTTCCGGATCTCCTCGAGAGCCGGGATCGCCTGGATACAGGGGCTGCACCAGGTGGCCCAGAAGTCGAGGAGCACCACCTTCCCCTTCAAGGCGTCGGATGACAGGGTCTCGCCGTCCAGGGTCTTGACGGTGAACCGGGGCGCCAGATCCCCTTCCTTCCAGCCCGCCGCCGCGGGAGCGGGCGCCGCCGCCGTGGCGAACAGCCAGACTCCCAGGGCGAGCGCCACCTGGAGCCGGCGGCGCGCTTCAGACCTCTTCAGCATACCTATCTCCTTTGTTAAGACGCCTCTGAGAAGTGAAAGGATTTTCCCGCCTCGACCACACCTATGATAGAAGAAGAGGAAGCACAGCCCAAAACAGTCTGGACCCGCCGTGGGGGACACGGCCAGGGAGGATTTGATCAATGCGTGGATTGTTCATTGCCCTGTTGATCGTAGGAGCCGTCTTCTGGGTGGGGAAGAACTACCTCAAGGACAGCGGGAACCTGTCCCTCGACCGGCTGATGGACGGAAGCCCCGACAAGGCGGCCGAGAAGCGCGTCCGGAACGTTCTCGAGGCCCTGAAGCTCGACGGCGACGGCGAGAGCACGACGTTCCAGGCGGCGATCTGCCAGTGGGATTCGGCCGTGAACGTCCTCCAGGACCGGGACGAGTTCGAGCAGGCCTACGACAACTTCGACCGCTGGCGCGACGCCGGCGGCATCAATCACCGGAAGATCACGAGCTACGAGGTCACCGGCAGCGAGATCGTCCAGGAAGAGCCCCCCGTGGTGAACGTCTCCGGCACCATCGAAGGCCGGCCCTTCAAGATGCGGGTGCCGTACGAGCGGCCGATCTCCTGGGCTTATTGAGGGGCAGAAGCAGAAGGGAACACGGACCAACACGGACAAACACAGACCAACAAGGACGAGTCGAAGTCCTTCGAGCCCTTGTTTGTCCTTGTCTGTCCTTGTTTGTCCGTGTTGGTCTGTGTTTTTCCTACCCCATCCGCCGCTCGAGCCTTCGCCGGGCTGTGGGAGACGCCACCGTCGCCAGGAGCGTCTCCCGCTCCCCCTCGGCAACGTCCCGGGACCCGATCAGCTCCCCCAGACACCAGGCGCGGTCCCGCTCCGAGGAGAGGGCGGAGACGAGCGGCAGCGCCTCCGCGATCTTCCCCGGCACACCGGCCCGGAGCAGCTCCAGCACGGCGCGGCGGCGGGCCCAGCCGTCCGGGAAGCTGTCCACGAGCGTCCGGAGATCCGCCGCGGAGAGCCGCTTCGCATCTCCCACGGAGAGGCGCAGCAGACGGAAACGGGCGGTGAGCGAAGGGACCGCGGCCAGCCGCTCGGCCAGAGCGCCCGTCGCCGGAGCTTTTGCCGGCTTTGGGGGCGGCTCGGGGATGGCAGGCTTGGGAGCGGAGGGAGGGGCCGGAGCCGCGACGACCGGCGCGGGAGCCGGAGGAGGCGGAGCCACGACGACCGGCGCGACCACCGGAGCCGGCGGGGGCGGAGCGGCCTGCGGCGGAGGCGCCGGGGGCGCGGGCGGCTGGCGGACAGGGGGCGGAGGAGGCTTCGGGGGCGCGGCCTTCGCCGGTTCCAGGAGGGCTGTCCCCGCCGCCTCGGCGCCCTGGCGCAGACGCTCGATCCGCCGCTGCGGATTCTTCAGGTCCGCGATCAGCTCGGGCAGGTGGGCCACCCCCTTGGTCTGGGCCCGCTCGATCATCGACATCAGCACGGGCGAGGACTTGGCTCCGCTCTTCTCCGCGATGGCGTTGACGACCTCGTCCGCCCGGTCGAGCCCGAGCTGGGCGGCCACGATCATGCGCTGCTCGGGCGAGATCTGACGCAGCAGAGACCAGGCCCGGGCCACGATCTTCAGGCGCTCGTAGGGCGAGAAGGTCCGCCCGAGCTGATCGATCAGCTCGGGCAGGGTGTTCGGCAGCGGGTTGGCCACGGCCTTCTACCTCACGCGGACGGCGTCGTCCGGGGCGGCGGCGGTTGCACCGGCTGGGGCTCGGCGCGGACGAGGCTCTGCGTGGCCGCGGCCGGGATCTTCGAGACGTCCTGAAGGAACGTCTTCAAGTTCACCCCCGCGAGCTGCTCCATGATCGGCGAGAGCTGCGAGAGGACCTGGACCACGTCCTGGCTGAGCTTCGAGGCGCCGGTACCCTCGTGCCCGTTGCCGTTGCTGATGATCGTCGTGGTCCCGGCGCGGGAGAGCGGCTCGGAGATGGCGGCCGCGATCTCGGGCAGCACCTTCAAAGCCTCGATCGAGAGGCCCGCGTCGTTGTAGAGCTTCAACGCCTCGGCCAGCAGGCGCCGGGCCGAGGCCTCGGCCTCGCCCTTGGCCTGGATGGCCTCGGCTTCCGCGAGGCCGATCTGCCGGCGCATGACCGATTCGGCCTCGGCCTTGGCGAGGCCCTCGGCCTTGACCGCCTGGGCCCCCTCCTCGCGCCGCTTCCTCTCGGCCGCGGCCTGGCGCTCGACCCGGTACTGCTCGGCGTCGGCCAGCCGCTCGGCCTCGTACTTCTTGGCGTCCGCCTGCTCGCGGATGGTGGCGTTCAACTCGAGCTTCCGGCGCTCGACCTCGCGCTCGCCGATCGTGATGTCCTGCACCTTCATCTCCATCTCGCCCGCCTTGACCGCCTGGGCCTTGGCGACGTCGACCTCCTTCTGGATGGTCGCCTTCTTGAGCGAGAGGGACTTCTCGGCCTCGGCGATCTCGGTGTCCACCGAGAAGCGCTTCTGCTCCTTCTGCTGGCGGGCGCTCTCCTCCTCGACCTTGGCCTCGCGGTCTGAAAGCGCAGTCGCGATGCGGGCGTTCTTGAGCGCCTCCTGGATCTTCGGCTGGCCGAGGGAGTCGAGATACCCTTCCGAGTCCTGGATGGCCTGGAACACGAAGGACTTGAACTCGAAGCCCATCCCTTCGAGGTCGAAGTGGGCCTCGTCGCGCACCTTCTCCTGGAAGCGCTTCTGGTCCTTGTAGAGCTCCTCCAACGTCAGCGTGCCGATGATGCCGCGCAAGTGGCCCGCGACCGTCTCCTGGATGGTCGAGCGGACCTGCTCGGGCGGCACGCCCAGGAAGCCCTCGGCCGCCTTCCGGATGTGCTCGATGTCTCCCCTGACCTTCACCTGGGCGACCGCCTTGACGTTGATCGGGATGCCCTGGCTCGTGTAGACGTGCTGGAGGTCGATGTCGAGCGTCATCATCCGCAGCGACAGCAGCTTGTGCTGCTCCCACGCGGGGAACACGAACGTGCCGCCGCCGCGCACGATCCGGAAGCCTTCGGTCGACCCCTTGTCGTCGCGCACCTTGTTGCCGAAGAGCTTTCTCCGGCCGTAGACGATCAGGGCCTCGTCCGGTCCGGCCTTCTTGTAGAGGATGCGGACCAGGATGTAGAAGAAGACGACAGCCGCGAAGAACAATAAGACGAAAAACGCGAGGGAGAGGGTCTCCATGGCGTAACCCCTTTCGAGTGCTCTAGGAGAATCCTACCACTTCACTCGAGGGTGCCGCGGAGCGGCGAAACGTTTCGGGCCCTACGCGCTGCGCAGATGGATCTTGTCGTCGTCCAGCACGTAGCGGAACCTGCCCTTGCCGTCCACCGCCAGGCCCTCGACCTTCGAGTCGACATCGACGCCCGTCACGGGCTCGGCGTCGACGCGGGTCCACCAGGGGACTTCGGGGAGGGTGAAGCGGTGGTGCTGCGACTCGGCCCGCTCGCCTTCGGGGTGCTCCTGGAGCAGGACGCTCTCCTCGGGATCGCTGTCCAGGCTGCCGGTGATGGCGTGGAAGACGCCGTCCTTCCTCTCGAGCGCCCGGATGCCCCGGGGCTCGCGGGCGGAGCCGACGTTTTCGAGCACCCAGAGGTGACGGATGGACGGCGTGTCCGGGGGATCGCGGAAGAGCTTGTCGATGTTGTCGAGCTCGACCAGGATGGGTTGGCCCTCCCGGGTCACCGGGTAGCGCAGGCCGAGGAGGAGGCCCCCCGAATCCCGGAAGGCCACGCCCTCGACGTTCACCGGCCAGTCCCCCTCGTGGATGCGGCCGGCCCAGCGCTTGCCCTTCTTCTTGCCGATCTTCCGGGTCTTCTCGATGCACTGCCGCGCCTCCTCGGCGCCGGCCTCGATGACCTCGATCCCGCTCTCCTTCAAGGCGTCGTTGATCAGGCGGTGGAGCTTGAAAGCGCCGCGGGCGATCTCCACGTCGATCGTGGCCTCGTCGAGGTGGCCGTCGATCCGCGCCTCGTTGAAGCGGGCCGTGAAGTGGCGGCGCGGCTCGAGCGGGCCGGTCTTGGTGCCGAAGTGGGAGCCGAAGACGTAGACCCAATCGCCCCGGCGGGCCATCCCCTCGCAGTCCTCGGTCTTCTTCCTGACCGTGGCCTTGGCCCCGGCCACGCGGCAGAGCTCCCAATCCCCCGAGTCCTTGCGCTTGCCGAGCGCCCCCAGCGCCCTCTCCACCCGCCCCTCGTCCGAGCACGTCCAGAACCCCAGGCTCCACCCCTGGGTTTCGAGCACCGCCCTGTTCTCGATGGCGAGCAGGCCCGACGCCTCGCTCGCATTCTCGTCGATGATGATGTCGCGCATGCCGGGAGGTTTCGCAAGGAGCGTGCCGCCTCCCGGCGTGACGTCGAGGCGCGACATGTCGC
>DATHUD010000625.1:0-1864 GCA_035462575.1 Thermoanaerobaculia bacterium | reverse complement strand
GACCCCCGCGGGACCATCGCGACCGTCACCGATTCCCGCGGCCTCGGCCCCTACGACCGCGTCGTGCTCCTCCTCGACGGCGGCACCGAGGTGCTCGCCCATTTCCCTCCGGAGACCGCGCCGCCCCCGGGGACCCGCCTGCGGGTTTCCGTCAGGACCCGGGCGCCGCACTTCCTCGCCTAGATCGCATCGATCGCCCCGAGCCCCCCGCCCGGCCCTCACCCCCCGGCCCCCTCTCCCACCACGCCGCCCGCCCTCCCTGGGAGAGGGGGAGAAATAAGGGTTCCCCTCTCCCGGGGAGGGGGAAAGGGGTGGCGGGATAGGGGTTAGGGGTGAGGGCCGGGTGGGGGCCCATGGCACGTCCCTTGCGGCTCCTCCTCCCCAGAGCCCCTTTGTCGCACGGGCCTCCCTGAACCGAAAGGAGTGCGAGCATGCAGATACCTCTCGAGATTTCCGTCCGCTGGCTGGACCTCTCTCCCCCTCTCGAAGCCGAGCTGCGCAAGCGCGCGGCCAAGCTCGAGCGGTATTACAACCGGATCACGAGCTGCCGGATCGCCGTCGAAGCTCCGACGAGCAACCATCACCAGGAGGGCGGGCCGTACCGCGTGCGGGTCGACGTCACCGTCCCAGGCTCCGAGCTGGTGGCGGACAAGAGCGCGGAAGACGTGTTCGCGGCCATCCGCGACGCCTTCAACGCCATGGACCGCCAGGTGGAGACCTTCTCCCAGAAGCAGCGCGGCGAGGTGAAGACGCAGGTCGCTCCTCCCGAGGGGCAGGTCATCCGGATCTTCAAGGACGAGGGTTTCGGGTTCATCGCGGCCGCGGACGGCCGGGAGATCTATTTCCATAAGAACGCCGTCCTCGATCCCCCCGGGTTCGACAAGCTCCAGGCCGGCGCGCGCGTCCGCTACGCCGAGGAACAGGGCTTCGAGGGGCCGCAGGCGAGCACGGTGAGCCTCGTCGACACGGCGGAGGAGGCGAAGACGGAAGGACCTTCGGGAGTTTCGGAGGTGATTTCGACGTAAGCCGGAAAACCTTTCGATTACGGCACACATGTTGCACCCTCTCCTCCGTGGTGCCGGGGATTCCCGGCATCCAGCCCGAAGCATCAAGTTTCATTGCAGGAAAGGAGCAGTACTATGGCGAACCGAGATCCCCGAGAGACTCTCATCGGCTGGCTCAACGACGCGTACTCCATGGAAAAAGGCCAGGTCCAGGTCCTCGAGAACCACGTCAAGGACGCCGAAAATCAGCCTGAGATTCACCGCAAGCTCGCCGAGCATCTGGAGAAGACCCGGATGCACGCCGACTTCGTGAAGGATTGCGTGGAGCGGCTGGGCAGCAGCACCTCCTCCGTGAAGACCGCGATGGGTTCCGTGGCCGGCTTCTTCCAGGGCCGCTCGACCGGCGCCTCGCCCGACGAGCTGGTCAAGAACGCCCTGTCCGACTACGCGGCCGAGCACTTCGAGATCGCCTGCTACCAGGCGCTCATCGTGGCCGCCCGCGCGCTCGGCGAGAACCAGGTCGTCGCGGTCTGCGAGCGCATCCTCCAGGACGAGGAAGACATGGCGCGCTGGTTCCAGCAGCAGCTCCCCAGGGTCGTCCAGCAGTACCTCGGCCAGGAGTCCTACGCCGGTGGCGGCATGGGCGGCGGCAGCATGGGCTCCTCCGGCTCCGGCCGGCTCTAAGAGCCTGTCCCTCCCCGCGCGAAAGCGCCCCCGACGGCCGGGGGCGCTTTTTCGTGCCCCAATCCCTCTCCCGCACAAAAGTGCCACTCTTCGGCAGAGCGGCCCCGCCTCGGTCGTGGAGACCGGCAAATGGAGGCCGCCGGAGAGGAGACACGCGTCATGTCTCGAAGAGTCCG
>DATHUD010000624.1:0-4822 GCA_035462575.1 Thermoanaerobaculia bacterium | reverse complement strand
CGCGAATCCCTGCTCGAAAAACCACTGCTGGATCGGGGTCAGCGGCACCTCGCCCGAAACCGGCCCCTGCCCGGCACGCGAGGTGCCGTGGGTCTCCGCGACGGTCACGTGGCGGGCGAGCCCGGCGACCGTCTGGTGCTCGAAGATCTGCCGCACGGTGAACTGCAGGCCGGCCTGGCGCGCCCGGGCCACGATCTGGACCGAGAGGATCGAATCGCCGCCCAGCTCGAAGAAGTTGTCCTCGACCCCCACCCGCGGCAGGCCCAGGACCTGGGCCCAGACCGCCGCCAGGATCTCTTCCTCCCGGGTGCGCGGCGCCACGTACCCGGCCGCCGCGCCAGGCAGCTCCGGAGCCGGCAGGGCCTTCCTGTCCACCTTCTGGTTGGCCGTGAGCGGCAGCGCCGCGAGCTTCACGAAAGCGGACGGCACCATGTGGTCCGGAAGCTGCTCGCGCAGTTGTTCCCGCAACGACGGACGCAGATCCTCGGCTTCGAAGTCACCCACCACGTAGGCGATCAGACGCCCCTCGCGCACCACCACGACCGCGTCGCGGACGCCGGGCCGGGCGGAGAGCGCCGTCTCGATCTCGCCGAGCTCGATGCGGAAGCCGCGCACCTTCACCTGATGGTCCAGGCGGCCCAGGAAGTCGAGCGTGCCGTCGGGCAGCCAGCGCACGAGGTCGCCCGTACGGTACAGCCTGTCGCCGGGCTGGCCGCCGAACGGATCGGGCACGAAGCGCTCGGCGGTCAGACCGGGCCGGCGCAGATAGCCTCGCGACACGCCCGCTCCGCCCACCACCAGCTCGCCGGCCACGCCGGCCGGCATCGGCCGCAGCTCCCGGTCCACGACGTACAGCCGGGTGTTGCCGATCGGCCGGCCGATCGGCACGCAGTGCGGCTCCTGCCCCGGCGCGCAGACCCACCGCGTCGCGTCGATCGTGGCCTCGGTCGGCCCGTACCCGTTGTCCAGGACGGCGGCGGGCAGGCGCTCCATCGTCCGGTCGCGCAGCTCGGGGCTGAGCGCCTCGCCGCCCGCGAGGATCTGCCGCAGGGAGACGCACGCCTCCACACCCTCCTCCTCGACGAACGCGGCCAGCATGGAGGGGACGAAGTCGACGAAGGTGATCCCGTGCTCGCACAGAGCGCGCACCAGGTAGCCGCCCTCGGCCTGCCGGCCCGGCTCGGCCAGGGCCAGCCGCGCCCCGGCGGTCAGCGCGCCGAAGCACTCCCAGACCGAGACGTCGAAACCGATCGAAGCCTTCTGGAGGAACGCGTCCCGCTCGCCGATCCCGTAGGTGTCCTTCGACCAGCGCAGCCGGTTGCAGATCCCCCGGTGCGTCACCATCACGCCCTTGGGCCGGCCGGTCGAGCCCGAGGTGTAGATCACGTAGGCCAGGTTGCCGGGCGACGCCTCCGCTCCGAGCGGCTGCCCCAGGTCCTCGCCGGCGTCCCAGCGCGCATCGAGGGGGACCACGGAGAGGCCCTCGGCCGGCACCCGCCCGCGCAGATCCTCCGGGAGCAGCAGGACCCGGGCGCCCGAGTCCTCGAGCATGAAGGCGAGCCGCTCCGCCGGCAGGCCGGGATCGAGCGGCAGCCAGGCGCCGCCCGCCTCCAGGATGGCGAGCATGCCAGCGACCATGGCCGGCGAGCGCTCGGCGCAGAGGCCGACGATCACATCCGGCCCCACGCCCAGCTCGCGCAGGTGGCGCGCCAGAAGCCGCGCGCTGCCGACCAGGCGGCGATAGGTCCAGCGCTCGGCCGCGGTTTCGACGGCCACGGCCGACGGCGTCCGCGCCGCCTGCGCCGCGACCTCCCGGTGAAGCCAGCCCTCCTCGAGGAAGCCCTCGACCCGCGTGTCGTTCCACTCGTGGAGGATCTGGCCGGTCTCGGCCTCGCTCGCCATCGGCAGGTCGAAGACCCGCCGGTCCGGCCCGGCAACCGCCGAGGCGAGAAGCCGCTCGAAGTGCCCGGCGAAGCGGTCGACGGTCGCGGCGTCGAACAGATCGGTGGCGTACTCGATCGTGCCGCCGAGCCCGCCGTCCCTCGGCTCCAGGGAGAGCGTGAGATCGAACTTCGCCGTCGCCGCGGCGCCGCCGAACGGGCGCACGCGGAGGCCCTCGAGGTCCAGGGCCTCGGCAGGGTCGTTCTGCAGCTCGAACATCACCTGGAACAGGGGCGTTTGGGAAAGGCTCCGCTCCGGGGCGAGCTCGTCGACGAGCTTTTCGAACGGCACGTCCTGGTGCAGCCAGGCGGCGAGCGCGGTCTCCCGGACCCGGGCGAGCAGCCCGCGGAACGTGGGCTCTCCCGACAGGTCTCCGCGCAGCACCAGCGTGTTGACGAAGAGCCCGATCAGCCCCTCGATCTCCACCCGGTTGCGCCCGGCGACGGGCGAGCCCACCGCGAGGCCGTCCTGGCCGCTGTAGCGCGCGAGGAGGGCCTGGAAGGCGGCGAGCAGCACCAGGAAGGGCGTCGCTCCGGAGCGCCTCCCCAGGGCCTCGACCTGCCGGGCGAGGCCGGCCGGCAGCCGCACCGGCCGGGTGGCGCCGCGGTAGCTCTGCTCCGCCGGCCGCGGGCGGTCGGTGGGGAGCGTCAGGAGCGGCGGCAGGCCGGCGAGCTGCCCGCGCCAGAAATCGATCTCGCTTTCCAGGACCTCGCCCCGCAGCCAGGAGCGCTGCCAGACCGCATGATCCGCGGACTGCACCGGCAGTGGAGGCAGGGGCGACGGCCTCCCCGCGGCGAAAGCCGGATAGAGCGCCGCGATCTCGCGCACCAGCACGTCGATGGACCAGCCGTCGCTGACGATGTGGTGCACGTTCAGGGCGATGACGTGGCCGCGCCCGGCCAGCCGCACCAGCAGGCCGCGCAGCAGCGGACCGCGGGAGAGATCAAAGGGACGGCCGGCTTCCGCGCGGATCAGCTCGAGGGCCTGTGCCTCGCGCTCGCGCTCCCCCAGCCCCGAGAGGTCCACCACGGGCAGCGGGAAGGGTTGCGCCGGCTGGATCACCTGGACCGGCGCGCCCTCCGTCGCGGCGAAGACCGTGCGCAGCGCCTCGTGCCGGCGCACGATCTCCCCGAGGCAGCGGGCGAGCACCGCGGCGTTCAGAGGCCCTTCGGCCCGGAGCGCCCCGGGCATGTTGTAGAGCGGGCTGCCCGGCTCCAACTGGTCGATGAACCAGAGCCGCTGCTGCGCAAAAGACAAAGGCAGGGCCCCTTCGCGAGGCACCGGGAGAAGCGGCGGAGCGGGCGACACCGTGCCGGAGCGCCGCGCGGCTTCGACCCGGGCGGCGAAGTCCGCCAGCCGCGGGGCCGCGAAGAGGTCGCGCAGCGGCACCTCGACGCCCAGGGCGCCGCGCAGGCGCGACATCACCCGGGCCGCGAGCAGCGAGTGGCCCCCCAGCTCGAAGAAGTGATCGGCCGCCCCGACCCGCTCCAGCCCGAGCACCTCGGCCCAGATCCCGGCGAGGATCTCTTCGAGCGGCGTGCGCGGCGCCTGATAGCCGTCTCCGGCGCTCTCCCATTCCGGGGCCGGCAAGGCCTTCCGGTCTACCTTGCCGTTGGGAGTCAGGGGGAACGCCGGGAGCGTCACGAAGGCCGCGGGAACCATGGGCTCGGGCAGCCGCTCGGAAAGCGGCCGGCGCAGCTCCGCGGCCCCGGCGTCCCCGATCACGTAGGCGACCAGCCGGCCCTCGCGCGCCACCACGACCGCCTCGCGGACTCCGGGCAGCGTGGCGAGCACCGCCTCGATCTCTCCCAGCTCGATGCGGAAGCCCCGGATCTTCACCTGGTGATCGATACGCCCCAGAACCTCCATCCGCCCGCCCGGCAGGTGGCGGGCGAGGTCGCCCGTCCGGTAGAGGCGGCCCCCCGGCTCCGCCGCGAAGGGGTCCGGCAGGAAGCGCTCCGCCGTCAGATCCGGCCGGCCCAGATAGCCCCGCGACAGGCCCGCGCCTCCGATCCACAGCTCGCCCGGCACGCCGAGCGGCACGGTCCGGAGCTGAGCGTCGAGCAGGTGGATCTGCGTGTCGGCGATGGGCCGGCCGATCGAGACCGGGCCGGTCTCCTCCGGCCGGACGCGCGCGGCGGCCGACCAGACCGTGGTCTCGGTGGGGCCGTAGAGGTTCCACAGCTCGCGGGTGCACCCGGAGAGGGACGCGGCCAGATCGCGGGGCAGCGCCTCGCCGCCGCACAGCGCCCGGAGGTCGGGATCGCCGGCCCAGCCCGAGTCGAGGAGCATCCGCCAGGTCGCCGGGGTCGCCTGGAGCACCGTGGCCGCGGACTCGCGGAGCCGCGCGGCCAGGAGCGCGCCGTCCGCCGCCTCCTCCCGGCTGGCCAGCTCGACACAGCCGCCCACCGTCAACGGAAGGAAGATCTCCAGCGCCGCGATGTCGAAGCTCAAGGAGGTCACGGCGAGCATCCGCTCCCCCGGAGAGAAGCCCGGGGTCCGGCGCATGGACGCGAGGAAATTCACCAGCGCCCGGTGGGGGACGCCCACCCCCTTGGGACGGCCCGTCGAGCCCGAGGTGTAGAGCACGTACGCGAGCTGGCGGTCGTCCACGGGCCCCGGATCGCCGGACAGGCCGCCGTCGATCGGGTCGCGGTCCAGGCAGAGGACCGTGGTCCCGGGAGCCTCGGGGAGCGCGTCGCGCAGGCTCGCCTGGGTGATCAGCACCTGGGGCGCCGCGTCTTCGAGCACATAGGCCAGCCGCTCGCGCGGGTAGTCGGGATCGAGCGGCACGTAGGCGGCCCCGGCCTTGAGCACGCCCAGAAGCGTGACGTCCATGTCGAGGGAGCGGTCGAGGGCCACGCCGACGAGGCTCTCCGGA
>DATHUD010000623.1:0-3704 GCA_035462575.1 Thermoanaerobaculia bacterium | reverse complement strand
TCCCTTAGGGGATGAGATCAACTTCGGTCTGATCCCCCTGAGGGCAAGAGCCGTACCATGCGGGTCCTTGCCCGCAAAGCATTGATTGGATGAGGTTTGAAGGGTTATTGCGGCTTGCCGATAAGTTCTGTCAGGGCGGCTGTCAGAGGGGCGGGGCGGTGTCAGGGTCTGTCAGCCCGGCATGAAACTTGTAGCCCTTCCCTCGGCGTGATCGAGCGGCGGGCGGACGACCTCATCCGGATCCGGCCCTGGGAGGACCTCGTGGTCGTCAGCCAGGGGCGGATCGTCCTGGCGACAGACAGGGACGGCTTCTTCGACGGCGGGGCCCACCGCGGCCTTTTCGTGCACCAGACGCGGCTCCTCTCCCGCTGGCGGTACCGGATCGACGGCGAGACACCCCAGCCGGTGGCCCTGTCGAATGTGTCCCAACACTCCTGGACCGGCTACTACGTGAGGCTCCCGCCGGGCGCCGACCCGGGGCCCAAGGACGAGGGGAGCGGGCACATGCAGGCGATGTCGGAAAGGACCCTGGAGCTGCTCCTCTCCCGCGTCGTGGACGACCGCCTGCGGGAGGAGGTCTGCCTCACCAATTTCAGCCCGGAGGCGACGGCCTTCGATCTCGAAATCGAGGTGGACGCGGACTTCGCCGATCAGGGCGAGACCCTGGACGAGCGGCGGCAGCACGGGGAGCTCTCCAAGAACTGGAACCGTGAGGCCGCGGAGCTGGCTTTCCGCTACCGCGCGGAGCACGGGGCCGCCCGGATCGAGCGGGGCGTCCGCATCCGCGTCACCGAGTCGGGCTCGCCGCCGTCCTCTGCGGACGGCCGGATCTCCTTCCGGGTCGAGCTGCCGCCCCGGGCGAGCTGGCGCGCCGTCCTCGAGATCATCCCTGAGATCGCGGACGTCGAAGGGGGGATCGGGAGGGACATCGCCCGCCGCCGCGACCTCTTCCTCGCCGAATCCGCGAGCTTCACCGCGCCTCTCTGCGAGACTCTGGCGCCGGTCGTGATCAGCGCCGCCGAGAGGGCCCGGCGGGATCTCGCGAGCCTGCGCCTGGCGGATCTGGACGACGGGGAACGGGGCTGGACGCTCGCCGCCGGGCTCCCGCTCTACGTGGCCCTCTACGGGCGGGACGCCCTGACCGCCGCCTGGCAGGCGGCGATGCTCGGCCCCGGGATGATGGAAGGAAGCTTGAACGTCCTGGCGAAGCTCCAGGGCCGGGAGGTCGACGACTGGCGGGACGAGCAGCCGGGCCGCATGCTCCACGAGGCCCACACCGGGCCGCTCGCCGCCTTGGATTTCAACCCGCGCGGCCGGTACTACGGCTCGATCACCACCTCGGGCTTCTACCCCCTGGTCCTGGCCGAGCTGTGGCACTGGACGGGCGACCGCGACCTCGTCCGGCCCCTCGTCCGCCCGGCTCTGGACGCCCTGGCTTGGCTCGAGAAGCTCTCGGACCGGGACGGCGACGGCTTCTACGACTACCAGACCCGCTCCAGCCAGGGAACCGTTCATCAGGCGTGGAAGGATTCGGGGAATGCCATCGTGGACGCGGACGGCGCGTCCGTCTCGCCTCCCATCGCCACCTGCGAGGAGCAGGCGTTCGTCCACGTGGCGAAGCTCCACCTTTCCGAGATGCTCTGGTGGCTGGACGAGAAGGACGAGGCCCGCCGCCTCTACCGCGAGGCGGTGGAGCTCAAAAAACGTTTCAACGACGCGTTCTGGATGGAGGACGAGGGCTTCTTCGCCATGGGGCTCGACTCCCGGGGCCGGCCGATCCGCGCGATCGGCTCGAACCCCGGCCACGGCCTGGCCGCCGGCATCGTGGACGACGCCCTGGTGAAGCGCACGGCCGCCCGGCTCCTCGCCCCCGATCTCTGGAGCGGCTGGGGCGTGCGCACGCTCTCGACGGAAAACCCGGCCTTCAATCCCTACAGCTATCACCGGGGCTCGGTCTGGCCGGTGGAGAACGGGAGCTTCTCCATGGGCTTCCTGCGCTACGGCCTCCACGGAGAGCTCGAAACGCTCTGCCGGGGCCAGTTCGAAGCCGCCCGCCTCTTCGACTTCCATCGCCTGCCCGAGGTCCTGAGCGGCCACGCGCGCGACGAGGCGCATCCCTTCCCCGCCCTCTACCCGCAGACCAACTCCCCCCAGGCGTGGTCCGCCTCCGCGGTCCTCTGCCTTCTCCAGTCGCTGCTCGGCCTCTTTCCCTATGCTCCCTTGAAGATGCTGCTCGTGGACCCGCACCTGCCGGAGTGGCTGCCCGAGATCACGGTGCGGAATCTCCGGGTGGGCCAGGCGGCGGTCACGCTCCGCTTCCATCGCAAGGGAAAAGAGAGCGGTTACGAGATCCTGGAGCAACGCGGCACGCTCCACGTCCTGCGCCAGCCGAGCCCCTGGTCGCTCACCGCCGGTTTTGCCGAGCGGGTGAAGGATGCGTTGACGAGCCTGCTGCCCGGCCGGTGAGCGGGGCGGGCTGGCATCTATTCTTTTGCAAAAAATAAAGTTAAAATAAGTTTGGTCGTGCCGCGGCGCCGATCGATCGATAAAGCGATAAGTCGATAAATCGGTGTCTCTCGATCTCGGGAGGCTCCTTCGGAGGGCTCTATGCGGACGATCACGTTCTCCACGCTGTATCCCAATTGCACCGCACCCCGGCATGGCATCTTCATCGAGCAGCGGCTCCGGCACCTGATCTCGACCGGCGAGGTCGAATCGCGGGTCGTGGCGCCGGTCCCGTGGTTTCCGTTCACGCATCCTGTTTTCGGCCGGTACGGCGCGTTCGCCCGGGTGCCGTCTTCGGAAGAGCGGTACGGCCTGCAGATCAGGCATCCGCGCTATCCGCTGCTGCCGAAGGTGGGCCTGAGCACGGCGCCGTTGCTCATGGCGGCGGCCGCGCGGCCCGTCCTCCAGCAGATGATCGACGAAGGCTTTGATTTCGATGTGATCGATTCGCACTATCTCTATCCGGACGGGGTCGCCGCCATCCTCCTCGGCCGGTGGTTCGGAAAACCGGTGACGATGACGGCGCTGGGCGACGACGTGATCACCTATCCGCGCTATCGCATCCCCCGCAAGCTCCTCCTCTGGGGGCTCCGGCAGGCGGCGGGCGTCTCGTCCGTCTGCCAGGCTCTCAAGGACAAGCTGATCGAATGGGGCGCTGCGGGAGAGGGGATCCGCGTGATCGTCCACGGCGTGGACCCGGGGCTTTTCCAGCCCGTCGACCGCGATCTCGTCCGAAGCCGGCTCGGTCTCCACGGCGTCGTTCTCCTGACCGTGGGGCACCTGACGGCCCGCAAGGGGCATCACCTGGCGATCCAGGCGCTCCCGGAGCTGCCGGAGGCGACCTTGCTGGTCGCGGGAGACGGCTGGTACGGGGAGGGGCTCCGGGAGCTGGCCGCGTCTCTGGGCGTCGCGGACCGGGTCCGCGTCCTCGGCCATGTCGACCAGGAAGACCTCAAGGACTACTACTGCGCCGCGGACGCCCTGGTGCTCGCCTCCAGCCGGGAGGGGATGGCCAACGTGCTGCTCGAATCCATGGCCTGCGGCACGCCCGTGATCGCCACCGCGGTCTGGGGAACCCCCGAGGCGGTGAACGTTCCGGAGGCGGGAGTGCTCATGGCGGAGAGGAGCGCCGGAGCGATCGTGGAAGCCGCCCGGAGGCTGTTCGCGGCCTGGCCCGACCGCGAGGCCACCCGGCGGCA
>DATHUD010000622.1:0-9168 GCA_035462575.1 Thermoanaerobaculia bacterium | reverse complement strand
GGGCGTCGTTCGGGTAGCCCAGGGCGGAAGCCCTGGGCTATGACCGCGGGGGACGATCACGGACGGCCACGGACGATCATGGACGGCCACCACCCGCCGGAACGTTGCGCCGCCGCCTTCCCCGCCCAGGGTTTCCACCCTGGGCTAACCGAACACCGCCCTGGGGGCGGAAAAACAAAGAGCAAAGATGCCTTATATCCGCCGCCTTTACCTCCTCCCCCCCGACCTCGAAGATGCGATCGTGGGGGAGCTCTGGCTCGCCGGGACGCTCGGGGTGCAGTCCACCACCGCGCCGGACGGACAGGTGCGGCTCGAGGCGTGGTTTTCCCCCGAGGCGCCGCCGGTCCCAGCCGTGCCGGGAGTGATCCTGGAGACGGAGGAGCCGGTGCCGGACACGGACTGGTTCGCGCCGTACCGGGAGCGGGCCCGGCCGTTTCCCGTGGGAAGGACGCTCTTCGTCGATCCCCGAGAACCCGACGAGGCGCCGGCTGAGATTCCGGACGGGCGGCGGCTCCTGCGTCTCCCGGCCCGGGCGGCTTTCGGCACGGGGAGCCACGAGTCCACGTCGCTCGCCCTGGAGCTTCTGGAGGAGCTGGATGTCCGCGGGCTCCGGGTGCTCGATGTGGGCACGGGCACGGGCGTCCTCTCCTTCGCGGCCCTCCTCTTCGGGGCCCGCTCCGCCGTGGGCTTCGACGTCGATCCCGCCTCTCCCTTCCACGCGCGGGACAACGGCCGCCTGAACGGCCTTCCGTTTCCGCTCTTCGCCGGCCGTCTCGCGGCCCTTCGCGAGCGCCCCCTCTTCGACCTGGCTCTCGTCAACGTCGTGCCGGAGCAGATCCTTCCGGAGATGCCGGACCTCGTCTCGCTGCTGCGCCCCGGGGCCGGAATGATCCTCTCGGGCATTCTGGAAAACCGGGGGCGCGAGGTGCTGGACTGCCTGCGCGGCCTGGGCTTCGTGGAAGCCGGCCGCCGGGAGGCGGGGGAGTGGGTGGCGTTCCGGGTGGGGATGGAGGCGGGGGCGTTCTGATCACGCTCCTCTCCGATCCCGCGAGCTTCGACGAACCGGAGATCCGGGTCGAGGGGGACGCGTACCGGCATCTCTTCCGGGCGCGGCGGGTGGGGGTGGGAGAGGCGATGCGGGTGGTGGACGGCCGCGGGCGGGCGCGGTGGGGGGAGGTGTCCCGGGTGGACCGGTCGTCGGCACTGGTACGGCTGGGAGAGGCGGCGCCCGGCAACGAGCCCGCCTACCGGCTGGAGCTCCTCGTGCCCACGTTCCGGCCCGAGCGGGCGTCCTGGCTCGTCGAGAAGGCGACGGAGGTGGGGGTTTCGGCCGTGCGGTTCCTCCACACGGCGCGGGCGCCGCGCGAATTCGGCGAGGGGACCCTGGACCGGCTCCGGCGGGTCGCCGCGGCGGCCCTGGAGCAGTGCCACCGGGCGCTCCTGCCGGAGATCTCCGGCCCGCACGCCTGGCGCGAGGCCGTCCCGCTCGCCTCGGGGGAAGGCCGCTGGGTCCTGGACACCGTCCTCGATACCGAGTCCGCCCAGGCCGGCTGGGGCGAGGTGGCGGGGATGTCCGGGACGCTGCTCGTGGGCCCCGAGGGGGGATGGTCCCCCGAGGAGCGCCGCGAGGTCCGGGAGGCCGGCTTCCGCGTGGTCGGCCTGGGCGAGCGCGTCCTCCGTGTCGAGACCGCGGCGCTGGTCGGCGCGGCGGCGCTCCTGCTCCCGCTGGCTCCCGGAGTTTCCGGATCACGAAATTGACCCGCCCCGGCGCTTCAGGCTAGCATCGGATCTCTTTCGTCCTGCTCAAAAAGGAGGTCGCCTTGTCCAACCTCTTCGCCGGTGTCCGCTGTATCTGGATGAACGGCAGTCTCGTGGACTTCGAGAAGGCCACGGTCCACGTTCTCAGTCACGCCCTTCACTACGGATCGGGCGTGTTCGAGGGCATCCGCTGCTACAACACGAAGCAGGGCCCGGCGGTCTTCCGTCTGCCCGAGCACATGGTGCGCCTGGAAAACTCGGCCAAGGTGTACCGCATGCCCATCGCCTACACCAACCACGAGCTGTGCGAGGCCGTCTGCGAGACGATCCGGGCGAACGACCTGGAATCCTGCTACATCCGCCCGCTCGTCTTCCGCGGCTTCGGCACCATGGGGGTCAATCCCCTGCGCTCGCCCGTCGAGGTGGTGATCGCGGTGTGGAACTGGGGCAAGTACCTGGGCGAGGAGGCGGAGCAGGGGGTCGACGTCTGCGTCTCCTCCTGGCGCCGCATCTCGCCGGATGCGATGCCCGCGGTGGCCAAGGCGACCGGCAACTACCTGAACGCCCAGCTCATCAAGATGGAGGCGCTCGGCAACGGCTACGTCGAGGGGATCGCGCTCGACGCCCGCGGGTTCGTCTCCGAGGGCTCGGGCGAGAACGTCTTCATGGTGCAGAACGGCGCCCTGGTCACGCCGCCCCTGGGCGCTTCGGTGCTCTCCGGGATCACCCGCGATGCGGTGGTCAAGATCGCCCACGACCTGGGCCTCGAGGTCCGCGAGGAGCAGATCCCCCGCGGCCAGCTCTACACCTGCCAGGAGCTTTTCATGACCGGCACGGCGGCCGAGATCACGCCCATCCGGTCGGTGGACCGCATCCCCGTGGGGCGCGGCTGCCCAGGCGAGGTCACCCGCCGGATCATGCACCAGTTCACGGGCATCATCACGGGCGAGATGGAGGACCGGTACGGCTGGCTCTATCCGGTGGGGGCGCGGGAAGAGGTTGTCGAAGAGCAGGTCGCGACCGAAGCCGCTTCCTGACGCAAGCCTGACCAACACGAGGAACGCCGATGAACATCAATGACCTCTTGAAGATCGCGGTGGAGCGCAAGGCGTCCGACCTTCACCTCAAGGTGGGGGGCCATCCGGTGATCCGGGTGGACGGCGACCTCATCCCCCTGGGTGAGATGAAGCGCCTGATGCAGGAGGACACCATCGCGATGGCGTTCTCGATGATGAACGCCCGCCAGAAGCAGCGCTTCAAGGAGGAGTTCGAGCTCGACATCGCCTACTCCGTGCCGGGCCTCGGCCGCTTCCGCTGCAACGTGTTCCAGCAGAGGGGCGCGGTGGGCCTCGTCCTGCGCGTCATCCCGGCCCGCATCCAGAGCGTCCGCGAGCTCATGCTGCCGCAGGTCCTGGAGCGCATCTGCGAGGAGCGGCGCGGCCTGATCCTCTGCACCGGGACGACCGGCTCGGGCAAGTCGACCAGCCTCGCGGCCATGATCGACTACATCAACGCCGGGCGCACCGAGCACATCATGACGATCGAGGACCCGATCGAGTTCCTCCACCGGGACAAGAAGTCGATCGTCAACCAGCGCGAGATCGACGTGGACACCCGCTCCTTCTCGGGCGCTCTGCGCGCCGCCCTCCGCCAGGATCCCGACGTCATCCTCGTGGGCGAAATGCGCGACTACGAGACGATCGAGACCGCCCTTCTCGCGGCCGAGACGGGGCATCTCGTGTTCTCGACCCTCCATACGCTCGACGCGACGGAGACGATCAACCGCATCATCTCGGTCTTCCCGCCGCACCACCAGAAGCAGATCCGCATCCAGCTCTCGCAGGTTCTGAAAGCGGTCATTTCGCTCCGCCTCGTGCCCCGCGCCGACGGCATGGGCCGCGTGCCCGCGGTCGAGGTGCTGATCTCGACCGCCTACATCCGCGAGTGCATCGAGAACAAGGAGAAGACCAAGTTCATCCGCGAGCAGATCTCGTTAGGCACCAGCCAATACGGCATGCAGACCTTCGACCAGTCGCTCTACCAGCTCTACCGGAGCGGTCTGATCACCCTGGACGAGGCGATGAAGCGCGCCACGAACCCGGACGAGTTCCGCCTGAAGATCCAGGGCGTGCAGTTCACCGCCGACATCTCCCGCGAGCAGATGGACGAGTCGATCCAGATGCCGGGCGACGATTTGATGGGCGGCGAGCTGCAGTTCGAGATCGAGCAGCATTAGGATTTCGTTTTGTGTAGGGGCGGCCCTATGTGGCCGCCCTGCTTGCTTCGGCCTTCCCCCCACCCAGGGCGGCCACATAGGGCCGCCCCTACAGGGTAGTTATTCCTAGACAATGCCTTCCTCCTGCTACAACAAAGCCGTCCAGCTCCTCGCCTCCCGCCCGCACTTCCGGGCGGAGCTTGCCGCGAAGCTTTCGCGGCGGGGTTTCCCTCAAGAGGAAATCGACGCGGCCCTCGACCGGTTGACGGAGCAGGGGTATCTGGACGACCGCGCGGCGGCGGCGGGGTTCGTCGAGGGGCGGGCGGGCCGGGGCGAGGGGCGGGCGCGGGTGCGGGCGGAGCTTCAGAAGCGCGGGGCTTCCGGCGCGGCGGTCGAGGAGGCGCTCGCGGCGCTTCCGGACGACGACCTGCCCGCGGCACAAGAGGCGGCAGAGCAGTGGGCGCGCCGGGGCGGGAACGACCCCGCGGCGCTCGCCCGCCACCTCGCGCGGAAGGGGTTCTCCCGCCGTGCTATCGTTGCCGTTTTGAAAGAGAGGCCGGGCGGCCAGGAGATCGACCTGGGGGAAGACTGACGCCCGGACACCATCATGAAAAGCGCAGACATTCGTTCCAGCTTCGTCGAATTCTTCAGGGAGCGCGGCCACCGGGCGGTGCCCAGCTCGCCGCTGGTCCCCCAGGGGGACCCGACGCTCCTGTTCGTCAATGCTGGCATGGTGCAGTTCAAGGACTATTTCCTGGGGACTGACAAGCCGGAATCCAGACGGGCCGTGTCGGTCCAGAAGTGCATGCGCGTCTCGGGCAAGCACAACGACCTGGAAAACGTCGGCCCGAGCCCGCGCCATCACACCTTCTTCGAGATGCTGGGGAACTTCTCCTTCGGCGACTACTTCAAGGAGGACGCGATCCGCTTCGCCTGGGAGCTCGTCACCAAGGTGTGGCAGCTCCCCGTGGACCGCCTCTCGGCAACCGTCTATGAAGAGGACGAAGAGGCGTACGACCTCTGGATGAAGCTCTCGGACCTGCCGGTCGAGCGGGTGCACCGCTGCGGCAAGAAGGACAACTTCTGGGCCATGGGCGAGACCGGCCCGTGCGGGCCGTGCAGCGAGATCTTCGTGGACCTCTACCCCGAGCTTCCGCCCGTCGATTGGGAGGAGGGGACGGAGTCCGGCCGGTACCTCGAGATCTGGAACCTCGTCTTCATGCAGTACGAGAGGGACGAGTCCGGAGAGCTTCACCCCCTGCCCAATCCGTCGATCGACACCGGCGCGGGCCTGGAGCGGGTGGCCTCGGTTCTCCAGGGGGTGCAGTCGAACTACGACACCGACCTCTTCCAGCCGATCTTGAAGGCCGCGGCGGAGCTCGCGGGAATCCAGTATGGGGAGGACCCGGAGAAGGACGTGTCGCTGCGCGTGATCGCCGACCACCTGCGGGCGGTCACCTTCCTCCTGGCCGACGGCGTCATTCCGAGCACCGAGGGGCGGGGGTATGTGCTGCGCCGCATCCTGCGCCGCGGGGTGCGCCACGGCATGCGGCTGGGCTTCGTCGAGCCGTTCCTCCACAAGCTCGTGCCCGTGCTGGGCGAGGTCATGGGAGGCGCGTACCTGGAGCTCGCGGCCACGCGGCAGGCGTCGGTCAGCACGATCAAGACCGAGGAGGAGAACTTCCTCGCGACCGTGGCCAACGGCTCCCGCCAGGTGCAGGACGAGATCGAAAAGCTCCGCGCCGAGGGCAAGACCGAGCTGCCGGGCGACCGGGCCTTCCGCCTGTACGACACGTACGGCCTCCCCCGCGAGCTGATCTGGGACATCGCCGAGGAGGAGCGCTTCACGGTCGACGCGCCCGGCTTCGAGGCGGCGCTCGACGAGCAGAAGAAGAAGTCCCGCCTGGCCACCCAGGAGCTGCAGAACCGCCTGGCGGCCCTGCGGGAGGTGGTGCGCGGCCACGCGGACCTCGCGGCCACGGACTTCGACGGCTACGAGCGGACGGAGCTCGGAGACACCCCGGCCGAGGTGGTGCGCATCGCCACCTGGCAGGAGGGCGCGCCCGTGCGCGTCTCGACCCTCGAGCGCGGGCAGGCGGGCGTCCTCGTCCTCGACCGGACGGTCTTCTACGCCGAGTCCGGCGGCCAGGTGGGGGACACGGGCGAGATCCTCTGGGAGAACGGCCGGGCGCGCGTGGTGGACACCCAGAAGGACAACGCCGGCGTCGTCTTCCATTTCGTCGAGGTGGAGGAGGGGACGCTCTCGCGCCACATGAAGGTGCGCCTGCGCGTGGACCACGAGCTGCGGCTCGCGACCCAACGGAACCACACGGCGACCCACCTCCTCCACGCGGCGCTCCGCCTGGTGCTGGGGAAAAGCGTGCGGCAGGCGGGCTCCCTCGTGGGGCCCGACCGCCTGCGCTTCGACTTCACCTACCACCGCGGGCTGTTCAAGCAGGAGATCGACCAGACCGAAGACATGGTCAACGAGTGGATCCGCCGGGCGGTGCCCACCGAGATCGTCACGAGGACCTACCAGGAGGCGATCGCCGCCGGGGCCATGGCCCTCTTCGGCGAAAAGTACGGGGAACGGGTCCGGACGGTCAACGTCCCCGGCTTCAGCCTGGAGCTGTGCGGCGGCTGCCATGTCAGGAACACCGGCGAGATCGGCCTCTTCGTCATCCAGACCGAGCGCGGCGTGGCTTCGGGCGTGCGCCGCATCGAGGCGCTGACCGGGGCCTATGCCCTGGAGGAGTCGCGGCGCCAGCGCGCGGCCTACCAGGAGCTGGTGCTCCGGCTCGGCATCCGCTCCGGGGACGTCGATTCGCAGCTCCAGAAGGCCGAGCAGATCCGCCAGCGCCAGAACGAGCTGGAGCAGGAGATGAAGCGCCTGCGCATGCAGCTCGTCTCCGGCGCGGCGAACCCCGCGGACGACGAGGAGATCCTGGTCGAAGGCATCCGTGTCGTGGCCCGCGAGGTGCCGCCGGCCCCCGCCAACGAGCTGCGGGACATGGCGGACAACCTTCGCTCCAAGATCGGCTCCGGCGTGGTGGTGATCGGCACGAGGAGCGACGGCAACGTGAGCCTCGTGGCCGCGGTGTCGAAGGACCTGACCCCCCGCGTCAAGGCCGGCGATCTGGTCAAGACCCTCTCCGCCATCGTGGGCGGCGGAGGCGGCGGCCGCCCCGACTTCGCCCAGGCCGGCGGCAAGGATCCGGAGAAGCTGCCCGAAGCGCTGGCGCACGTGCGGCAGGCGGTGCGCGATCAGCTCGGGGCGCACTGAGAAAACCTCACCCCTATCCCCTCTCCCATCGCCCCCCCGCCGGCCGGGAGAGGGGGACGCTCCAGAACCGGTGGTGCAGCGTAGGGTGCGCTGTGCGCACGGTTGCTTTCCACCGCCCTCCCCGTGCGCAAAGCGCACCATGGTAACGTAAGTAACTGGACAGAAACAGCTTGTCCGGTTTCATTCATCTTCTAGGTGACGGTTAGGTGACTGCAAAGCAGGCGCTCCAGGTCTCACCATGGAGGTTCTGGTACGGGGCCTCCCCAGCGGCAGAGTAGCGCCTCCTGGCGCAGCAGACAGAAACGCCCGGGGATTCTCGGTCGCGACTTTTTCGGCAGGGGAGAGCGAGAGAGGATTTTGGTGGACCAAATCCGTTCCAGTTGGAACTCTCTGGTGCCTGGCTGCGTGAGGTCGAAGACTTCGGGCGCCTCGGTGCCCTGGGCGTCAGGTAAGCCAGCTAACGCCTCTATTACGCCTTCCGGTGACTCCACGCCGCTCCGGAAAGGAGCGGCGTGTTAGCCTTTTGCGGCCCACGATGGAGGCCTCCGGTTCGAGATCCTCTGATCCAGACCGGCATCCATGTGCGGCTCGTTCCCGGCGCGGGCGGATGCGCACCGTCTACCGAGTGCCAAGCCTTGGGGCGCACAGCGGAGTTAGTGGAGCAAGGGAAGAAGCCTGAAGGTGACTCGCCTGTGCTCTCTTGGCCAGTGCTTCCTCGCTTTGCACCTTGTGAGGTCAAGGATGGCAGGCGCGATAGATCATGCAGTTGCCGGCCGAGGCAGCCGCTAGAGGAACAACTGGTAGACCTACCCCCTCAGACTCCGGAAGGCAAGGAATGTTAGCGTTTATTCTAATCATTGGGCCTCAATAAATAAGTCGCCGAGAGAGACGAGTTCTTTTCGTGCATGGTTTGTTGCGTTAAGGTGGGCTTATGCGGGATAACGGCCTTAGTCGAACAGCCCTCCAGATCGGCAGAGCTTTGGTCTACGCAGCCCAGGATTCCTGTGTGCTCCCGTTGCTGCCGGAGGGCGCTGCCGGCCAGACAGAGCGTCTGATGCTAGCAGCCGGTGTGCTCAAGCCATGGCATATCGCGTGGTCGCGCAATCCTTGGTTCCGCAGGTATGTCGAGTTCCTGGAGCGGCAGACGGTCCCGGGCATGGCGCTGCACGTAGGGCTTCGCAAGCGCTTTTTCGACGATGAGACCCGGACGGCCCTGGCCGAGGGAGCCACCCAGGTCCTTGTCGTTGGCGCGGGCTTCGACACGCTGGCGCTCCGCCTTGCCGCCGAGTGCCCCGAGGCGCTTTTCGTGGAGGTGGACCACCCGGCCACCCATGAGGTCAAGCATCGCCAGCTTCATGACCGCCGTCCTCTGTGCGGTGCGCCGCCGCCACCTGCTCTTTCCCCCGTCCTTGCTGGCGATGAAGCCGGGCGCTTCTCACCGCGGAGACGGTGGCCTTCGAGCTGGCCCCGGCGGCCGACCTGCATCGGAGGGAGAGGAAACGCTCCCGCGTCCTCGTCCATCGGATGTTCGAGGGCCTGCGGCAGGAACAGGTCGGCGTCGATCTGCTGGCCTTGATCAAGGACAGCCCGGGTCAGCTCCAGCGCCTGCTCTCCGATCTGGAGGACGAGCGTTTCACTCTGCCGGTGCGCGTGTCCGAGTCCGCCGACGAGCGCCAGGAGGCCAACACCCGCGCACGGATGATTTCGGCCGCGATCCTATCGGTGGGCTTTGCGTTCCTGCTCGTCGGCTTCGGAAACCGGTCACTGCTGGGCGTTCTGCCTTACAACAGATGACGTCTTTGGGCCTGCGCCAGCACGCGGGCAAAGAACTCTTGGCAATGTCACCTTCCAACAGCCGATCCCGATTCTTGCTGAACACCGTCGGAACCCACACCGCGTCATCCATTCCCAA
>DATHUD010000621.1:0-6553 GCA_035462575.1 Thermoanaerobaculia bacterium | reverse complement strand
TCCCTTATCTGCGGCAGGTCCTGGCGGCCTTCGGCTCGGTCCTCGGGCGGACCCGCCTCATGCGCCTCGACGGCAACGCGGAGGCCACGGCCCACAGCGACATCAACTACTACTGGATGCAGCGGGCGCGCATCCACGTCCACGTGGTCACCGATCCGGCGGTGCGCTTCCTCTGCGGCGACCGCGAGATCCACATGGCCGCGGGCGAAGCGTGGATCTTCGATACCTGGAAGCGCCACAATGTGATCAATCCGAACCCGACGCGGCGCATCCACCTGGTGGCGGACACGGTGGGCTCGGCCTTCTTCTGGGGCCTGATCGAGCGGTCTCGCGAGCCGCCGCGCTTCGTCCCGTTCGACGCGCAGGCGGACCCGGAGATCGCCACGGAGGCGGTCAACGTCCCGGTCGTCATGTCTCCCTGGGAGCAGGAGGCGCTCCTGGCTCCGCTCCTGGCCGAGCTTGTGGAGCCGTCGCCGGAGCTGCGCGCCGAGGCCGAGGCGCTCCACCGCGACTGGCGCGCCCTCTGGTCGCGCTGGGGGGACGCCCCCGAAGGCTGGCCCGCCTGCCGGAGCCGCCTCGACGCCTTCGCCGCGCGCCTCCGCCCGTTCGCCGACCTGCGGCTGGCCGGCGGCCAGGACGTGGTGGAGGCGATCCGGCACGCGGTGGTGCTGCCGGGGGTGAATCCGGAGCTGGCCCCCTCGGTCCTCCTCCCCGAGCCCGCTCCCGCTTCCGCTCGCGGGAGAGGGGCCGAGGGCAAGGGCCCCTTCGACCGCCCCGTCTTCATCGTCGCCTCCCCGCGCTCGGGCACGAGCCTGCTGTTCGAGACGCTGGCGCAGGCGCCGGGAGTCTGGACCACCGGCGGCGAGAGCCATGGCCTGATCGAGGGGATCGAGGGGCTCCATCCCGAAGCCCACGGCTGGGAGTCGAACCGCCTGAGCGCCGCGGAGGCGACGCCCGAGGCCGTCCGCCAGCTCGAGGAGCGGTTTCTCGCCCAGGCCCGGGACCGCGACGGCCATGGTCCCGGCGATCGGCCCGGCAATCGGCCCGGCGAGCCCGCCGGCAGGGGCCTGCGCCTCCTCGAAAAGACGCCCAAGAACTCCCTGCGGGTCCCCTTCCTGGCGCAGGCGTTCCCGGACGCCCTCTTCGTTTATCTCTACCGGGACCCACGCGAGACGGTCTCCAGCATGCTCGACGCGTGGAAGTCGGGGCGCTTCGTGACCTACCCCCACCTTCCCGGGTGGAAGGATCTCGCCTGGTCTCTGCTCCTCGTCCCCGGCTGGCGCGAGCTCGGGGGCCGGAGCCTCGGCGAGATCGTCACCGAGCAGTGGATCACCGCGACCCGGATCCTGCTGGACGACCTGGAGGCCCTCCCCGCGGACCGCTGGTGCGTGGCTGGCTATGACCGGCTGGTGTCCGATCCCCAGGCGGAGATCGAGCGCCTCTGCGACTTCACCGGCCTCGCCTGGGACCGCCCGCTCACCGCGCCGCTCCCCCTGTCGCGCCACACCCTGACCTCGCCGGCGCCCGGCAAGTGGCGGCACAACGCCGGGGAGCTGCAGGAGGTGATCGCGCGGGTGACCCCCGTGGCCGAGCGCGCCCGCCGGGTCTTCGCCCATCCGCCGGCGCGGCGCCCGGTCCACCGCTCCCCGGCCGAGGGCCCGCGCTCCGGGGCTCCCGCGGTCTCCGCTCCCGGCCCGGCCGGCAGCCCCGAGGCCTTCCGCAGCGTCTACACCGCCGGCGTCCCGGCCCTTCTGCGCGAGCTGGGCCTCTCGCTCTTGGTCTCGACCTACCAGAGCGGCCGGGTGATCGCGGCGCGCGCCGACGGCGACCGCCTCAACACGCACTTCCGGGCCTTCCCGAGCCCCATGGGCATCGCGGTGGGGCCGCGCCACCTCGCTATCGGCACACAGCGGCACGTCTGGGAGTACCGCAACCAGCCCGAGGTCGGCCAGCGGCTCGATCCGCCGGGCCGCCACGACGCGGTCTTCCTGCCCCGCGCGAGCCATGTCACGGGAGATATCCGCATCCACGAGATGGCGTTCGCCGGAGACGAGCTGTGGATCGTCAACACCCGCTTCTCCTGCCTCTCGGTGCTGGACCGGGAGCACAGCTTCGTCCCCCGCTGGCGTCCCCCCTTCGTGACCGCCTTGAGACCTGAGGACCGGTGCCACCTGAACGGCCTCGCGGTCGCGGACGGCCGGGTGCGCTGGGTGACCGCCCTGGGCGCCACCGACACACCCAATGGGTGGCGGGAGGACAAGGCCCGCGGCGGTGTGCTGATGGACGTCCCTTCGGGTGAGATCGTGGCGCGGGGGCTCTCCATGCCGCATGCGCCGCGCTGGTACGGCGGCAAGCTCTGGATCCTGGAGTCCGGGAAGGGGACGCTCGCCGTGGTCGATCCCGTCAGCGGGCGGGTGGACACCGTGGCGGAGCTCCCCGGCTTCACCCGCGGCCTCGCCTTCGCCGGCCCCTTCGCCTTCGTGGGGCTCTCGCAGGTCCGCGAGAGCAACATCTTCGGCGGGCTCCCCCTCACCGAGCGTGTGAAGGAGAAGCTCTGCGGCGTCTGGGTGGTCGACCTGAGGACCGGGAAGGTCGCCGGCTTCCTCCGCTTCGAGGGGCTCGTCCAGGAGATCTTCGACGTCCAGCTTCTGCGCGCCCGCTGGCCGGAGATCGCCGAGCCGGACTCGGATCTGATCGCGAGCTCGTTCGCGCTGCCGGACGAGGCTCTGGCTCGGGAAGAGCCGTTCGACTGAGGCACCGGCGTTCAGGCGAAAGCCGCCGTCGACTCTACCCTTTTGCTGGACGAAATGTTACGAGGCGATCTTCGGCATTCGGGCTGCTCCGCCTCCCACCTCGTCAGGCAGGTTCGCGCCGTGCGCCTGGGTGGTGTCCCTCAGTTGCATCAATGGTAAAGCTATCTTTCGCACCATCCAGTGGCCGGCGCAGTTGAAGGGCGACGTCCACGGAAGTGCAAAGGAGGGCTCATGAAAAGATTACTGCGGGAGGCGGGGCTCAGATGCGGGAAGGCGGTGGTCGCTCTAGGGCTGGCCACGTGTGTGCTGCTCAGCGCTCACGTCGCGAGCGCCGATTCGTTGTCCGGCAACCGCGATCGGCTGTTCGAAGACTACGTCACGCGGCTGGCGCCCTGGGCGGACGCGTACACGAAGTGTCGCGTCTGGCGGACGCTGAGTCTCGAGCAGCAGGGTGCCTTTTACACGATCACTCATCGCCTCTCCATCAGTCACCTGCGCGACGGGGCCAGCCTGCTCGACCACATCACACACCTGTACTCGATTCGCGGCGACACCGACAGCCGGGCTTGCCACGGCGCCGACGACAACCGGCTCTTCATGTCGATGGACAATGCTCTGCGCAGCGCCTTCACCACGCTGTACCTCTATCCCGGCGGGGCCACCTACTGCGACATCTACGAGAACCGCAACGGCTACCTGTCGTGGAGAGACAGCGGCGACTGGGCGGGGCCGCACGAGCCGTTCACTGACAGTCGGGAGACCGTCGGCGGCTACCCGACCGCACAGGTGCATTTCTTCGCGGACTATCGCGCAACGGATGGCCGCGTCTGCCGCACGGGCCTGAGCATCCTGGGGGGATGTGTTACCGACCCGAACATGGTCGAGATGGATCAGGACTACGACTGGAACCACCCGTCGAGCACGGAGTGCGTCTACGACAATCCCCTGCAGGGCCGCGACCAGCGGGGGCGTGACATGTACGACTCGAACTGGGGGGTGTGGCGCGGCTACGGCCCGCTGGACACCGGGTGGGAGCCGAGCGCCTGCAGCGCTCCGCCTCCGCCCCCTCCGCCGTCGGGTCCCTACATCGGCTGCTTCACCGACGACGGAAACCGCGCCCTGCCGCAGTGGCTGGGGTCCGTGGGCGATGTCGACGCGTGCGTGAACCTCGCACGCGCCAACGGCCTCGCCTATGCCGGGCTGCAGTGGTACGGGGAGTGCTTCGGGGGCAACCAACTCGGCTACACCCAGGTGGCAGACTCGGAGTGCAATACGCCGTGCTCGAGCGGGCAGATGTGCGGCGGCGCCTGGCGCAACAGCATCTATGCGACCGGCACCACGCCGCCGCCACCGCCACCGCCGGGAGGCAGCATGCAGGCCGACTCGGCCGTCCGCGGATGCTCGAACTGGAACTGGTGGTCCCCGGTCTACCAGCCCGACCCGGGCTCCTGCTATACCTACTGCGCCCAGAACGGCGCCAATGCTTGCGAGTGGTACGGGAACGGCGACTGCTACGTGGAGTTCGGCAGCGGTTGTTATGTGCAGGGCGGTTTTCCGGGATGGTGGGCGGCGGTATTCTGAGACTCGAACGGCCTGCGGGCGAGCGACGGCCCACGAGAGGGTCCGGACGAGATGCCAGGCACTTCGCCCGGATCTGATCGCGAGCTCGTTCGCGCTGCCGGACGAGGCTCTGGCGGAGGTGGGGCGGGCGGGCTAGTGCTTGGGGAAGAGGGCTCTGCGTTGGGCGCGAGCGAGGAACCCACCGACGATTGCGCCACCCGGAACGGTCAGCCACCCGAAGAAGAGCAGACTGGCCAGGGAGTAGAGCCCCGCCGCTGCAACGGCCTGGACGACGTTCATGGGAGCTCCGCCCAGCGAGTCGGTGCATCCTCCCGTGAGCCCGTGGCAGGTTGCTGCCCCCAGGAGTACGAGGGACCAACAGACGTAGTGAGCGAGGGCGCCGGCAAGCGCCCCTGTGAGGACGCCAAGGCCTGTGCTGTAGCGCCCCCTGCGAGCGAGGAAGAGCCACCATAGGGCTGTACCCGTGAGGAAGGCCGCGATCGGAGCCGCGAGGAGAAACCAGGTGTAGCCGGAGCCTGTTGCGGTGGCGACCAGCAGAGTGCCTGTGACTGCGCCAATGGCAGCGCAGATTGCGCCCATCGAGAGGCTTTTCTAAAGCGGATCCCTCATTGGTCACGTACCTCAAGACAGACGCCTGACGACCCTGGCCGCACGATCGTGGGTATCCGTCCGGGTCAGGCGTCTTTGGTTACTCGTCAAATTGCAGGTCAGAGATTCGCTCGGCAGTCTTCCGAATCTGGCAGGTGAGCTCGCCGATATCCGGATGGTTGCGGCCTGCCACAAAGGCTTGCCTGCGAGCGCACTCGGTATCCCGATACTTGACCCACTGGGCATTGCTCTCTTGCAAGGTTTTCTTTGCCGAAATCTTGTCCAGAGATTCTCCTGCCTGTTGAGTGGCTTTTTTCAGTGCATCCGCCAAGGCAGCCTCTTCCCGCTTCAGGGAATTCTGCAGGCACTGGGTCATCTTGCCCCACTCGCCGGGTTCAAAGGCATCCCAGCACACATCCACCGGATCCCGCCGCCCGTCCTCGACAATGTCGACAAAGAGGGGTTTTCCGGAGTTTTCCAGCAAGCAGACAAAATGGACATTCGACGGTCCACCGGTCTTGCCCTGCCAGATACCAGGGCCGGACAGCACCGTGCCGACAGGCTGGCTGCCCACCTTGCCCTCGTACTTTTTCTGATTCACGCCCTCTTCGAGCAATCGAACAGAAACGAAGCTCTCCGGGCGGACCTGTCGATAGTGGTGGGTTGCAAAACGCTGGCAGGCGTCAAGGGCCGGGGTCGCGGAAGGCTCATCGGCATTCGCTCCTGCCGGGCGGCTGCTCCCAAGAGCGAACCAGCATCCTGTCAGCAAGAGCAGCGCGAGCATGGAGCCGTGAGAGTGCTTCTTGGTCACTTTCATCTCTCTCCTTCGGAAGGTAGCTGGCATTGAGCCCAGGCATCCATTCTCCCACACCCTCTGCCGGCTGCCTAATTCTACTCTGCCAGATTCCCACCGCGGCCCGCCAAAGGGCCTCCTGGGACCGCCGGCGTCTCGCCGGCCTGCTGACTTCGCTTTTTGGGCGGTCGGTCGCAACCGTTGCGCCCTCATCTCACGTGGAGCGGCGGAGAACGTCGATCGCGAACTGATACCAACCCAGGGCTGTCAACGCACACGGCCGCACACGTCGCAGTTCCTCCATCGCTGCTGCGACAGACAGTCCCTCCTCCCGCACGAGGTAGTAGGCGAGAAGGAGTCCGGTCCGATCCTTGCCCGACGAACAATGCACGACTGTTGCGCGGCCATCCCTCATCTGCTGCTGGAGGAAGGCGTAGGCTAAAGGCAACGCCCGCAGGCAGGTCTCGTCGTCACCGGGTTGCGGTGGCGCATTCTCGGACAGTGGAATGCAGGCGTAGACGATGCCGCATGCTTCGAAGTCTTCAGGATGGCACAACAGACCGTCGTTGACCGACAAGATCGCGCCGATGCCTGCGTCGCGCATCGCCGCCAAGTTCCACGGAACACGGTCGGGGCCTGGTCTACCCGCGAGCTTCCCGGCAATGACCCAGAAGACATTCTCCATGAGGTTCCATACTCCGTCCGCACAACGTTTAAGGGCTTAACCGGGGGCCTCCCGCAAAGATCGCCCGAAGCCCTCCGCCGTTCAACGAAGACCACCACCGTTTCCGGGAGGTCCTCCGGTTGAAGCCCAGGTTGAGAGGGTGAATGTTGGAGA
>DATHUD010000620.1:0-45420 GCA_035462575.1 Thermoanaerobaculia bacterium | reverse complement strand
ACGACATGTTTTCTCCCCTCTCCCAGGGCGGGGGAAAGGGGTGGTGGGAGAGGGGCCGGGGGTGAGGGCCGGGCGGGGGAAAGGCGCGGCGGAGGATGAGGCCCCCCGGCCCCTCCTCCCCACCCGTGCTACCATTCCGCGCCGGCGCGGGACCGCGCCCTACCGACATCATGATCCAAGAGCTCTTCCATATCGGGTCGTTCTCGATCAGCCCCTTCGGGGTCCTGCTGGTCCTCGCGTTCCTTTCGAGCTATATCCAGCTCCGCTGGGGCATGAAGCGGCTGGGCATCGGTGACGAAGAGGACGCCTCCGCCCTGATCTTCGCCGCGGGCGTGGGCGGGATCGTCGGGGCCAAGGTCTACTACGCCATCCTCACCCAGGACTGGCGGGTTCTCTTCGACCGCTCCGGGCTCGTCTGGTACGGCGGCTTCATCCTGGGAGCTATCGCGGTGATCTGGATGATCCACCACCGCCGGCTCCCGGCCTGGCCGCTCGCGGACGCCACGGCCCCGGCGCTCGCCCTGGGCTACGCCGTCGGCCGCGTCGGCTGCTTCCTGGTGGGAGACGACTACGGCCGGCCCACCGATCTCCCGTGGGGCGTGGCGTTCCCCGTGGGCATTCCTCCCACCACGGCGGGCAGCCTGCGCGAAGCCTTCGGCGTGAGCATCCCGGCCTCGATTCCGGACGACACGCTGCTCCGGGTCCACCCGACCCAGCTCTACGAGACGGCCATGGCCCTCGTCATCTGGGGGATCGGCGTCTGGCTGCTCAAGCGCGACCGGCCCTCGGGCACGGTGGCGCTCACGGTGCTCGCGCTCCTCGCGGTCGAGCGCTTCCTGGTCGAGCTGGTGCGCGCCAAGGACGACCGCTTCTTCGCCGGCTTCACCCTGGCCCAGATGATCAGCATCGGCGTCTTCCTCCTGGTTCTGGGGATCGGCTGGATGCGCCGCCGGCAGCTCGAGCCGCGCGCGGCATGAGGCCCACGCCGCCCCGCCTCCTGACGATCGCCGGGTCGGACTCGGGTGGCGGGGCCGGCATCCAGGCCGACTTGAAGACCTTCGCCGCCCACGGCGCCTACGGGATGAGCGTGATCGCCGCGCTCACCGCCCAGAACACCCGCGAGGTGCGCGCCGTCTTCGAAACCCCGCCCGGGATGGTGGCCGCCCAACTCGACGCCGTGCTCGAAGACATCGGCGCCGACGCGGTGAAGATCGGCATGCTCGCGAGCGCCCCGATCGTCCGCACCGTAGCGGACCGGCTGCGCGCCCACCTGGCCGGAACCGGCGTCCCCGTGGTGCTCGATCCCGTGATGGTCGCAAAAAGCGGCGATCCGCTGCTCGCGGACGACGCCGTCGAGGCGATCCTCGAAGACCTGCTGCCCCTCTGTGCCCTCGTCACCCCCAACCTTCCGGAGCTCTTCCGGATGACGGGCCTTCCGGCCGGCACCGAGGAGGAGCGCCTGCGGGCGGCGAAAGCGCTCGCGGCCCGGGGGCCGGCGGTGCTCGCCAAGGGCGGGCACGCGGCGGGGGAGGAGGTCGTGGACCTTTTGCTCGAAGGCGGGCGCGTTCACCGCTTCACCCATCCGCGCCTCCACACCTCCGCGACGCACGGCACCGGGTGTACGCTGTCCTCCGCGATCGCGGCCCGGCTCGGGGCGGGGGAGGATCTGCCGCGCGCCGTGTCCGGGGCGGTCGAGTATTTGCATGGGGCGATGGCGGCCGCGTACCGGTTGGGGAGGGAGGGCGGGCACGGCCCTGTCGACCACCTGTACAGGCTGAAGCCCCGGGAAGAGAGGTAACACGTGAACGACATTCTCGATCTTCTGGTCGTGGGCGCCGGGCCCACGGGGATCGCCATCGGCGCCGAGGCGCGGCGCAACGGCTTCTCGGTCCTCCTCGTGGACCGCGGACCGCTCACCGCCGCCATTCAGGGCTATCCCACCTTCATGCAGTTTTTCACCACCCGCGACCGGCTGGAGATCGCGGACGTCCCCTTCACCATTCCGGACGACAAGCCCACGCGGCAGCAGGCGCTCGCCTACTACCGCTTCGTCGTCCAGCACTATCAGATCCCCACGGCCCTCTTCGAGGACGTGGAGGAGATCCGGAAGGACGGCGATCTCTTCACCGTCCGCACCGTGCGCGAGATCGGCGGCCCGCGGACGTTCCGCGCCCGGGCCGTGGCGATCGCCACCGGCTACTTCGTGAACCCGCGGTATTTAGGGGTTCCGGGGGAGGACCTCCCCTGGGTCTCCCACCGCTACACCGAGCCCAACCCCTACTTCGGCCGGGACGTGGTCGTGATCGGCGCCGGCAACACTGCGGCCGAGGCGGCGCTCGACCTCTGGCGCAGCGGCG
Organism: Thermoanaerobaculia bacterium; assembly: GCA_035462575.1. Taxonomy (GTDB): domain Bacteria; phylum Acidobacteriota; class Thermoanaerobaculia; order Multivoradales; family UBA5704; genus DATARR01. Next base: position 43,063 of record DATHUD010000620.1, on the reverse strand, counting down.
TGCAGGTGACCCTGGTGCACCGCGGGCCGCACATGAAGCCCGGTGTCAAGTACTGGTTGAAGCCGGACATCGAAAACCGCATCGAGGAGGGATCGATCCCGGCCCATTTCCACACGACGGTGCGGGCCTTCCTCCCCGAAGGAGGCGTCGAGGTCGAGACGCCGTCGGGCGTCCAGGTGATCCCGGCCCAGGCCGCCCTGGTGCTGATCGGCTACCAGCCCGACGCCGCCTTCGAACGGCGCTGCGGCATCGAGGTCGATCCCGAGACCCTGATCCCCGCCTTCGACCCCGAGACCTGCGAGTCGAACGTCCCCGGCCTCTACGTGGCCGGCACGCTCCAGGCCGGCCGGTGGACCGACCGCATCTTCATCGAGAACTCCCGGGATCACGGGCCGAAGATCGTGGCCCACCTGAAGAGCCGCCTGGCGATGCCGGTGGCCGCCGGGCACTCCTGAGTCCCTTGCCGGCATGGAATCGAGCCTGGTTTATATCTTGCTTGTATTTCTTGCCGGGAGGGAGAGAACGATGGCGACGCACCCGGTAGAGACCGACCCGATCGACGACGTTCTGGAAATGGCTGACCGGATGATCGAGCTTTCCCGCACGGAACGAGCGAGAGTCTCCAAAGAGCTGGACTCCCTGAAGGAGCTCGCTCCTCTCGACACCCCTCAGCTTCTGGCACCCACACACTCCTAGAGAACCACGAGCCTCCGCCGCCTCGTAAGGCGGCGGAGGTGTTTCCCGTCAGATCAGTAGCTGACTCTCAGTTGATAGGTCGTCCGGGTCGACGAGTAGCGAAGGACACGGACGTAGACGTTGACCGCCGAGGCGCCGGTGTTGGTCCAGGACGCCTGGTCCGCGGTCGTGCCGCCGGCCGTGGAGCTCGCCACCGCGCTCCCCGTGGTCGAGTTGAAGATGTGGAGGTCGTAGTCCACGGTGAGGCCGTTGAGCAGCGCCGTCACCGTACGGCCTGCCGGCAGGCTCAGGCGGAAGTAGTCGTACTGCTGCGTCGTCGAGTCGTTCAGGAAGGTCCCGGAGATCTGGTTGCAGGTCCCCGAGATCGCCTGCGGCGCGGTGGCGCTGTCGTTCGGCTCCACGTCCGAAATGGCCGTGCAGGTCGAGCCCGTCTGATAGCTCCCGACGAGCGACACGCCCGAGTAGGCCGAGTAGCCGTTCAGCATCACGTGCCAGGTGCCCGCGGCCGGGGCGGCGAAGGTGCAGGTCTCATTGTTGCCGCCCGTGTAGGGCCGGCAGTCGTAGACCGAGGTGGTCGGCGCCGAGCCGAACCGCACGTACAGGTCGGCGTCGCCGGTGCCGCCCGAGGTCTGGAACTGCAGGTTCGACGCTCCCGAGGGCACGCTCATCGTCCAGAACTGCTGGTTGCCGGCCGCCCCCGAGATCCCCGTCACCGGAACGCCGTTCTGCAGCACGTTGCCCGTGCAGGCCGAGGTCGTCGCCTGCGCCTGGGCGGAGTTGCCGGAGCTGCAGCTCCCGTTCGACGCCGTCACCACGTAGTAGTAGGCCGTGTTGCAGGAGAGCCCCGTGTTCGAGAAGGACGTGGTGGCCGAAGTCCCCACCGAGGTGTAGGGTCCGCCGCTGGTCGTCGAGCGCAGGACCGTGTACGAGGTGGCGCCGGAGGCGGCGCTCCAGGAGAGGTTCACCTGCGACTGCGACGCCGCGGTGGCGGAGAGGCCGGCCGGCGCCGCGGGCGGCGTGCAGGGGCCGGTGCTGCCGTTGATGCCGCTGGTGGTCGTGGCGCCGGTATTGCCCGCGTCGAGCCAGTTCGAGAGGCGGGTGCTGTTCGTGCCGCCCCCGGTCCAGGAGACGCTGAAGCGCCCGTAGTAGTCGGAGAGGTTGTTGCCCGTGGCGCCGCAGGAGGACGGTCCGCCGTGGAGCTGGCCGACGAAGCGGCCCGCGCTGTTGTAGAGCGGCGAGCCGGACGAGCCGGGCTCGGTCACGCCCGCCACGGTGAAGGGGCCCGGAGGATCGGTCGCCCAGCGGGCCCAGAGGTGGGTGCCGTCGCCCGGCGAGGTCGGGCTGTTGTAGCTCGTGCTCACCATGTTGGTGGTGACGTAGGTGATCCGCTTCTCGTCGGTCGACGGGTGGTGGATCGACGCGCAGGGCGACGCGGCGCTGCACGCGTGGCTGCCGGTCGAGCGGTCCCAGCCCGCCCAGTGATGGTTGTAGGCGGTGACCGGCGGGTCGTCGAGCTCCACCAGGGTGACGTCCGAGGGGGAGTAGGAGGCACGGAAGAAGGAGCCGGTGTGGAACTGGGTGAGCGTGCCGTCGCCGACCTGGCCGCTCGCGGCGCTGCCGGGCGTCCTGCAGAAGGAGTTCTGGTAGTTCCAGTAGACCACGAGCGAAGCCGCGTTCGAAGAGTTGATCGAGCAGTGGTTGGCCGTGATGAAGTACATCTTGCGGTCGCCGGCCGTGTTGTTCAACAGCGACCCGGTGCAGAACGTGGAGCCACCGGTCGAGATCACGCCCACCGCCCGCATCTCGTCGCGCCACGTATCGCCCGAGGCCAGGCACTCGACGTCCATGTTGCAGCTTCCGGACTTGCTGTAGTCATCGGCGGGGAGCGTTCCGAAGCCGCGGTAGCCCTGGTTGATCCAGCCGAGCTCCAGCTTGACCCGCCGGGCCAGCGTCTTCGGCACGGTGAGCTCTACGATGAGGTCTTTGGTGGTGAGGACCGGCGTCCACAGCTCGCCGTGCGCCTCGTTGTCCGCGGCGGTGAAGGCGCGCGAGATCTGGGTGCCGTCCGCCGAGTAGAGCAGCAGACGGGCCTGTCTCGGCAGCCTGAAGGTGGTGAAGCCCAGGTTCAGGGACGTCGTCCCTTCGCGGCCCACGACGCGCAGCCGCCAGAGCATCCGGCCGTCGCCCAGATCCTCCCAGGTGCCGTGTTGGGCGGGAGTGATCGACACCCTCTCCGGAACGGCGAAGCGCGGCGGCAGCCCCTCCCGGTCGCGTGCCACGTCCTCTTCCCCGAGGCGAACCAGATCCAGCCGTGAGGGGACGACGGATTCCAGCCGGCTCACGTCGAGCACGGTATGGCTGGCGGCGGTGGGAACGACGGTCTCTGGGGCGGCGTGGGCCACGCCGCCAAAGGCGAACAACAGTAGCCAGGCGAGCTTCCGGCTCATAGTCCTCTCCTCCTGTCGAGTCGCGCCATTCGCTGGCGCGGTTATTAAACGTGGTGCGGCTCGGCCACCGGTGCGCGCCCGCCTTTTTCGCATACCCTTGGAGGAGCGAGGGAACTTCTTGAAAGATGTGGCGGTCCAAGCAAGCAGGGCAGACGGAACGAAAGGGGAGCCCGATGAAGTCTTCAAGGTTCTGGATCGGCGCTTTGACCGTCCTGGTGGCGGGAGCTTCACCCGTGGCGGCCCAGGAGGAGCCCGGGCCGCAGGTCTTCGGCGAGGTCATCGACGTGCGGGTGGTCAACGTCGAGACCGTCGTCACCGACGAGAAGGGGAACATGGCGCGCGGGTTGAAGCCCGAGGACTTCCGCCTGCTGGTCGACGGCAAGGAGGTGCCTGTCGAGTACTTCAGCGAGATCGTGGAAGGGGAAGCCGCGGCCACGGGCGACGGCGAGGCGGTCTCCGCCCAGGTCGGGAAGGGGGAGGAGGTGGGGCGGCGCTATCTGGTCCTCATCGACGACTCCTTCTCGGTCCCGAGCACCCGGGACGAGCTGCTGACCCGCATCGCGCGCGACCTCGGGGCGATGAAACCGGGCGACGAGATGGCGGTCCTCGCCTTCGACGGCGCCGAGATCGATGTCCTCTGCCCCTGGAGCAACGATCGCGCCCTCGTGACCGCGGCGCTTTCGGGGGCGAAAAAGCGCCCCGCCCACGGCCACCAGTTCCTGGCGCAGCACCGCTCGATGGGAGAGGACATGGACACCGCCCTCGAAGCGGCCATCGCCCTGGAGCTCGATCAGGGGGAGATCGCCGCGCTCATGGCGACCCTGAACAGCCGGGTGAGCCCGGAGACGCGGGGCCGGCTCGGCAAGACGGCGCAGGCCGCGACCGGGGCCCTGCGCGGGTTCGAGGCCCCCCCGGGGCGCAAGGTCCTCCTGTTCCTCACCGCGGGCTGGGCGATGTCCGTGGCGCCGCACCTCTACGGGCCGATGATCGACGACGCCAACCGCCTGGGCTACACGGTCTATCCGGTGGACGCCGCTTCGTCCGACACCCGCGGGATGAAGGTGCTGGACGTGCTCGCCACCCGGACCGGCGGCAAGGTGGCGAGCACGGCGAAGATGGACGTGCTGCGCCAGGTGGCGGCGGATACCTCGTCCTACTACTGGCTCGGCTTCACCCCCGCGTGGAAGGCGGACGAATCGCGCCACAAGGTCGAGATCGAGGTCCGGCGCCCCGGCTTCAAGACCCGCTCGCGCGCCGGCTTCTCGGACCTGTCGCGGCAGACCGAGGCGAAGATGAAGGCGGAGAGCGCCCTCCTCTTCGGCGCCCCGGAAGAGGAGAAGAGGCTGATCGTGCAACTGGGCGAGCCGAAGAAGGCGGGCCGGCGGCAGATCGAGGTGCCGGTGACCGTGGGCGTGCCGGTCTCCTCGCTGGCGCTCACGCCGGAGGGGGACGGCTACATCGCCGAGGCCCCGCTCGCCGTGGCCGCCCTGGACACGAAGGGCGGGCGCTCGGAGCTGCCGACCTCGAAGCTGCGCGTGAGGGTCAAGGAGCTGCCCCAGGGCGGCGGCTACGCCCGCTTCCAGACCGTGGTGAAGCTCCGGGACACCGAGCAGCGTCTGGTGTTCACGGTTCACGATCCGGTCAACGGCACGGTGCTCTGGGGGGAGGCCACGGTGCACCCCCGGGTGGCCGGGAAGGTGCGGTAGGGGGAGGGCGAACACGGACGAACACGGACCGGCAAGGACCAGCACGGACAGCGTGGAGTCGGGAGTGTTCGTCCTTGTTGGTCCTTGTTGGTCCGTGTCGGTCCGTGTTCAGCTCCCCGGGGAAGACAGATCCCCCCGCCCGGTGTTCTCTTGAGAGAACCCCCCGGGCGGTCTTCACTGCCGCCCTTTGGAGAAAGCCCTATGAATCCCTTCCGATCCAAAACCCGCGCCGCTCTGTTGGGCGCTCTCCTCGCCGCTGCGCTTCCCGCCGGGGCGCAGCAGCAGCCGGCCCAGGAGGCGCCGCCGAGCGTCTTCGGCGAGCAGATCGACGTGCGGGTCGTCAACGTCGAAGCGGTCGTCACCGACCGCGAGGGCAACCGGGTGCAGAACCTGGGGCCCTCTGATTTCCGCCTGAAGGTGGACGGCAAGGTGGTGCCCGTCGAGTACTTCTCGGAGGTGCGCGGCGGCCAGGCCATCGCCGCCTCCGGCACGGAGGCCGAGGCACCGCCGGTCCCCGGTCTGCCGAGCCTGGCCCCGGGAAGCCCGGTCGGCACCAGCTACGTCGTGTTCATCGACAACGTGTTTTCGATCGGCGCCCGGAGGAACGAGGTGCTGCGGACTTTGAAGGAGGACCTGGGGCGCCTGGGCCCCGAGGACCGCATGGCCATCGTCTCCTACGACGGGCGGCTGCAGATGCTGTCCACCTGGTCCAACTCCGAGCGCGACCTCTCCCGGGCGATCGACAACGCGATCCACGAGCCCTCCTACGGCGCGCAGAGGCTCGCGGAGCTGCGGATGTTCGAGACCTCGAACAGCCTGACCGGGGACCGGATCGAGCCGGGCTCGCGCGTCTCCTTCGCCCAGCGGCTGGACATCGACGAGCTGGGCTTCGTAGAGCGCCTGGCCGGGCAGGTCGACCGCGCCGTTCACGGGGCGGTGTCGACGCTGCGCGGCTGTGCCGCGCCTCCCGGCCGCAAGGTGATGCTGCTGCTTTCCGGCGGCTGGCCGTTCTCGCCCGCGGACTACGCGATCAACAACCCGAACCGGCCGGTGCTCTCGACGAGCGACATGCCGCGCGGCGAGGAGATCCTCCGGCCGCTGGTGGACACGGCGAACCGGCTGGGCTATACGATCTACCCGGTGGACGTCCCGGGCGTCGAGGCGCAGGCCACGAGCGCGCTCTCCCAGGGTCCGATCGCGGGCGGGATCAACATCCGGGAGCGGGAGAACGAGGCGTCGCTCCAGTACGTGGCCGAGCAGACCGGCGGCCGGCCGCTCCTCAATTCGTCGCGGGCCAAGACGCTGGAGACGGTGGCGGGGGACACCCGGTCCTACTACTGGCTCGGCTTCACCCCGACCTGGCAGGGCAACGACAAGCGTCACGACGTGAAGGTCGAGCTGGCCCGTCCCCTTCCCGGTTTCAAGGTGCGCTCGCGGGAGAGCTTCTTAGACCTTTCGCGCAAGGCCGAGGTGTCGATGATGGTCGAGAGCGCGATGCTGTTCGGCAACGCCCCGGGCTCGCTCCCGATGCCGGTCCAACTGGGCGCCGCGGCCGCCTCGGGCCGGAAGCTCATGCAGGTGCCGCTCACGCTCGCCATTCCGGTCGAGTCGATCACCTTCGTGCCGGTCGACGGCAAGTACGTCTCGGAGCTCGAGCTCCGGATCGCGGCCCAGGACGAGAGGGGGAACCAGGCGGACATGCCGGTCGTCCCCCTGACGCTGTCCACGGACCGGCAGCCCGAGCCGGGGGGCCATGTGCGCTACGAGACGACGCTCACGCTCCGGAAGCTTCGGCACGACCTGACGATCGCGATCTTCGATCCGCTCTCGGGCAAGATCACGACCGCCGCGGTGAAGGTGGCGCCGCCAAAGTAGGGGCGCGGCATGCTGCGCCCCTGCCCGTCCCCTATAATGACGTTCGACGGAGTCTTTTAGAGGAAGAAGCCAAAAATGAAGCCAGCATCGCGGCGACTCGTTGTTCTGTGCGGTCTGCTCCTCGCCCTGGGGAGCTTTTTCGCGGCCGGAGCGGGGGCCCAGAAGCCCGCCCCCGCCAAACCTTCCGCGCCCCCGGGCGGGGACCAGGAAGGGTTCTTCATGGACACGGTCAACGTCAACGTGGTCAACGTCGACGTCTACGTGACCGAGAAGGGCGGCAAGCGGGTCAACGGCCTCACCAGGGACGACTTCGAGATTTTCGAGAACGGCCGGCCGATCCAGATCACCAACTTCTACGCGGTCGAGGGTGGAAGGCCGGTCGCGACGCCCGAGGACGAGGCTCCGGCGCCCCAGACGGCGGCGGTCCCAGGGGCTCCCGCTCCGGTCCAGGTGGAGCAGCGGCCGCCGCTCCCCGAGGACCAGCGCCTCCGGCTGGTGGTCTACATCGACAACTTCAACCTTCGTCCGTTCAACCGCAACCGGGTCATGCGGGAGCTGCGCGCCTTCCTGGGCTCCAAGCTCAACAAGGACGACCAGATCATGCTCGCCACCTACGACCGCGAGCTCCACGTGCGGCGCACCTTCACGAGCGACCCGGGCCTGATCGCCGCGTCGCTCCTGGATCTCGAGAAGGTTTCGGCCCACGCCGTCCACCAGGACTCGGAGCGCCGCGACGCGATGCGCCGGATCGAGGACTCGCAGAGCGCCCAAGAAGCCGAGAACTACGCCCGCAGCTACGCCCAGTCGGTGTTCAACGACATGTCCTTCTCGATCGACGCGCTGAAGGAGATCACGAATTCGCTGGCCGGCATGCCGGGGAGGAAGGCCATCCTCTACGTGAGCGACGGCCTCCAGATGATCTCCGGGCACGATGTCTTCTACGCCGTCCAGAACAAGTACGGCGAGCAGAGCGTGAGCATGACCGAGGCGTTCACCTACGACGTCTCGCGCCGCCTCCAGGAGCTGACCGCCCAGGCGAACGCCAACCGGATCACCTTCTACACGATCGACGCCGCGGGTTTAAGGGTCTACGACTCGAACTCGGCCGAAAACCAGGGGCCGGGGCCGTCGGCGCCGGGCCTTTCGACGCTGATCGACTCGGTGCGCATCTCGAACCTCCAGAGCCCGCTCCAGCTCCTGGCCGAGCGCACGGGCGGCGTCGCGGTGCTGAACGCCAACATCGTCACCCCGCACCTGGAGCGGATCGCCGAGGACTTCGGGAGCTACTACTCCCTGGGCTACTCGCCGACCCACTACGGCGACGGCCGGTACTACAAGATCGAAGTCAAGGTGAAGAAGAAGGGCCTCCAGGTGCGCCACCGCGAGGGCTACCGCGACAAGAGCACCGAGGCGCGAATGAGCGACAGCACGCTCGCCGCGCTCAACTTCCCCTTCGAGGACAACCCCCTGGGCGTCTCGCTCGAGTTCGGCAAGCCGCAGGCGCGGCAGGACGGCTTCTACCTGATGCCTCTCCTGGTGCGCATCCCGCTGGGCAAGCTCGTGCTCGTCCCCCGCGAGCTGACGCACGAGGCCAAGGTGCGGGTGTTCGTCGCCGCCATGGACTCCTCGGGCAACACCTCGGAGGTGCAGCAGACGCCGGTGCCGATCAGCATCCCCAACGCCGACGTGGCCACGGCCACGGCCAAGGACTACATCTACTCGATCTCGCTCCTGATGCGCCCGGGCGAGCAGCGGGTGGCGATCGGCGTGCGGGACGACGTGGCCGCCCAGTCCTCGTTCCTGAGCCGCGGCATCCGGGTGGGTGGCGGTCCGCGGCCGGCGACGCGATAGACTGACGGTTCGATTGGGGCGGATAAGGAGGGGCGGGATGCGGGAATGGATTGAGCTGTTTCGTTCGCTGGGGGAGTCGCTCCTGGAGGTGCTCCGGGCCGAGCTCGAGGCCCTGCAGAAGGATTTCGCGACCTCCGGCCGGCACTTCGGGGTGGCGCTCGGCCTCTTTGGCGGCGCCGCCATGCTGGCCTTCTGGATCGTGGGCCTTCTCGTCTTCGTCCTGGTCTCTCTGCTCTACATCTGGCTCCAACTGTGGGCCGCCGCTCTCATCGTGCTGGCGCTCTTCGCGATCGCCGCGGTGGTCCTCGTCAGCCTCGGCCTCCGGCAGCTCCGGAAGGCCGAGAACCCCATCGAGAACGTGCGGCGGCGCGTGGACGACCATATCGAGTGGTGGCAGCGGCTCCTGGCCGAGCCCAAGACGGTGGACGTCACCCCCGCCGCGGAGCCCCTAGGGAGAGAGCTGCCATGACCGACCGGTTGGAAGAGGCCCGGCGCGCCGCCGAGATCCGGCTGGAGCTGACCCGCCGCCAGGCCGAAGAGCGCCTCGCGGAGGTGCGGACCGCCGTCCGGACGGAGGTCGGCATCCTCCCGAAGAAGAGATACGTCCTCCTCACCCTGGCCGCGGGCGCGGCCGGGTTCGCCCTGGCTTTGCGCCGGGGGAAGAAGCGCTCCAGGAAGCGCCTTCAGGGGAGGTAGGGGCGGCCCTCGATAGCCGCCCTGGAAGGTTGCGGTCCGCCGGAACGCAGGGTGCGCTCAGGCGACGGGCCGCTTGAAAACCATGGCGATGTTGTCGGTCGCTCCGGTCTTGAAGTTCACGGAGGTGATCGAGACCAGCTCCCACCCCTCTTCCCCGAGCTGGTTCAGTTGTGTCGCGGAGTTGGGATCGAGGCGGTAGTTCTCGCTGCGGATGTTGATGATCTTGTACTCCCACTTGTTCATTCCACTCGCTCCTTCCCAGATCGATCGGGCACACGCGGCCTCGAACAAGAGGCCATTGTAGCCCGAAAACCTGGACAAGGTTGTCACCCGGCTGTCACAACTCCTTCTGTTCCAAAGAATCCGGACGCCACGCCACGTTTACGGGGGCACCCCGCTCGACGCCCCAGCGCCGGGCGAGGTCGTCGCCCCGGAGGGACAGCTCGATCGTGCCGAGCGAGCCGGGCAGCGCGGCGGGCTCGCCCGGGGGGATCTCCGCGTAGTGGGTGGCGAAGAGGGTGGTGGAGCGGGAGCCCACGGAGAACCGGCAGAGCCCGCCAGGGAGCCAGCCCGCGGGGATGTCCGTGACGAGGTTGCCGTAGCGGTCCACGTGGACGACCCGGCCGGTGAGCCGGCCCGGCTCGCGGTGTGGGGGCTCGCCCGGCAGGCGGCGGGGGTCCGCGATCTCCGGCCCCATGGCTTCCGGAGGCTCTCCGCAGAGGAGCGCCGCGGCCACCGGGGCGAAGCGGTCCCGCCCGTGGACGGTCCGGCCCGGTCCGGGAAGGAAGAGGTCCTCCCGCTCGACCGACCAGACCTTCCGGGCCCCGGGGAGGAACGGGGTGAGGAGCCCGTTGTCGGGCGCGAGGTAGAGGGCCCGGTCCGTCCGCGCGAGGAGGATGCGCCGGCCGCTCCCCACCCCGGGGTCCACGACGGCCAGGTGGACGGTCCCCGCCGGGAAAGCGGGGGCTGCCGCGGCAAGGAGGAAGGCGGCGGTCTCGACATCCCCGGGAGGGACCTGGTGGGAGACGTCGACGATCTCCGTGCCCGGGGCCCGGGAGAGGACCGTCCCCTTGACCGCGGCGACGTAGTAGTCCTCCGTCCCGAAATCGGTTAAGAGCGTCAGGATGCCCATCGGGTAGAATCCTCCGCCGTGCCGACCCCCGCCCGTAAGACCCGCCGACTTCTGCTGTTCACCAAGCCGGCCCGGGCGGGCCGGGTGAAGACCCGGTTGATCGGGGATCTTACCCCGGCCGAGGCCGCCGAGCTGCACGCCGCGTTCCTCTCGGACCTCCTCGCGCGGCTCGCGGGCGGGGAGTTCGACCTCCGCCTCGCCTGGGCCCTGGAGCCGGGAGACGAGGTGCCGGAGGGCCCGGTCCCCGGCGTGCGCCAGCGGGGGGAGGATCTCGGCGAGCGGCTGTTCCTGGCGCTTTCCGAAGCGGGGGAGGAGGCCGCCTCCGTGGCGGCCCTGGGGAGCGACCATCCCACTCTGCCGGTCGAGATCGTCCACCGCGCCTTCGAGGCGCTCGAGCGGGGGGCGGAGGTGGTCCTGGGGCCGGCCGAGGATGGCGGCTATTACCTGATCGCGCTCCGCGCCGGCGCCGTCTCCCGGCGGCTGTTCGAAGGGATCGAGTGGAGCACCGAGAGGGTCCTGCCCGCGACCCTCGACCGCTGCCGGGAGCTGGGGTTGGCCCTCGAGATGCTGCCGCCCGCCTCGGACGTGGATACGCCCGAGGACCTCGCCCGGCTGGCCGCCCGCATGACCGGAGACGACCTGGGCTGCCCGCGCACCCGGACGCTCCTCGAAGCCTGGAGGCGGATTCCGCACCTGGAGGACATCGCATGAGGATTCTGACCGCCGAAGCCATGCGCGAGGTCGACCGCGCCGCCATCGAAGATCTGGGCATCCCGAGCCTCGTGCTCATGGAGAACGCCGCCCTGGGGGTCGTCGAGGCGATCGGGGAGGCCTTCGGGGATGCCGAGTCCGCGGCGATCTTCTGCGGGCCGGGCAACAACGGGGGCGACGGGCTCGCCGTGGCGCGCCTCCTCTCCGTGCGCGGCTGGGAGGTCCGGATCGTCCTCGTGACCGGCGGCCGGGAGCTCTCCCCGGATGCCGCCGTCCACCTGCGTGTCTGCCGGAAGATGGAGCTGCCCCTGCGCGAGGTCGCGACGGAGGACGACCTGGCCGATGCCCTGGACGACGCCGCGGACTGCGACCTCCTGGTGGACGCCCTCTTCGGCACCGGCCTCGCCCGGCCGCTCACGGGGCTCTTCGCGGAAGTCGTCGAGGCGATGAACGAGCTGCCCATCCCGTGCGTGGCCGTCGACCTGCCGAGCGGCCTGTCGGGGAGCCGGGCCGAGGCGTTCACGCCCCACGTGGAGGCGGCGCTCACCGTCACCTTCGCCGCCCCCAAGGTCGCCCACGTCTTCCCGCCGGCCGCCGACTCGGTGGGGGAGATGGTGGTGACCGATCTCGGCATCCCCCCGCGCCTCGTGGAGGACGTGGAGGAGGAGGACGGCGACCTCCACCTGCTGATGGGCGAAGAGCTCGCGGAGCTTCTGCCGCCCCGGGAGGCGGGCACGCACAAGGGGGACTACGGCCACGCCCTCCTCGTGGCCGGCTCGAACGGCAAGGCGGGCGCCGCCATCCTCGCGGCCCGGTCCACCGTGCGCGCGGGCGCCGGGCTCGTGACCGTCGCGGTGCCGGAGCCGATCGTCCAGACCGTGGACTTAGGGTCGATCGAATCGATGACGCTCGAGCTGCCGTCGTCTCCCGCCGGGCAGATCACCGAGGCCGCGGTGGACGCGGTGCTCGACGCGGCGGAGGGGAAAGCCGTCCTGGCGCTCGGGCCCGGGCTGGGCCAGGAGCCGGCCACGGCCGAGGCCATCCGCCGGATCGCCCTCGACTGCCCGCTGCCCCTGGTGCTCGACGCGGACGGCCTGAACGCCTTCGCCGGCCGCGCCGGCGAGCTCGCCGAGCGCCGGAGCGAGACCGTGCTCACCCCGCACCCCGGCGAGCTCGCGAGGCTCCTCGGCATCCCCACCGCGGAGGTCCAGGCCGACCGGATCGCGGCGGCCCGGCGCGCGGCGGAGGAGACCGAGGCGATCGTGGTCCTGAAAGGGAGCCTGACCCTCGTCGCCTCCGGCCGGGCGGTCTTCGTGAACCCCACCGGCAACCCCGGCATGGCGACCGGCGGCTCCGGCGACGTGCTCACCGGCCTGATCGCCGGCCTCCTCGCCCAGGGGCTGGACGCCCTGGACGCGACGCTCCTCGGCGTCTACCTCCACGGCCTGGCGGGCGACATCGCCGCCTCATTCCAGGGGGAGGTGGCGTTGGCCGCGGGCGACCTGATCGACGCTCTCCCCGAGGCACTGCGGGAGCTTACCGGGGAGGAAGAAGAGGACGACGAGGACGAGCACGACCCTGGGCCCGGCCGCGGGCACGGCCGGCGGCCTCTCGCCCGGCACCGGCATTCATGAGACGCTGGGTGACCCGCACCGAGGCCGAGACGATGGATCTCGGCCGGGCGCTCGCGGAGGAGCTGGCGCCGGACGGCGTGCTGCTTCTGTCGGGGGAGCTGGGGAGCGGCAAGACCGTGCTCGCCCGGGGGATCGGCCAGGCCCTGGGGATCGGTCCCCGCGAGGTGCAGTCCCCGACCTTCAACCTGATCCGCGAGCACGTTGGGGCGGGGGGGCGGCTCCTTCACGCCGACCTCTACCGCCTCGATCCGGGCGAGGTGGGGTCGCTGGGCCTCGAAGAGCTGCTGGCCGGGCCAGGGGTCAAGGTGGTCGAGTGGGCCGAGCGGCTCCCCTTCGCGGTGCCGGGCGCCCTGGCGCTCCGGCTCGCCCGGCTCGGGGATGAAGAGAGAGAAATTCTTGAATTGAGACCAACTCCATAGGAGGGATTGATGAGCAAGATTCGCAAGGTGGGAGTCCTCGGCGCGGGACTCATGGGGTCCGGCATCGCCGAGGTCGCCGCGCGCGCCGGCTACGAGACGGTCGTGCGCGAGGTGACCGAGGAGCTGGTGGAGAAGGGGATCGACAAGATCCGCGGCTCGTTGGCCAAGGCGGTGGACAAGGGCAAGCTCGAAGCGTCGGTGAGGGACGAGGCGCTCGGCCGCCTCTCCGGCACGGTGGACCTGGACCCCCTGGCGGACTGCGACCTCGTGGTCGAGGCCATCATCGAGAACCTGGACGAGAAGCGCAAGACCTTCACGGCGCTCGACGAGGCGGTCAAGCCCGAGGCGATCTTCGCGAGCAACACCTCGTCGCTCACCGTCACCCAGATGGCCATGTTCACCAAGCGGCCGGACAAGTTCGTGGGGCTCCACTTCTTCAACCCGGTGCCGGTGATGAAGCTCGTCGAGGTCGTGCGCACGATCCTCACCTCCGACGAGAGCTTCGACCGCGCCTTCGAGTTCGCCCGCTCGCTCGGCAAGGAGCCCGTCGCCTGCCGCGACAACTCGGGCTTCATCGTCAACCGCCTCCTCGTGCCCTACCTGCTGGACGCCATCCGGGCCCTGGAGGAGGGGGTGGGCAGCGTCGAGGACATCGACAAGGGCATGCAGCTCGGCTGCGGCTACCCCATGGGGCCGTTCACCCTGCTCGACTTCGTGGGGTTGGACACCACCTACTACATCGCCAACATCATGTTCGACGAGTACCGCGAAAAGCGGTTCGCGCCGCCCCCGCTCCTGAAGCAGATGGTCCAGGCCGGCCGGCTGGGCAAAAAGAGCGGCCGGGGCTTTTACGATTACAGCAAGAAGTAACGGGACGCCGGGTCTGCTACACTCTTGACCCTCGGACGGCCGTCCCCTGTGGCGGCCGTCCCTCTTCCAGGATCCGTGAAAACGCACCAGGGATCGACCTCACGAGCCAAACCGAACCCGGCGGATGATCCGCCGGCTCTTCCGGCGACCGACCCTCGCCTCGGGAGAGCTCCCGGGGAAAGCAGAGCAACGATGACCCAAGTTACGCTGGCCGAAGAGGGCCTCGACACCCTGTTCGGCACCCAGGACGAGAACCTGCGCCGGATCGAGCGGACCTTCGACGTGTCCGTCACCGCGCGCGGCAACGAGCTCCACATCAACGGGGACGCCGAGAAGGTCCGGCAGGTGGAGCGGCTCCTCTCGGAGCTCAATGCCGTGACCGAGAAGGGCTACCGCTTCCGCCCCGGCGACGTGCAGACGGCGATCCGGGTGATCGCGGACGCCCCCGAGACCTCCCTCGTGGACTTCTTCCTCCCCGAGGGGATGCTCGCCTCGGTGCGCCGCCTGGTGGCGCCCCGGAGCCACAAGCAGCAGCTCTACATCCAGTCGATGATCGACTACGACATCGTCATCTCGATCGGCCCGGCCGGCACCGGCAAGACCTACCTCGCCGTGGCCATGGCTGCCGCCGCCCTGCTCGAAAAGCGGGTGCGGCGCATCATTCTGGCCCGGCCGGCGGTCGAGGCCGGAGAGAAGCTCGGCTTCCTCCCCGGCGACCTGGTGGAGAAGGTGAACCCGTACCTGCGCCCTCTCCACGACGCCCTCCACGACATCATCGGCTACGAGAAGGTGGGCCGCATGCTGGAGCGGGGGATCATCGAGGTCGCCCCCATCGCCTTCATGCGCGGGCGCACGCTCAACGACAGCTTCGTCATCCTGGACGAGGCCCAGAACACCACCTCCGAGCAGATGAAGATGTTCCTCACCCGGATCGGCTTCAACTCCAAGGCGGTGATCAACGGCGACGTCACCCAGGTGGACCTCCCCCAGGGGAGGATGTCCGGCCTGCGCGAGGCCCAGGACGTGCTCCTGAACGTGGAAGGGATCAAGTTCTTCTACTTCGACCAGCGCGACGTCGTCCGCCATCCGCTGGTCCAGAAGGTCGTTACCGCGTACGATCGGTTCGAGCGCCAGAAGGCCGCTCGCGAGAACGACGGCAAGCCCTTCCGGGAGCAGAACCCGGCGGAGCAACCCTCCTCGTGAGCCCGGAGCCGCGCGCCGGCTTGCTTCTAACCGGACATCGCCGGCGCGCCTGACAAAATCATGGCCCGAGACAAGGACAGAACGTCCCCCATCGCGCTGATCCACGGCTCCCACTCCCGGGTGGGCGCGTGGCGGGCCCGCCCGGCGGAGCTCTGGCAGCGCACCCTCGAGATGCCCTGGCTCTGGGTCGGGCTCTTCCTGGGGCTCGCCACCTGGATGCTGGTGCCCGGGAGCCTGCGCTTCTCTCCCACGGCGATCGCGGGCGCGGTCGCGGACCGCGACTATCTCGCCTCCCGCGACCTCCTGCTCCACGACGAGGAGGCGACCCGCGCCAAGCAGGAGCAGGCGCGGCAGGACGTCCTTCCCGTCTACGACCTGGACCCGGGGGTGACGCCCGAGCGCGACCGCCAGCTCGCCCAGCTCTTCGCCCGCGGGCGCCGCCTCCTCGTCCAGGCGGGGGAGACTCCGGAAGAGGGGCAGGCCGCGGCGATCGCCGCCAAGCTCCTCCCCAAGGATCCCGGACCGGACGACCTCCGGCTCACCCCGCAGCAGGCCGCCCTGCTCGTCGAGAAGAAGCTCTCGCCCGACCTCGAGGACAAGGTCCGCGGCGTCATGGCCCAGGCGCTGCGCCGCGGGGTCGTGGGCAACAAGGCGCTGCTGCTCGAAAACCGCATGCGCGGCGTCACGCTCAGGAACCTTGAGACCGGCACCGAAGTGGTCCACGTCGACCTTTTCGACCACCTCGGCTTTCCCAACGAGGCGCGGGACTTCTTCGAATCCGAGGTCCAGGGCTGGAGCGGTTACACGGTCCGGCAGCGCGGTCTGCTCGTCGAGCTTCTGCTCGAAAACCTCCCCACGAACCTCCTGCTCAACCGGAGCGAGACCCTGATCCGCCAGGACGGCGCCGCGGCCGGCGCCGGCCAGGTCTTCAACCAGATCCGCAAGGGCCAGGTGATCGTGAGGAAGGGGGACGTGATCGATCCGGGGGATGCCCGGGCCATCGCCCAGATGAAGGGCGAGCGCCAGTTCAGCCGGCAGATCCCGCCGCTCGCCGGCACCTTCGCCCTGCTGTCCCTGGTCGGGCTGGTGCTCTGGCTCTCGCTGCGCGATGCGCGGGTCGTGGACCACAGCCGGAAGCGGGTGTTTTCCGAGAACCTCCTCCTGCTCCTCCTCTCGCTCCTGGGCGCGAAGTTCTGCTTCCTGGTGGCCACGGCCCTCTCGGGCGCCTTCGAGGCGGTCCCCTTGAACTCGGCCCGGAGCTACGCCTACGCCATCCCGCTCGCCTCGCTCGCGCTGCTCACCGCCCTGCTCCTCGGCCGCAATGCCGCGCTCGTCCTCTCCATCCTCTTCTCGGTCCTGTCGAGCCGGATGGTGGTGGACGGCGACGGCCTGTGGGTCGTCTTCTACGGCTTCGCGGGATCGCTCGCCGCGATCTACGCGCTCGACCGCTACCAGTTCCGCCAGCGGCTCGTCACGGCCCGCGTGGGGCTCGTGGTGGGGGCCGTCAACGCCCTCATGGTCCTGATCCTGACCGCGATCTCGGGTCCGCTGGACCGCGGCGCCATGCAGGTCGCCTTCGACTTCGTCTGCGCCCTGGCGGGGGGGCTCCTGGTGGCGGCGGTCGCGAGCTTCGCCGTGCCCATCCTCGAATCGCTCTTCGGGATCACCACGGACATCAAGCTCGTCGAGCTGTCGAACACCAACCTGCCGCTCCTGCGGCGGCTGGCCTTCGAGGCGCCCGGCACCTTCCAGCACTCGCTCATGGTGGCCAACCTCGCCAAGGAGGGGTGCGAGGGGATCGGCGCCGACCCGATCCTCGCCTACACCGGCGGGCTCTACCACGACGTGGGCAAGGTCCTGCGGCCCGACTGCTTCATCGAGAACCAGCGGCCGGGGCACAACCGGCACGACAAGCTCCTCCCCTCGATGAGTGCCCTCATCCTCATCAACCACGTCAAGGACGGCCTGGAGCTCGCGCGCCAGGCGAACCTCCCCAAGGTGGTGCGCGACGCCATCCAGCAGCACCACGGCACGCGGCTGATCAAGTACTTCTACTCCCGCGCCGTGGAGCAGCGCGACCCGGACGCCGGGGACGTGACCGAGGAGAAGTTCCGCTACCCCGGCCCCAAGCCCCAGAACAAGGTGATGGGCGTGCTCATGCTCGCCGACGCGATCGAGGCCGCGAGCCGCACGCTGGTCGAGCCCACGCCGGCCAAGATCCGGGCGCTCATCCGCACGATCGTCGACGACTGCCTGCAGGACGGCCAGCTCGACCACACCGATCTGACCCTGTCGGACCTGCGCACCGTGTCCGAGTCGTTCCTGCGCATCCTGTCGAACATCTTCCACCAGCGGATCGACTACCCGGGCTTCGACTTCAACGCCGGTCCCAAACGGGAGAAGCGGGCCATCCGCCAGGCTTCGTGACCGAAATCGTCCTCCAGAACCCGAACCGCTACCCCGAGGCCGGGGCCCGGCCGCTGCGACCGTGGCTCCGCGACCTGCTGGCCGCCCTGGCGCCCGAGGCCGGGAGCCTCGGTGTGCGTTTCGCGAGCGACCGCGAGGTGCGGCGGGCCAACCGCTCCTTCCGCGGCAAGGACAAGACGACCGACGTGCTCTCCTTCCCCGGGGAGGAGGGACACCTGGGGGACATCCTGATCTCCGTCCCCCAGGCGAGGAGGCAGGCTTTTGCGGCCGGACACCCGGTTTCCCGGGAGCTCCGCGTCCTCCTTCTGCACGGCATCCTGCACTGTAAGGGATACGACCACGAGACCGACCAGGGGGAAATGGAACGCCTGGAGCGCCGGCTGCGCCGGACCTGGATTCATGAGAGAGACGATGCCTGAGACCCTGCCCCTGCTCTCCCCGGCGACCCTCGCCTGGATCGTAGCCCTGCTGCTTCCCCTTTCGGTGGTCACCGGCGTGCTTTCCGCCCTTCTGGAGCGCAGCGGGCCCATCCGCCTGCGCCACTGGGCCGAGGAGGCGGGCGGGCTGCTGCGGACCCTGTTCGAGAACCCCGTCCGCTCCGGGGTGTTCCGCTCGCTCCTGTCGCTCACCGGGCGGATCCTCCCGCTCGCCGTCTACATCGCCCTTGCGGCTCTCTTCCGGGATCTCGGCCTTCTCGCCCCGACCGCCTGGGCCTTCGGCATCCTCCTCGGGGTCGTGGCCGTCACCGAGGCCGCCAACCGCGCCCTCGTGGGGCACGACCCGGAGCGGGCTCTGCGCATCCTCACCCGCGCCTACCGGGTGGCCCTGTTCCTTTTCGCGCCGCTCGTCACCCTGCTCGCGCCGCTCGTGCCCGCCCGCGCCTTCGAGCGCCACGAGGACAACGGCGACGGCAAGGCGACCGAGTCCGCGTCGGAAGAGGAGATCGAGGCGTTCATCGACGTGGGCACCCGCGAGGGCATCCTGGAGCCCGAGCAGGGGGAGTGGCTGTGGAGCATCGTCGGTTTCAGCGACACCCAGGCGAGGAGCGTCATGACGCCCCGGATCGACATGGTCTGCGCGCCCGTCGAGACCCCGATCGACGCTCTGGCCGAGCGGTTCATCGACTCGGGCCACTCGCGCATCCCGATCTTCGAGGACTCGATCGACCACGTCATCGGCATCCTTCACATCCGGGACGTGCTGCGCGCCGTGCGCTCCAAGGAGCCCCTCGGCGTGCGCGATCTGGTCAAGCCCCCGCTCTTCATCCCCGAGACCAAGCCCCTGGGCGAGCTCCTGCGGGAGCTTCAGGCACGCTTCCAGCAGGTCGCGATCGTGGTGGACGAATACGGCGGCACCGCCGGCATGGTGACCGTCGAGGACCTGATCGAGGAGATCGTGGGCGAGATCATGGACGAGCACGAGGCCCTGGTGGCCGAGCTCGTGCCGCTGGAAGACGGCGGCTACCGGCTGGACGGCCGGGCCCACATCGAGCTTCTGGACGAGCTCTTCGACATCGAGCTCGAAGACGAGGAGCCCGAGTACGAGACCGTGGCCGGGCTCATCTTCAGCGAGCTCGGCCGCGTGCCGCAGGTCGGGGAGTTCGTCCTCAGCCACGGCCTTCGCTTCACCGTGGAGGCGGTCGCGGACCGCCGCATCCAGACCGTGCGCGTCGAAAAGACCGCTCCTCCCGAAGAGGAGACCGAGGAGGCGGAGAGCTGATGGCCAAGGCGGGAACCGTAGCGTTCGTGGGCCGGCCCAACGCCGGCAAGTCGACCCTGATGAACCATCTGCTCGCGGAGAAGCTCGCGATCGTCTCCGACAAGCCGCAGACCACCCGGCACCGGATCGTGGGCATCCTTTCAGGCGAGCAGGGGCAGATGGTGTTCTACGACACCCCGGGCATCCACCGCCCCCTCCATCGCCTGAACCGCCAGATGGTGCGCTACGCCCTGGACGCCATGAACGAGGCCGACGTGGTCTGCCTGCTGACCGACGTCTCGGAAAAATTCGGCAAGGGCGAGGCCTACATGCTGGACCTCGCGGGCAAGGCCGAGGGGCCGCGCGTGCTCGCCTTGAACAAGATCGACCGGGTCAAGAAGCCCGACCTCCTCCCGCGCATCGAGCACTACGCGAAGACCGGCCTCTTCGAAGAGATCGTGCCGTTGAGCGCCAAGACGGGCCTGAACTGCGACCGGCTGCTCACGGTTCTCTGGAAACTCCTCCCCGAGGGGGAGCCGATGTTCGATCCCGAGCTTCTCACCATCCACCCCGAGCGCTTCCTCGTGGCCGAGCGCATCCGCGAGAAGGTCCTGGGGCTCACCACCGAAGAGCTCCCCTTCACCACGGCGGTCGTCATCGAGCGCTGGGAAGAGGACAAGGAGAAGGACCTCGTCCGCCTCTACGCCACGATCCTCGTCGAGCGGCCCGGCCAGAAGAAGATCGTCGTCGGCCACCAGGGCCAGATGATCAAGGCCATCGGCACCGCCGCCCGCCACGACCTCGAAGAGTTCCTCGGCCGCCGCGTCTACCTGGACCTCCACGTCCGCGTGGAGCCCGACTGGCGCGAGAACCGGGCCGTGCTCCAGGCGCTCGACCGGGACGTGGATCTGGATTTGAATCTGGAGCCGGGTACGGAGATGGATACGGATCCGGAATAGCCCTCTCTCTGGCACGCGTCGTGCCTCTCCTTCCTCCGCGGTGACCCGATGCAGTGGCCACCTCGAAGTTCAGCGAGGTCACCTCTTCATGAAGCACACGATCAGCCTCGAGCTCCGTCGAGTCGAGGAAGGAAGGACGACCGACGGCGTCGAGGCTCTGCGCCTTCATACGACCGACGGTGGAATGATCGATTGCCGGTTCCACCAGGCCCGGCCCGGGAACGCCGCCGTGCTCTGGGTGGGCGGGGCGGGCGGCGGGCTCGACGGGCCGGCGGGCGGAATGTATCCGCGACTCGCGGGGAAGCTCGTGCCGGAGGGCATCGCCTCCCTTCGTCTCCACTACCGGCGGCCCAACGACCTGGACGCCTGCGTGCTCGACACGCTCCTGGGCGTCGCCTACCTGGGAGCGCGGGGCCGGCCGCGTGTGGCGTTGGCGGGGCATTCGTTCGGCGGCGCCGTGGTCATCACGGCCGGAGCGGAGAGCCCGGAGGTCGTGGCGGTCGCGGCTCTCTCCAGCCAGACCTATGGCACGGGAACGGTGGGGGTGCTCTCGCCCCGTCCGCTGCTCCTCCTCCACGGGAGCGCCGACGAGGTCCTGCCCGACCTCTGCTCGCGGGACCTCCACCGCCGGGCGGGACAGCCCAAGGAGATCAAGCTCTATCCCCGGTGCGGGCACGGCCTGGACGAGTGCCGCGACGAGGTCGACCGGGACCTCGCGGGATGGCTCCTCCGGGTGCTGGGCAGGGGACTTTCCTAAGTCTTCGATCGGGGCTCGACGGCCAGCCCGGCCGCCTGCCAGGCCTCCCAGCCGCCCGTGAGGGCCACGGCCTTCGGCCAGCCCGCCCTCCGGAGCTCGAGCGCCACCCGGGCGCTCGTCGCTTCGTTCTTTCAGGCACAGAAGGCGACCAGCCAGGCCTCCCTGGGAAGCTGGAGCCTCTCCGCCTCGGAGACCGCCCGCTCCGGGTCGATCCTGATAGAGCCTTCGGCGGTCGAGTCGCTCGACTCCAGGGAGCGCAGGGTCCGGACGTCGAGGATCACGACCGGCTCGCCCGCGGCGGTGAGCCTTTGGAGCTCGGGGATGTCGATCAGCTCAGGTGTGCGGCCCGGCGTCTCCTCGGCCCTCTCGACCCGCGGGTTGAGGATGGGGAGCGCGGACCGGGCGGCCGGAGCGGGAGCGGGGGGAGCCGCGGCCGCGGCCTCCGCAGGCCGGTCCTTGGAGCGCCCGAGCACCATCAGCGATCCGCCGTGGAGGAGGACGGACAGGAGGACCACGAGGCAGCAGATGGAGAACAGCCGCTCGCTCCCCGGCATGCCGGCAAAGACCGGGAGGAGCACGAGCAGCAGCGAGGAGAGGCCCCGGGGACCGAACCAGGCGATGAGCTTCCGGCTCTCCCGGTCCAGCTTCGTGGGCCACAGCGAGACGAGGAAGGCCACGGGCCGCACGAGGAGAGCGATCACGGCGAAGAGGAGCGTCGGGCCGTCGACGTTGATCAGGCCGCTCCAGATGAGCGAGCTCCCGAGGAGGACGAACGTCAGGAGCAGGGCGAGCTCGGCGGTCGTCTCGCCGTACTCCTGGAAGCAGTCGCAGAGCTCGACGTCGAAAAACGAGATGGTCATGCCCGCGGCGAAGGCCGCGAGGAAGCCGCTGCCGTGGACGGACTCGGCGGCGGCGTAGGCGGCGAAGGCGATCCCCAGCGAGTAGAGCGACTCCTGGTCCCGGCGGATGCTCAAGCGCCGCCTCACGAGGTCCAGGGCCGACACCCCGAGAAACCCCACGATCACGCCCGCCCCCGGCCCGAGCAGGAAGAGGTCGAGCCCCATCCGGGACCACGAGGGGGCTACCCCCGCCGAATGCCCGGTGCCCAGGAGCGCCATGGCGACGAACACGACGGGGAGGAGGACCGCGTCGTTCAGGCCGCTTTCGAGCCGCAGCGCCAGGCGGGCGGTCGACGGGATGTCGGGGCGGCGCAGGAGGCCCCGCAGGAGCACGGGGTCGGTCGAGGCGAGGGCGGCGCCCAGGATCGCCGCGGCCGGCCAGGAGAGCCCGAGCAGCCAGTGGGCCGCCGCGGTGACGAGGACCGCCGACAGCATCGTGCCGGGGCCCAGGACCAGCAGGGTCAGCCGGCTGTGCCGCCGGATCTCGGCGAGATCGAGCGAGAGCGCGTCGGTGAACAGCACGAGCGCCAGGCTCAGGGTCGAGACCGCCCGCAGCACGGGAGAGTCGAGGGTGACGTTGAGCAGCGAGAGCCCGTAGGGCCCGAGGACCGCGCCGAGCCCCAGCAGCACGGCCACCTGGGGGAACCCGCTCCGCTCGATCAGGCCCGACAGCAGCGCGGAGATGATGATCACGGCCCCCACGAGGGCCAGGGTGGCGAGGAACGGGTCGGCGGCGAGGCTCATGGCAAGGGGGCGAAGGAGGTCCGGCGACATCCTATCTGAAGCCGGGCCTCGGGTGTGAAGGGCCGCGTGCTAGCATCCTCCGTGCCATGGAGGCTGCCGTCACCACCCCACCCGCCGTTCCGCCGGACGAGCTGCTCGCGGATGCCCTGCGCCGGCTCGTGCGCCGGGGCACGCGGGCGGACATCGCGAGCCTCCTCTCCAAGGTCCGGCCCGGCGACCTGCCCGCCCTGATGCGGGGGTTGACCCCCGCCGAGCGGCTGCACGTCTTCCAGATCCTCTCCGAGGACTACCCGGACAGCGCGGGCGATGCCCTGGCGGAGCTCGAGGCCCCGCAACGCCTGGAGCTTCTGGAGCGGCTCACCCCCGAGGCCATCGCCCAGATCCTCGAATCCGCGGCCGTGGACGACGCGGTCTACGTGATCGACGCGCTCCCGGAGGAGCTCCAGAGGCACGTCCTCGCCCTCGTCGACCCGCGGGATCTCCCGGGCCTCCAGTCGCAGCTCACCTACGAGGACGGCACGGCCGGCCGCATCATGAACACGGAGTTCCTGGCGCTCCCGCCGGCGGCCCGGGTGCGGCAGGCCATCGCGGCCATCCAGGAGAAGCGCGACGTGGAGATGGTCTACTACCTCTACGTCGTGGACAGCGACAAGCGCCTCCTGGGCGTGACGTCTCTGCGCCAGATCCTCCTCTCCCGCCCGGAGCAGACGCTCGGGCAGATCATGCAGACGGACATCATCCGCGTCACGGTCGACACCGACCAGGAGGAGGTGGCCCGGCTCGTGGCCCGCTACAACCTCCTGGCCGTGCCCGTTGTGGACAGGGCCGGGCGGCTCGTGGGCATCGTCACCGTGGACGACGTGGTCGACGTGGTGGGGGAGGAGGCGAGCGAGGATCTTCTGAAGATCGCCGGCACCTCGGAGGACGAGCTGCTCTACGGGGGGCGTTCCCTCAAAGTCGCGGGCGTCCGCCTGCCCTGGCTCCTGGTGAACCTCGTGGGCGGAGTGGTGACCGGGCTCCTCCTCCAGCACTTCCAGTTGAGCTTCCAGGACGCCCTGTTCCTCCTCGCCTTCGTGCCCGTGATCATGGGCATGGGGGGCAACAGCGGCACGCAGACCTCGACGGTCACGGTCCGCGGCCTCGCCACCGGCGAGCTGGACCTGGCACCCGCCCGGGTGGCGGGCTACCTCTGGCGGCAGGTGAAGGTGGGGCTCCTCCTGGGGTGTGCCACCGGCACGACGGCCGGCGTCGTGGCCCTGATCCTCGAGAGGAACCCCGCGTACGCCCTCGTCGTGGGCGGGTCCATGATCCTCGCCATCCTCCTGTCTTCGTTGAACGGCGTGCTCATCCCCCTGCTCTTCGCGCGCCTGGGGATCGACCCGGCGGTGGCCGCCGGCCCCCTGGTCACCACCACCAACGACATCACCGGCATCCTCATCTACTTCGGGCTGGCGTCGGTGCTGATCGACGTCGTGGTGAGGTAGGCCCGTGGGGATCGAGAGCGCCGAGGCCCTGATCCTGGACGTCCGGGACCTCCAGGACCGCGACCGGATCGTCACCTTCCTCACCCGCGAGCACGGCAAGAAGTCGGGCGTGGCCCAGGGCGCGCGGGTCAAGCACAGCCGCTTCGGCGGGCAGCTCCAGCCGCTCGCCAAGGCGCAGGTGACCTGGTTCGAAAAGGAGGGGAGGGACCTCGGGCGGATCTCGTCGGTCGAGCTCATCCGCACGGCCCACCCCATCCAGGAAGACCTCGAAGGGATCCTCCTCGGCAGCTACCTCGCGGACCACATGCTGGAGTTCGCGCAGGAGACCGAGTCCACGGACCATCTCTACCGGCTGCTCGACTCGACGATCGAGGCGCTGCTCGCGGGGGTGGACCGCGACCTTGCGGCGCGATATTTTGAAGCCTGGGTCCTGCGGCTCTCCGGGGTGTTTCCGGCGCCGCGCGCCTGCCCCTCGTGCGGACAGCCCTTCCCGGAGGATTGGGCCGTCCTCCCCAGGAACGGGGAGACGCTCCTCTGTCTGGATTGTGGCGGGAGGTCCGGTCTCATGGTCCGGCCGGAGACGCTCGAATTCCTGCGGCGGATCGGCCGCGAGAATCTGGCGCAGGTGGCCGGGGCGCCGCCCAGGCCGGCGACGCTCCGGCAGGTCGAGGCCCTCTGCGCGGAGGTGCGGCGGCACTTCCTCCAGCACGAGCTGCGCAGCTACGAAGTGATCCAGAAAACGCTCGCGAGGTCATAAAAAACCTTTAGTATTGCGGTCAAAAACGCGCGAGATTCGAGATCGGCCGCTGAGGCCAGGGAAACCATTCGCATGCAGACACTGCAGGAACTGATTTTGAAGCTGTCGGAGTTCTGGGCGCGGGAGGGGTGCGTTCTCCAGCAGCCGCTCGACCTCGAGGTCGGCGCGGGCACCATGCACCCGGACACCTTCCTCCGCGTCCTCGGCCCCGAGCCCTGGCGGGTGGCCTACGTTCAACCCTCCCGCCGGCCGGCCGACGGCCGCTATGGCGACAACCCCTTCCGCCTGGGCAAGCACCTGCAGTTCCAGGTGATCATGAAGCCCTCGCCGAAAGACATCCAGGGGCTCTATGTGCGGAGCCTCGAAGCCATCGGGCTCGACCTCACGAAGCACGACCTCCGCTTCGAGGAGGACAACTGGGAGGCCCCCACGCTCGGCGCCTGGGGCGTGGGCTGGCAGGTGATGCTCGACGGCATGGAGATCACCCAGTTCACCTACTTCCAGCAGGCCGGGGGCCTCGAATTGAAGCCGATCAGCGCCGAGATCACCTACGGCCTGGAGCGGCTCACGATGTTCCTCGCCCAGTCCCGGAGCATTTATGACATCGACTGGGTGGAGGGGCTCGCCTACGGCCAGGTGAGGAAGCAGGAGGAGTACGAGATGTCCAGGTACTACTTCGAGATCGCGGACGTCTCCTTCCTCCAGGCGCAGTTCGACGGCCAGGAGAAGGAGGCGCGGCGCTGCCTCGAAGCCGGGCTCGTGCTCCCCGCCTACGAATGCGCCTTGAAGTGCTCCCATGCCTTCAACGTGATGGATGCCCGGGGCGCCGTTTCGGTGACCGAGCGCGTGGGGCTGATGAAGCGGGTGCGGGATCTCGCGATCGGCTGCGCCAAGGCGTATGTCGAGAGCCGCGAGCGGATGGGCTTCCCGCTGCTTCAAGGCTCCGCCCGCGAAGAGGTCGTGACGGAGGTGGCCGATGCCGCTGCTTGAATATCTGTTGGAGGTGAGGAGCGAGGAGATCCCGGCCCGCATGCTCGAAGCGGGCATCCGCGAGCTGGCCACCCGGGTGTTCGAGGAGCTGATGGCGCGGGGGATCGGCCCCCGCGAGGTCGAGACCGGCTACACGCCCCGCCGGCTCGTGCTGGTCCTCTCCGGCCTCCCCGAGCGGGAGGCCGACCGCGAGGAGCAGGTGATGGGCCCGCCCGTGCGCGCCGCCTTCGGCGCCGACGGCGCGCCCACCCAGGCCCTCCTGGGCTTTGCCAAGCGCACGGGGCTCTCGCCCGATCAGCTCTCCCGCGTGCAGACGGAGAAGGGCGAGTACCTCGCCGCCACGAAGAAGATCGAAGGGCGCGCCACGACGGACGTGCTCGCCGAGATCGTCCCGCGCGTGCTCGCCGGCATCTCCTGGGCCAAGACCATGCGGTGGGGGAGCGGCGAGGGGCCGTGGGTCCGCCCCGTGCACGGCGTCCTCTCCGTGCTGGACGGCCAGGTCGTCCCCTTCGACCTCCTGGGGGTCGCGGCCGGGGACGAGACCGTGGGCCACCCCATCCTCTCGCCCCAGCCCTTCCGGGTCACGGGCGTCGAGGAGTACCGGAAGGAGCTTGCCGCCCGCTCGGTCGAGGTGCGTCCGGCCGAGCGCCGCCGCTTCCTGGACGAGACCATGCGCGCCCGGGCCGAAGCTCTGGGCGGCCGGCTGGTGGACGATCCGTCGCTCCTGGACAAGCTCACGGCCATCTGCGAGATCCCGGGCGTGCTCGAAGGCTCGTTCGACGACGCCTTCCTGGAGCTCCCCGCCGAGGTGCTGACCACGAGCCTGCGCGATCACCAGAGCGCCTTCACCGTGGAGACGGGGGAGAACGGCGACCGCCGGCTCCTGCCGCACTTCCTGACCGTGATGGACCGGCCGGACGACCCCGTGGGCCGCGCCCGCTCGGGCAACGAGTGGGTGGTGGCCGCGCGCCTGGCCGACGCCCGCTTCTTCTACGGCGAGGACAGGAAGGCGGGGCTCGCCCACCGTGCCGAGCAGCTCGCCCGCCTCGCCTTCCACGAGAAGCTGGGGAGCTACGCCGACAAGACCGAGCGCCTCGCGGCCCTCTCCGAGGCGATCTGCGGTCTGCTCGGCTGGGAGGCGGAGAAGCCCGCGGCCGTCGCGGCGGCGCGCCTGCTCAAGGTGGACCTCGCGACCGAGATGGTCAAGGAGTTCACCTCGCTCCAGGGGATCATGGGCGGCATCTACGCCCGCGAGGAGGGGCATCCCGCGGAGATCTGGCAGGCGGTCTACGACCAATACATGCCCGCCTCCGCGGACGACCGCATCCCCCGCGGCCGGGTGGGCATGGTGACCGGCCTCGCCGACCGCCTCGACACCCTGGTCGGCATGTTCGGCCTGGGGCTCATCCCCACCGGCAGCCGCGACCCGTTCGGCCTGCGCCGGGCGGCCCAGGGCGCGGTGAGGATCGCGCTCGAAGGCGGCCTCGCCCTCGACTTCGACCGCGCGGCGACCGAGGCGGCCCGCCTCTACGGCGACCGGCTCACCCGCAAGGCCGACCCGATCCTGGAGGACCTCCGGCCGTTCCTCCACGACCGCATCCGCTACATCCTGGGTCTCGAGGGCTTCGCCTACGACGAGATCGAGGCCGCCCTCGCCATGGGCGTCACCAACCTGCCGGACCTCCGCGCCCGCGTGGACGCCCTCCACAAGGTGCGCGAGGAGGCGGGCTTCCTGACCGTGGTGCTGGCGGCCAAGCGTATCGCCAACATCGTGAAGGACGCTTCTGAAAATCCCCTCGACGAGAGCGCCCTCGTCGAGCCGGCGGAGAAGGACCTCGCCGCCGCCTTCGCGGGTCTGCGTTCCGACGTGGAGGAGGCCGCCGCCTCCGGCGACTACGAGCGGTGCCTGCGCCGCATCGCGGATCTCGCCCCGGTGCTCGACCGCTTCTTCGTCGAGGTGCTCGTCATGGCCGAGGACGAGAAGGTCCGCAAAAACCGCATCGCCCTCCTCCAGGCGATCGGCCGCACCGTCTCCCGCACCGCCCGCCTGACCGAGGTCGTGGTCGACAAGGCCGAGGCCCGGGCCAAGGCGGGGTAGGCGACGCAAGGGTGAGGGGGTCTCTCCGGTCCGCGCGTTCTTTCCGCCAACAAGAAGCCTGGCAGAACATCGCCAGGCGCAACGGTGAAAAGAACTTTTAAGACGATCGGAGAGAAATTTGTCATGAAGCGTCTGGTGATTCTTTGCGGAGGGGTGGTGCTGGCCGGAGCGTCCCTGCTGGCGTCCGGCTGCGCCCCCAAGGCGGCCACGGCGTCGGCGCCGGCCTCGGTCGAGCGTGGAAAATACCTGGTGACGGCCATGGGCTGCGGCGACTGCCACAGCCCGAAGCAGATGGGGCCGCAGGGTCCCGTGGAAGTGGAGAGCCGGCTGCTCTCGGGACATCCCGAGGGGACCCAGCTCCCGCCGCCCCCGGCCCCGTCCGGCCCGTGGATCGCCTCGGCCTCGGGCGACCAGACGGCCTGGGCCGGCCCGTGGGGGGTGAGCTTCGCGACCAACCTGACGCCGGACGAGAACACCGGCATCGGAAGCTGGTCCGAGGAGACTTTCGTTCAGGCGCTGAAGACGGGCCGCCACATGGGGGTGGCGCGGCCGATCCTGCCGCCCATGCCCTGGACCGCCATGCGCCACCTGTCGGACGAGGATCTGCGTTCGATGTATGCCTACCTGCGGACGATCCCCCCGGTGCACAACCGCGTGCCCGAGCCGCTCCCCCCGGCGGCGCCTCCGGTCGCGCTCCCGGCGGCTCCGTAGCCCCCACCCAGGCCCTCACCTCCCCGGCCCTCCTCTCCCACCACCCCGTGCCCCCTCCCTGGGAGAGGAGGGAGAAAGCCTCGAAATGCGGCTCCCCTCTCTCCCAGGGAGGGGGATGGCGTGGTGGGAGAGAGGGGTTGGGGGAGTGAGGGCCCGGGTGGGGGAAGGCCACGGCTGGCCCTCACCCGGCCGGGCGTGGGGCGAGCACGAAGGTGGCCACGTCGTGCATCGGCGTCTCGACGCCAGCCTTGCGCCCGAGCCGGGAGACGGCACCGCTCAAGTCGTCCAGCTCCGTGGGCCCGCCCGCCTCCAGGTCCAGCAGAAAGCTCGGCTTGGTCGGCGGCGGGAGGGTGTCGACGAAGCCCAGGATCCGCGCAACCTCGCCTTCTCCCAGCTCCACCCCGAGCGCCCGGGCCACCGCGATCACCTCGCGGGCCGCCCGCTCGATCATCAGCCTTCCGAGCGAATCCGACCGGATCGGTCCCACGGACGAGCGGGCGAGGCCGCAGACCGTCGCCATGGAGGCGATGAACACGAATTTCCGCCAGAGGTCCGCGGTGATGTCGGCCGACACCCGCGCCTCGGCCCCGGCCTCCCGGAATGCCTCCACGATTCGCTCCGCCCGCTCGGAATTTCCGCCGTCCCTCTCGCCCACGACGATGCGGGCCCAAGGGCTGGTGCGCTGGATCACCCCCGGCGCGACTCGGGCGGCGCTGATTTCCGTCAATCCGTCGAGGATCTTCTCTTGCGGGACCCCGGCCGCGGTCAACCGGTCCGCCACCTCGACCCCATTGAGCAGAGGAACGATCACCGCGCCCGCCTCGGCCACGGTGCGGACCGCCGGGGCGATCTCTGCAAGGGAGTAGTTCTTCACCGCGAGGATGGCGTAGTCCGCCGCCCCCAGCGCCGCGGGATCGTCCGTGGCGTGGACCGTCGCGGTGAATTTCCCCTCCGGCGCGCGGACCTCGAGCCCCTTTTCCCGTAGCGCTTCGAGGTGAGCCCCCCGGGCGAGGATCGCCACGTCGTGCCCGGCGCGGGCGAGGATTCCCCCGTAATAGCCTCCGACTCCACCGGCTCCCAGGATCGCGATCTTCATGGCGTCAGCATGTGCCGGGCGGGGGTGGGGAGGCAAGAGTGGGTTGCGAGAGGAGCGAGGCGGCGGTACGATCTGACCCTGGAGGCAGCAGAGTGACCCGAGTAGAGGACATCGAGCAGCGGATCCGGTCCCTTTCCGTCGAGGAGTTGATCGCTCTTCGCGAGTGGTTCGCGCGGTTTGACGCCGAGCTCTGGGATCGGCAGTTCGAGGTGGACGTCAGGGCCGGCAAACTCGACGGTTTGGCGGAACGAGCGCTACGGGCGCATGCCAACGGGCAGTCCACCAAACTTTGAACCACCACGCCTCGCCAGAGTTCTGGGCCTGTTATCGCGATCTCCCCGTGACGATCCAGAGGCTCGCTGACAGAGCCTTTCGAACATCTCAAGGCTGATCCCTATCATCCCTCGCTCCACTTCAAGAAGGTCGGCGCTTTCTGGTCGGCCCGCGTCGGGCTTTATCACCGAGCCGTAGGTGTTGAAGCCTCCGATGGAATTTTGTGGTTCTGGATTGGATCTCATGCCGACTACGACAAGCTGATCGGCTGATCTGTGCGCTCGACCGCCCCCGCCACCACCGTCGCCACCATCCCCCCCTCCCGCCGCCACCACCCTTCGAACCTCCGGCCGCTCGCCCGGTGGCGGACGGCGAACGTCCTCCAGCCACCCACCGCTTCGTCGTTGCTCAGGGTGACCTCCACGTCTCTCGTATCCATCCGCAGCCCCACGCGCAGGGCTTTCAGGACGCTCTCCTTGGCGCTCCAGAGGAGATTGGCGAGGAGGAGGCGATCGGTCTCGATGACGGCCCTCTCGGCTTCCGTGAAGTAATCCTGGACGAAGAGGCCGCTTCGCGGCTCGACGCATTCGAGGTCGCAGCCCAGGGCGGTCCCCGCGGGGGCGACGGCAGCGGCGGCGTGGCCGTCCCGGTGGGTCAGGGAGAGGTCCCAAGGGACCGGGTTGCCGTCGAGGAAGGGCTCGGGGGCGCCGTCTTCGGCGGGGCGGATCTCCAGGCGGGCGAGGGAGTCCGCAGGGAGGTCGAGGGCGGCGGCGAGGGCTTTTTTTGCGGCCCAGCGGCCGAGGCGCCAGTCTTCCCGGCGGTGGGGGATTCGGAGCGTCTCCAGGTGGTCCCGCTCGGCCGGGGCGAGCCAGGCGTCGTCCGCCGGCTCCTCGCCGGTTTTGACGAGGAGCCAGCGGACGGGGATCACGGGGTTTCCACGAGCTGGAGCGGTGGAGTGGGGGCTCCGGCGGTCTCTTTCGCCATGCCGCGCTCCAGGGCCTCGATCAGGTAGGGGCGGAGGCGCTCGGGCGGGATGATGTGGTGGATCGAGCCCACGGCGCGGGCGCGCTCGACGCTGTGGATGTGGTCGAACTCCCCGGCCACCTCGCCGAGCTTTTCGGAGCGCACGGCTTCGTAGAGGTCGTCGAGCCTGGCGCGCAGGTGCGCCCTGTCCGTCCGCTCCGGGTCCGCGATCTGCTGCTCGAGCTCGACGAGGCGCGGGTCCTTGCGCGTGCGCTTGTCCACCTCGCGGGCGAAGACCACGGCCGCGGCCGGGGCGCCGCCGATCACCGAGGCGTGGGTCCCTTCGAGGGCCGCCACCTCCATGTTGTCGTTCAACGCGTTCGAGAAGACCACGAAGGCGCCGCCGTGGTAGCGCGAGACCACGCAGAAGACGATCGGGCCTTTGAAGTTCACCACGGCCCGGCCGATCTCGGCGCCGTATTCGAGCTGCCAGTGGCGCATGGACTCCGGGCTCCCGTCGAACCCCGAGAGGTTCGCGAGCACCACGAGCGGCCGGTTGCCGCTCGCGGCGTTGATCGCCCGGGCCACTTTCTTGGACGAGAGCGGGAAGAGCGTGCCGCCCGTCCAGTGGTCCGGCCCGTAGACCGGCACGAAGCCCAGGCGGGGGAGCGGCTTGGACTCGAAGCCGAGCAGGCAGACGGGATAGCCGCCGAGGCACGCGTCCCAAACCACCGCGATCTCGGCGTCCCGCATGCCGTACCAGCGCTCCAGGGGGAGATGATCCTGGTCGATCACGGCGCTCATCACGCGGCGGATCTCGAAAGGCTTCTTGCGCCCGGGGTTGGCCGCGTTCGAGAAGACCTCGCCCACGGTCTGGAACTCGCCGCCGTGGGGGAAGTCGCGGACGTCCCGGTCCCGCGGGTCGCGGGTGGGATCGGGGCGGGGGAAGCGCTCGCCGGGGGCGACCCAGGTGTGCTCGTAGTAGCGCATCAGGATGCGGCAGGCCTCGCCCACGTCGCGGGCGAAGTACTGCGCCTGGCCGTTCGGGCCCATGATGCGCTCGTAGCCGCCAATCCCCTGGTTGTCCTCGGCCGAGACGCCGCCCGAGTAGTCGAGCGCCTGCTTGCCGGTCAAGACCATGGCCCCTTCGGGGATCATGACGAGGATGCCCCGCGTGTGCATGAGCATCGTGGCCTCGGCGTTCCAGTAGGGCTGGGCCCCGACGTTGATCCCCATGACGACGATGTTGATCTCCAACCCTTTCTGGGTGAGCTCGACGATGCGGCGCAGCACGAGCCCGATCCAGTCCATGTTCTCGGTGCCGCTGTCCATGGCGATCCTGGCGCCGCCTGAAAGCGCGAACCATTCGAGCGGCACGCGCAGGCGGCCGGCGAGCTCCAGGGCCGCCACGATCCGCCGGCACTCGGGCTCGGCCAGGGCGCCCATGCCGCGGCTCGCGTCCCCCAGGACGAGGACGCGGGTCATCCCTTCGGGGTAGCGGTCGGTGAAGCTGCGGACGACGCCCACCACGACGTTCGCCGTGTTCTCCCCGTAGGGGCGGGCGACGGGGACGAGACTCCCCTCGGCATCGAGGTCGTGCTCCAGGAACTCGCCGGGCGGGAGGTCCACCTGCTCCTCCCGGTGGGCCGGGGCGAGGCGCTTGACGATCTCGTAGGGGTAGACGAGCCCGCGGCGCTTGAGCTCCACGACCTTCTGGGCGTAGGCCCGCAGCGGCTTCAAGGGGGTCTCGGCCGGGCGCCTGAAGCGCAGCACCACCCCGGCCTCCTCGGGGTTCGAGATCTCGAGCACCCACTCGCGCAGCTCGCCCGTGCCGCGGTCGGGGATGCGGCAGCGGATGACGACCTTTTCGAGGCCCAGCCCCTCGGTGACCGGAGCCAGCCGGTGCACGAGCCCGTTGAGCTCCTCGGGCCGCAGCTCGATGGGCGGCCAGACCGAGAGGAGCACCCGGTTCCACAGCAGCCGCTGGCTCGAAGGACGGCGGGACTGGAACCGCCTGATCCCCGCGAGCGACTCCATCAACATGTGCTCCAACTGGGGGAGCTGGACGACGCGGCCCGAGGCGTCCTTGACCGGGGTCAGGTCGCGCACCTCGGCCAGGGCGACGAGCCGCTCGTCCTTGGGGTTTTCGTGGGCCACGCCGTGGAAGAGGTAGACCAGCTCGGGGGATTCGAGGCGCGTCAGCCGGAAGTTGCGCAGGCGCCAGAGCTGGACGCGCTGGGCCATCATGGGATGAAGCCCGCGGAGAAGCGGGTCTTCCGCGTAGGTGCCGTCGTCTTCGGGGCGGAAGGTGAAGTGGCGCACCCCCGCGGGGCCGGAGATGGAGACCGCGATCCGCCGCAGGCCCGGGGGGACTCCGGGCTCGTCCAGGAGGGCTTCGAGGGCGCGGGCGGTCTCGCCGTCGTCGCCGGGCGGATCCGGGTTCCAGAGGGAGAGGTCGACCACGATCGCGCGGCCGTCCCGCGGGAAGCCCGCGAGGAACCGGCCCAGCCTTGCCACGGCGGGCGCGAGATCGGGCCCCGCGCCGTGCGTGGCGGCGAGGCTCAGGAGCGTGCCCCGCTGCTCGTAGTCGGCGGTGAAGACGTCCGTCCCCTCGAAGGGGGCGACCGCGACGTTCCGGAGGTCCCGGACGCGGTAATAGCGCCGGGTGATGACCTCCAGAATGGCCTGCCGGAGCGCGGGGGAGGCGCCGGCGAAGCGGGCGGAGAGCCGGGCGTGGAGGGGCTGCGGGCATTCGACCAGGGCGCGGATGCGCTCGGCGCGGTCCACGGGATCCGGCTCTGTGTCCAGCCGGGTGAGGTCGTCCTCGGCCTCGGCGTAGAGCCGGTCGCGGGCGGCGAGGAGCAGGGGGCGGTCGAAGCAGCGGTAGCGCACCTCGCGGGCGAGGTCGTGCACCGCGGGCTCGTGCCCTTGAGCCTCGGAGATCATGCGGTCCAGCAGCTCGCGGAATCCGGGCCGGGCGTCGCAGCCCTCGAGGTGCCGTTCGAGCAGCGCGAGGACGGGCGGGACCTGCCGGGAGAGCCGCTGGTGGGAGATGGCGATGCGGTAGAGGCTCTCCTCGAGCTCGGGCGAGCGGTCCAGGCTCTCCACGCCATAGTGGGAGAGGGCGCGGCGGAGGCGGTCGAGGAACACGGCGGGGAGCCCTTTGCCGCGGGCGGTCAAGTCGCGCAGGTAGGTGAAGAGGTACTCCTCGGCGCTGTGCCGGGCGCCCTCCGCGTCGACCGAGGCGGACGGCTGCCGGCGGAAGAGGGAGGAGACCTCCACGAAGGTGCGGAGGATCTCGTCCTCGATCCGGCGGGCCGCCTCCTCCGCGGAGGGGGGCGCCTCGGAGGCGATCTTCCGGACCGCCCGCGGGTCCACGTCGTAGCCGAGCATGAGCCGGCGGACCTCCGCCAGGTCCGCGCCGGCCTTCCTGCCGTCGCCGGACGGCGCGAGGGTGTCGAAGGAGACCCGCTCGCCCCGGGCCTCCGCCGGGCGGGCGGACGCGGTGGCGGGCTCGATCACCAGGAGCGGGCCGCCGGTCCCCACCTGGGCGTTCTTGCGCGCGAGGATCTTGCGGACCCGGCCCGGGGCCTGGGCGAAGAGCGTCGTCTCCATCTTCATGGCTTCGAGCACGGCGAGCGGCGCGCCGGCCGCGACCTCGTCGCCCTCCTGGACGGCGAGCGAGACCACCACGGCCGGGGCGGGGGAGCGCACCACCTCGCCGGTCTCCCGGCAGATCCGGTGGGGCACGCCGTCCACCTCGACCAGGAGGTCGCCCCCGTCGAGCGTCGAGAACACCCGCCAGCTCCGGTCTCCCACGGCGAGGCGCCGGCCGGTCCGGCCCCCCGGGTCCACCCGGACGTCGAGCGTCAATCCGTCGGTCTCCACGCGGAAGGTCCGGGCGTCCAGCCGGGCCACGCGGAAGAGGTGGGCGTGCCCGCGGTAGCAGAGCTCGACCGAATGGCCGCTCTCCCGGGGGACCTCGGGCCGGCCGCGGACGGCCGAGGCGAAGAAGCGGGCCTTGGCCGCGGCGCTCTCGGCCTCGTAGCTCCACACCGCGGCTTCCAGAAGCGCCGCCTCGGCGCCGCGCCGGGGGAGGTGCTCGCCGCGCGCCACGAGGAGGTCGAGCCAGCCCGGGTCGGCGGTGCCCAGGTCCATCTCCGGCCGCTCCAGGATCTCGGTCAGGAACGCCTTGTCCGTGGTGCCGCCTCTGAGGATCACGACCGTGCGGGCGAGCCCCTTGCTCAGGCGGGAGAGCGCCTCGGCCCGGGTGCGGCCGTGGGCGGTGACGCGGACGAGCTCCGCGGACCCGGACGGCGGGGTGTCCCCCTCCTCGACCGCCGCGTCCGCGCGCAGGCCCGGCCCGGCGGGGAGGCGGAGGACCTCGACGACGCCGGGGGAAGGGGAGAGCCCCGCCTCCGGATCGCGCGCCGAGAGGCCGAGCTGCACGGCGTGCCCGCGGGCCTCCGGAGGCTCCCCTTCGAGGTTGCCGCCGCGCGAGAGGTGGAGCTGGAGGGCTCCGAGGTCGAGCCCGGTCAGCGCTTCGAGGAGCGCCTGCTCGGCGGGCAGGCGGGGAGCGGTCTCGACGAAGCGGAACTCCCCGCTCTTCGGGTCCACGAAGAAGGTGACGGTGGCCGCGCCCGCCACCCGGGGCCGGGCCAGGGTGACGGCCATCTCGCGGAGCGTCTTCTCCGTGGCCCGGGCGAGGCCGGGCGGCGGGGACTCCGCGAGCACCGTACGGTCGCGGTGCCGGAGCGTCACGTCGAGGACGCCGGGGACCCAGCTCTTCCCCCGGCCGTCGGTCAGGACCGGCACCTCCAGCCGGCGCAGCCCCGGTGTCCCAGGATCGTTCGAGCTCAATACGGCCTCCCTTCCATGGCCGCCCGGAGAGGCGCGAGCCGGTCGGGCTCGACGCCGCCGGGCAGCTCGACCGTGCGGTAGCCGGAGAGGCTTACATAGACGTTGCCCTCGCCGTCCACCACCCGGGCCTGCACCGCTCCGTCCCCCAGAGCCTCCGCCAGGGCGAAGAGCGGCGCGCCGTTCGACGGATGGCGCACCGTGCTCACCCGGTCCACCCGGAGCGGCAGAGCCATCCTGCCACGAACACCCAGCTCAGAGATACCCGCCGTCTGGAAGCAGAGCTCGATCAGGCGCGGCTCCATGACCGTCGGCACCCCTTCCGGCCGGTGGTTCGAGGGGAGCGGGGCCGCGAGGAGGGCGGCCACGGCGTCGCCGTCTTTCCAGGCTTTCTCCATCACCTGATAGGCCGGGCCGTGGAAGTAGACGCGGTAGATGTCCTTGGCGCCGACCGCGTTGCCGTTGGCGGCCGCCGGAGCGCGGCGGGCGACCTCCTTGTGGGGGCCGCTCGCGAGCCGCACGCGGGCCTCGAAGTGGGTCGTCACCTGCGGCTCCGCCTGTCCCGGCAGCGCCCGGCTGCCGGTCAGCCGGCACTCGACGGCCACGTCCTCCCCCGCGAGGAAGGGGAGGGCCTGGATGGTGAGCGTGCGCGGCTCGCTGCGGTAGAACTTGAAGGGGGCGAGGAACTCCACGTCCTCGACCGCCACCACCCGGAGGTCCGGGAAGAGGAGCGCCGCGGTCTCGGCGAACGCCTCGATGCCCATCACCCCCGGCAGCACGGGCGTGCCGTCGATCCGGTGATCGTCGAGGAACGGCTGCCCGGCCGGATCGAGGGCCGTCTCCACGGTCAGGCCCGAATAGATCCCCATCCCCGTCACCTTGCCCACCATCACCCCGCGGGAGAGCCCGGCGAGCGGGCCGCCGTCCGACACGTCGAGCCCGCCCGTGGTGTCGAATTCTTCGAGCATCACGCCCAGCCGGCCGGCGACCACGACCTCGCCGCGGGTGCCGGCGGTGAGCTCCCGGCGGACCACGGGGATCCCCACCTCGGGCGGCAGCATGTCGATGCCCGCGGCTTCCATCACCTTCGGGATCGAGCCCCGGGTCGCCATGCCGATGCCGCCCCAGGCCGTCCAGTCGAGGGCGATGCCCAGCGCGCCCGGCCGCGTGCGGCGGAAGGCGGAGACCGACTTGCAGAGCAGGTCGTTCGCCGCGCTGTAGTCCCCCTGGCCGCCGTTGCCGAAGCGGCCGGCGATGGAGCTGAAGACCACGGCGGCGCCGAGCGGCATGCCGCCGATCGCGGAGATCAGGTTGAACCAGCCGTCGGCCTTCACGTCGAAGACGAGGTCGTACTCCTCGGCCGGCTTGTCGGGCAGCAGGCGGCTGATCTCCAGGCCCGCGGCGTGGAGGAGCACGTCGACCCGCCCCTTCGTCTCCCGCACCTTCCCGATCGCCGCGGCCACGGCCGCGCCGTCCCGCAGGTCGGCCCGGTGGTAGACCGCCTCGCCGCCCGCGGCGCGGATGGCCCGCAGGGCGTCGACCGCCGCCCGCGCCCGCTCGATCCGCGCGAGCTCCTTTTCGACGAGCGCCGGAGTGGCCCGTTCGCCGCGCGCCTTGATGCGCTCGAAGAGGTCGCGCTTCAGCCCCTCGCGGTCAGAGGTGAACCGCTCGAGGTCCGGATCGGCCTCGTCCGGCGCCGGGGCGAGGTCGAGCAGGTGGAACGTGCCGCCCGAGGCGGCGGCGAGATCCTGGAGGATGGCGGAGACGATGCTCCCGGCCGCGCCGGTCACCACGAACACGGTGTCCTTCCCGAGCTTCATCCCGCCCGCTCCGGCCGGCCGCTCGGCGAGGCCCACGGTCCACCGCCGGTCCCCCTCGCGCCCGATCTCCACGGCGCCGGGGTCGAGCAGCGTCTCTTCGAGGAGCGCCTCGGCGAGCGCCGCCGTCTGCCGGCTGGCGGGGAAGTCCACGGCCTTCACGAGAGAGCCGGGCTTTTCGCGCTTGAACGACTTGGTGAGCCCGGTCACCGCGCCGCCCAGCGGGGCGACCGCGCCCGCGTCGTCGTACCCGTGCCGGCCGCCCAGACGGGTGGCCGAGATCACGAAGGTCCCCGGCGCGCCGAAGCCGTCATAGAGCGCGCGGAGCGCCGTGTAGAGGAGCTTGACCCGCACCCTGAGGGCCTCGCGCCAGGAGGCGAGGTCCATCGCGGAGATCTCCTCCTCCCGGTCGAGAGCCGGCAGCCAGTAGAGCCCCTGGATCGGCCCCTGGGACCTCCACGCGCGGAGCCGCTCTTCGAGCTCGGCCGCGGTGGGAGCCCCTTCGAGCGCCAGCACCTCGACGCCCATCTTCTGAAGCCGCCCGGCCAGGGCCTTGCCCACGCCGCCCTGGTCGAACGCCACGATGACGCGGCTCCCCGGCCCGAGCGTCACGCCCGTCGCCTTGCAGAGGACGATCGGGGGACGCAGGACGGGCGTAGGGACGCGGCGGGGGAAGGCATCGATGCCTGTCTCCCCCTCTCCCAGGGAGGGGGAAGGGGCGGGGTGGGAGAGGGGGCCGGGGGGTGAGGGCTCCGGGGTGGGGGCGCTCTTCAGATCGGGCCGCCGGTCGTAGACGAACTGGATCGCCCGCGCCAGCGTGTTGTAGTCGCGCAGCTTCAGGTTCTCGTCCCGGGGGATGTCGTAGGCCGCGCGGATGGCCGCGAACGTCTCCGCCTGCTTGACGGTGTCGATCCCGAGATCGGCCTCCATGTCGAGATCGAGGTCGAGCATCTCGGGGGGATATCCGGTCTTCTCGGCCACGAGGGCGAGGATGGTCTCGGCAACGCCGTCCCCGCCCTTCTCTCCCTCTCCCGGGGGAAGGACGGGAGGCTGGGAGAGGGAGCCGGAGGGTGAGGGCTCCGGGGTGGGGGCGCTCTTGAGATCCGGCCGCCGGTCATAGACGAACTGGATGGCCCGCGCCAGCGTGTTGTAGTCGCGGAGCTTCAGATTCTCATCCCGGGGGATGTCATACGCCGCGCGGATGGCCGCAAACGTCTCCGCCTGCTTGACCGTATCGATCCCGAGATCGGCCTCCATGTCGAGATCGAAGTCGAGCATCTCGCGGGGATACCCGGTCTTCTCGGCCACGAGAGAGAGGATGGTCTCCGCAACCTCGTCCCGCACGGGCTCCCCCTCTCCCGGGGAGGGGGAAGGGGCGGGGCGGAAGAGGGAGCCGGAGGGTGAGGGCCGGGTGGGCGCCACCGCCTCGACCACCACGACCGCCTCCTTTGTCTCCACCCGCTCCACCACCTTCTCAGCCGGTTTCGCCGCCGCCCGCGCCGTCCCCCGGTCCACCACCCGCAGCGTCCGCTGCACCACCTCCACCTCCGCCGCCGGATCGCCGCTCACCTTCGCGAGCCACCCCTTCCACACCGCGGGCTCCGCCACCCGGTACGCATAGCCGAGCTCGTCCGGAGACCGCCGCACGCCGTCCGCCGGGGGCGTCCAGCGCAGGAGGCTCATGCTGATCTGCGAGCCGAAGCCCGCGCCGAGCCGCAGCGCGTAGCGGAGGGGGTAGAAGCCGCCGCGGGAGAGGTTCAGGGTGCCGAGGTCGGGATCCAGCTCCTTCACGTTCGCGACCGGCGGCACGAGGCCGGTCTCGAGCGCCTTGATGGCCACCACGTCCTCGATGCCGACCGCCATGGGGTGGCCGGTGTAGCCCTTGGTGTTCGCCACCACCACCTGCTCGGCCGCGGGGCCGAAGACGGCGCGCAGGGCGTCCACCTCGGCCTGGGCGCTGCCGCCGCGGGCCGGGGTGTAGGTCTCGTGGGAGAGGAAGACCGTCTCCGGCGCGATCTCGCGGCGGTCGATCCCCCAGCGCGACTCGGCTTCGGAGACGAGCGCCTCCATCACCTTGCAGATGTGCGAAACGTCCAGCCGGCTGCCGTGGAACGCGCTGTTGGCCGTCACCGTGCCGAGCACCTCGCAGAGCGGGGAGAGCCCGCGCTCGCGGACCGCGTCGGCCGTCTCGATCACGACCGCCGCGGCGCCCATGCCGATGAGCAGGCCGTGGCGCCGCCGGTCGAAGGGGAGGGCGGCGTCTTCCACGAGCTCGTCGGTCGCGGCGGCGCCGCTCGCGAGGAACCCGGAGCCGAACCAGCCGAGGAGGGTGTCGGTCGTGATGTCGTCCGCCGCCACGACCACCACCCGGCGGCAGCGGCCGGCGCGGATCCAGTCCGTGGCGAGGGAGAACGCCTGCGTGGTCGAGGCGCACGCCGAGTTGATCTGCGTGTTGGGACCCCGCGCGCCGATCAGCTCGGCGAACTGGGAGTGCCCCATGGCGAGCACCTGGAAGAGGAACCGGCGGTCGAACGTGTACGGATCGCGCGCCAGGTCGCCTTCGGCTTCCTTGATGCGCCGGTCGATCTCGGCGAGATCCGGAGTCCCTGCAAAGCGGGCCTTCAGATCCTTGAGCTCGGCGATGCGGTCGCGTAGCGCCTTGTCGCGGTGGAAGTGCTCGACCTGGCCCACCAGGGAGTCGTAGCCGGGGAAGGCCGAGGCGAAGATCACGCCCGTCTCGTCCCGCATCTCCTCGGGGAGGCCCCAGCGGTCGGGGAGCTTGGTGCCCGTCGTCGTCGACTTGTAGCGCATCACGAGCGGAATGCCCGCGTCGCGGAGAGCGTCCAACCCCGCGCCCACGGCCAGGCGGGTGGTGCGGTCGAAGGCCGCGAGGCGGTCCTCCGGCAGGCCGAAGTCGGCGGCGAGGTCGAGCTCTCCGGCGCGGGCCGCGAGCTTGATCACGTCGGCCGCGCTCGCGATCTCCTCGAAGCGAGCGCCGCCGCCCTCGTCGCTCTTGACGAGCCGGGTGATGTGCTTTTCGACCATGGACCGGCGCAGGCGCAGAGGGATCGCGTCGAGCCCCTGCTCGCCGCGCAGGATGCGGCGCACGTTGCCGTCGTCGAAAACCTTGTGATCGCCCGGCAGCCCCAGGGCCGCGCCGGTCACCACGACCGGCGTCTCGGCCACGGCGGCGCGGGCCTCGGCGCGCGCGGGCGCTTCCTGCGCCTCCACCCCGGTCCCCAGCCCTGCGGCGTAGAAGCCGGCGAGAGCCTGGTTGAACGAGGCCACGTCGCCCGTCTTGGGGTGGTTGGTGCTGAGAGCGAGGACGTCGTCCTTCTTGCCGAGCACGTCCTCGACAAAGCCGGCCAGGGCCCGCTTGGGGCCGACCTCCACGAACACCCGGGCCCCGGCTTCATAAAGGGTTTCGAGGCCCTGGATGAAGCGCACGGGCGAGGCGATCTGCCGGCCGAGGAGATCGATCATCCCGGGCACCACCCCGTCCCCCATGGGGTAGAAGCCGCCGGTGACGTTCGAGATCACGGGGATCCGCGGCGGCCGGAGGTCCAGCCGCGCGAGCATCCGCGTGAGCGGCTCGGAGGCCGGGGCCACGATCGACGTGTGGAACGCGTGGCTCACGGAGAGCGGGCGCACCTCGCGGCCCGCCTTCGTGAAGAGGGCCGCCGCCTTGTCGACCGCGTCGGACGCGCCGCCCACCACGGCCTGGGCCGTGCTGTTGTGGTTGGCGACCACCACGTAGCCGTCGATCCCTTCGAGCGTGCGCTCGATCTCGTCGAGCGGCGCCATCACCGCCATCATCTTTCCGTGGTCCGCAACCGACACTTTCGTCATCTCCCGTCCGCGCGCCGCCACGGCCTCCAGGGCCTCGGCGAAGGTGAGGCTCCCGGCGGCCACCAGCGCGCCGTACTCGCCCAGGCTGTGGCCCATCACGAAGTCGGGCTCGACGCCGTAGGCGGCGAGCAGGCGGGTCAGCGCGATGTCCACCGTGAGCACCGCGGGCTGGGTGATCGCCGTCTGCTTGAGCTCCTCCTCGGCCTTTTCTACGGCCGCCTTATCGTTCGCGTCGGGGAACAGGTATCCAGTGAGCGGCCGGCCGAGGATCGGCTCCATCACCCGGTCCGCCTCCGCGAAGGTCGCGGCCACGATCGGCTCGGTCTTCCGCAGCTCGCCGAGCATCTGGAGATACTGCGAGCCCTGGCCGGTGTAGAGGAACGCCACCTTGGGAGCCGGCCCGGCGCCGCGGAAGATCCCCTGGGCGCGGAACGCCCGCCACAGGCCGGGGTGGTCGGAGGAGAGCGCCTGGAGCACCTTGTCGGCCTTCGCGGCAAGCTCGGCCGCGTCGCCGTAGTCGACCGCGAGGCGCAGGGGCGCCCGGAGGTCCGAAATCCTGGGAGGAGAAGGGGGACCGGCCTGGGCGGACCGCAAGCGCTCCGCCAGGTCCGCCACCGAGGAGCCGCCCAGAAGGTGCAGACCCCGGAGCGGCGCCTTGAGCTCGGAGGAGGCGCGTGCCTTCCGCTTGCCGCTGTCACCGTTCCTGCCCGGCACGTGCTCTTCGAGCACGGTGTGGAAATTCGTGCCGCCGAAGCCGAAGGCGGAAACCCCGGCGCGCCGCACGCCGCCTTCAGGCGCCTCCCAGGGCCGCAGCTCCGTGTTCACGAAGAACGGGGTCTTGCCGAAGTCGATGTTCGGGTTCGTCCGCGCGCAGTTGAGGCTCGGGGGGAGCACCTTCTCCTTCAAGGCGAGCGCGGTTTTGAGGATGCCCGCGGCGCCGGCCGCGCCTTTGAGATGCCCGATGTTCGACTTGACCGAGCCCAGGGGCACGGACCGGGCGGGGAGCCCGGCGTGGCCGAACACCGCGTTCAGGCTCTCCACCTCCGCCACGTCGCCCACCCGGGTGGACGTGCCATGGCCTTCGAGGAGCCCCACCGTCCCCGGCGACAGCCCGGCGTTCGCCCACGCGCGCTCCACCGCCAGCTTCTGCCCGGCCGGATTGGGCGCCGTGATCCCCTTGCCTCGCCCGTCGGACGAGCCGCCCACGCCGCGGATCACGGCGTAGATGCGGTCGCCGTCCCGCTCCGCGTCCGTCAACCGCTTCAGCACGAAGACCGCGGCGCCCTCGCCCATCACGAAGCCGTCCGCCCCGTCCGCGTAGGGGCGGGTGCCGGTGGGGGAGAGCGCGCCGATCTTGCAGAATTTGATGAATGTGGAGGCGCCCATGTTGGCGTCGATGCCGCCGGTCACCACCGCGTCGAAATCGTCCTCCTCCAGCCCCTCG
>DATHUD010000619.1:0-14477 GCA_035462575.1 Thermoanaerobaculia bacterium | reverse complement strand
CCTGCGACCTCACCCTCCGGCTCCCTCTCCTAACCCGGCGTAGCCGGAACCAAAGAGGAGTAGCCTTGAAGGGGGGAGACCCTGGAGAGGGGCTCCCCCCAACTCTGGGGAGGGTCAGTCATGGAATCCTTGACGCAGAGGTATGCCGACCAGATTCTGGGAGTCCTCTCCTGTTACGACCGAGTCGTCATCACCGGGACCCTGCCAGAGATCTGTCATGTCGG
Source organism: Thermoanaerobaculia bacterium (assembly GCA_035462575.1). GTDB lineage: Bacteria > Acidobacteriota > Thermoanaerobaculia > Multivoradales > UBA5704 > DATARR01. Next base: position 14,253 of record DATHUD010000619.1, on the reverse strand, counting down.
GGCGATGACAGGGTATCTCTACGCCCATGGGATTGAGATCGCTGACTACACCCGGTTTGCCGACTCGTTGCGCCAGGAGATTCGGGACCATGCGGAGCGGCTGGCCCGCGAGTCCGGACTGACGATCGAGTTCATCCAGCGCAACAACTTCCGCAAGGAGGATCGCATCCGGGAAATTCTCCGGGAGCGGGGAGAGGCGCCTGGGCTGGTCCACATCTTTTCAGCGATGGAGCCCTGCTCCTGCTTCAAGCCCAGGATTGAGAGGAACACGAGAAAGGGCGCCTTACGGGGAACGGAGGGCCGGTGTCTGCACTACTACTTCTACTTCCTCTGCGAAGAGTTGGGGCTGTGCTATCTGCGGGTGCCCACTTGGGCTCCCTTCCGTCTCCAGTTCTACTTCAATGCTCACAACCAGCTCGCTGTTGAGCTGAAGAGAGCCGGGATCGGCTTTCAGCTCGTCGACAATACCTTCACGGCTCTCGCGGACTTTGCCGAGGCCCAGCGCTTAGCCGACTCGATCCGAGTCGACACGCTCCACCGTCTGCTGGATCGCTGCGCACGCTGGCTATGTCCTGTGTTGTCCCATTTCAAAGACGGATATCACTGGAGCTTGATGCAGGTCGAATATGCCACGGACGTCATTTTTCAGCGGCGGAAGGATCTGGAGCCGCTCTATGAGGTCTTGGTCCGCACCGCGATTCATGCCGTCAAGCCCGAGCAGGTGGCCCAGTTTCTCGGGCGCAAGCTCGACGAGGGCTACACGGGAGAGATCGGCAACGACTTTCATACCCGCATCGAGGGCACCCGGATCAAGCATCACATGGGACGCGTCTCGATCAAGATGTACGACAAACTCGGCCGGGTCTTGCGCATCGAGACTACGGCCAATGATGTCACCTTCTTTAAGCACTACCGCAAGGTAGAACACCGCAACGGGGCCTCAACGATGAAGACGGCGCCGGTCAAGAAGTCCATCTACAGCCTGTCCGTCTTGGCCCAACTGATGGGGGCAGCCAATCGGCGTTATCTAGAGTTCCTCTCGGATCTTGACGATCCTACCCAGGGGATCAAGGATCTAGAGAAGATCTCCCGCCGCACCAAAGACGGGAAAGGCACCTCTCGGGGCTTCAACCTCTTCCTCAAAGAGGACCGCTCCCTCTTCGAGGCTTTGGTCCGAGGCGAGTTCAACATCCACGGCCTGCACGCCAAAGACCTACGCCGACTCCTTCCAGACCGGACCAAGTCCCAGATCTCCCGTCTGCTCAAGCGACTCCGCACCCATGGCCTCCTGAAGAAAGTCGGCCGAACCTACAAGTACTATCTCACCCGATGGGGGAAAAGAGTCATTGTTGCCGCTCTCCAGTGCAGACGCCTGTTCTTGATTCCCGCACTTGCCGAGGGCTCTCAGGCATAACAAGTCGCGTAGAATCGTCACCAATTTGGCAAAGATCCTTCTCCTAAGTCTCTAAAGGAGAGGGAGAGAAAAGCAAACCCGACAAACTCAAGCCCCTCTCCTTTAGGAGAGGGGTTGGGGTGAGGTCGCAGGCCCCTACTTCTTCCTCCGCGACTTCTTCCCCCCGGGCAGCGGCACGTCGATCTCCTCGGGATCCAGCACCTGGACCTCCGGATCCTCGAGGCCCTTGCGCCTCTCCGGGGCCGCCGCCAGCCCCGAGGCGAGCTGCTCCCGGACACGGTCGAGGATCACCGGCAGCTCGGCGTCCTTCGAGCCCAGCTCCAGGGCCGTCTGGAGGTTTTCCGAGGCGCTGCGCAGCCAGCGGTGGTTCTTCGCCTGGAGCCTGCCCAGGAGCGCGTGGTACTCGGGGCGCGGGTCGAGGCGCACGGCCTGCTGCGCGAGCTCGACGGCGAAGTAGTAGTCGTCCGTCACCGTGAGCTCCACGGCCCGCTCGAAGTAGCGGCGCGCCACGTCGCGCGCCTCCTCCTGGCGCTGGCTTCCCGCCGGGGTGATGGCCGCGGCCCACGCCTCCGGCCCCAGCTCGCTGTCGTAGCGCTTGCGCCGGTCCGGCTGGGAGAGCGTCAGATACGCCTGGGTGACCCGCTCGAAGAGGACCTCCAGCACCGCCTGACGCCCTTCGAGGTCCAGGTGCCGGGCATGGGAGGGGTGGACCAGCCGGGCGGTCCGCTCGTAGGCCTCGTGGACCTCCAGAGCCGAAGCCGTGGGCTGGAGCCCGAGCATCTGATAAAAGCTCGCCTCGCCGGATTTCCGCAGCAGCGCCGCCACCTTCTCCCGGTGCGCCGGCGCGTCCAGCCCCACCGGCTGCTCCGCCAGGCGACGGGCGATCCTCTCCAGGAAAAGCCGGAGCTCTTCGTCGGACGGGCGGTCGTTCGGGTGGCTCATGCGAGCTTTGATTCTAACCCGCAAAGACAGGAAACCAACGAACGAACGGCCTCTCACGTAGGATAAGAGACCGATGAAACGCTCCAAGGCCCTGGCCCCCTGGCTCGCCATCCTCCTCGTCGCCGCCCTGGTCCGCCTGCCGACCCTCACGGCGGGATTCCCCTATCTCAACTACGTGGACGAGGGGCACGTGCTCCACCACGTGATCCACCACCTGGACCGGGGCACCTGGGAGCCGGACACCTACAGCTATCCCACCCTCCCCTTCTACATCGTCACCGCCGCGGCCCTCGCCTGGTCGCCTGTCTACGCCGCCGTCCACGGCCGCGCCCTGCGGGACGACCTGTCGCCGATGCCGTCCATCTACTACGACATCGTCCTGCCCACCGACCTCCTCATCCTGGGCCGGCTCGTCACCCTGGCCTTCTCCCTGGGGCTCGTCCTCCTGACCGGCCTCTACGCCAGGCGCCTCGCCGGCCCGGCCGCCGGCTTCTTCGCGGCCTGGACCGCGGCCCTCCTGCCCGCGCTGGTGGCCCGGAGCGTCATCGTCAACATCAACCCGATGGTGGCGCTCTTCGTCCTCGCCGCCTTCTACTTCGCGGAGGAGGCCCGGGACGGCGACCGGCCGTGGCGCGGCGCGGCCCTGGCCGGGGTGATGATCGGGCTCGCCACGGTCACCAAATACCCCTCCGCCCTGGTCTGCCTCCCGGTGACCCTCGCCATCCTCCTCGGCCGCCGCCCCTTCCGGGACCGCTTCCGCCAGCTCGTCCTCGCCGGGGGAGCCTCCCTCCTGGCCGCCGTGGTGTGCATGCCGGCGCTCGTGCTGCGCACGAACGACGTCCGCCACTCCCTGGGGCACATGTCCTCCGTCTACGAGCACCAGGGGATCGGCTCCTACTGGGACCAGGCGGTGCTCCGCGCGGAGTGGGACCTGCCCTTGAATCATCCGGAGCTCGGAATCCCCTTCCTCCTCCTGATCGCGGCGGGCGTGGCCGTGGCCCTGGCCGACCGCCGGTGGCGGAAGACCGCCCTGGGATGGCTCCTCTTCGCCGCGGCCACGGCCGTGCTCCTCGCCCCCTACAACTTCCGGGCGTTCCGCAACCTCCTCCCCCTGATCCCGCTGGCCGTCGTGGCGGCCGCCCTGCTCTACGCCCGCCTCCGCGAGATCGTGCCGCAGCCCCACGCGGCCGACGTCGCCGCCGTGCTCCTCCCCCTGACCCTCTTCTACCCCGCGCTCGACCAGTACATCCGCCACCAGGCCACCCTGGTGGACACCCGCGAGCAGGCCCTCGAATGGATCGCCCGGAACACCGGCCCGAAAGACCGCATCCTCGTCTCCGCGGAGCTGACCTTCCTGCCCACCCGCCTCGACACCCTGGAGGCCGAAACCGTCGTCCACCGCTGGGACCGGGCCCTCTCGCGGATCCTGAAGCGCCGCTTCAACTACGTGGTCCTGGGAGAGGTCACCGCGCGCGACGGCTCGCGGATGATCCCGGTCCCCGTCCGCGACCTGATCCTCGCCCGCTACGAGCCGCAGGCCGAGTTCGGATTGAGCCCCACTCACGCCGCCCGGGGCGGGTTCCGGGGGAACGGGCAGAGGATCTACGTGCTGAAGAGGAAGCCGCCGGTGCGGAAGACACGGACAACACGGACGAGCACGGACTGAAACGGACCTTCAAGGACGGCAGAGCGCCTGTCCATGAAAGTCCGCGTCAGTCCGTGGCAGTCTGTGTGACTTCTCCCGCGTGGAGCTGCTCGAACACCTTCCGCCCCATCGCCGGCCCCAGGAGCTTCTGAATCTCCTCGAGCGGCGCCTCCTTGACCCCCTGCACACTCCCGAAGGTCGTAATCAGCAACTTCCTCCGCCGGGGCCCCACACCCGCGAGCTCGTCCAGGCGGCTGTGGAGGATGCGGGCCGAGCGGCGGCGGCGGTGGCGGGAGACGGCGAAGCGGTGGGCCTCGTCGCGGATCTCCTGGAGGAGGCGCAGGCCCGCGTCGTCCCGCCGCAGGCGCAGCGGCTCCGGCGCGCCGGGCACGTAGATCTCCTCCTCGCGCTTGGCGAGCGAGACGATCGACGTCTCTTCAACTCCCACCTCGGCTAAAGCTCCCAACGCGGCGTTGAGCTGCCCCAGGCCGCCGTCGATCAGGATCAGGTCGGGCATTGCGCCGACCTCCTCCATCACCCGGCGGTAGCGCCGCTCCACGGCCTGGCGCATGGAGGCGAAGTCGTCCGGCTGGACGAGGCCCTTGATGTTGAAGGAGCGGTACTCGCCCTTCCTCATCTTCCCCTCTTCCCAGACCACCATCGAGGCCACGGTCTCGCCCCCCTGGAAATGGGAGATGTCGAAGCCCTCGATCCGCCGGGGCGGCTCCGAAAGCTCCAGATGCCGCTCGAGCGAGATGGCGCCGGGCGACTCGCCCCCCCGGAAGCGCCGCTTGTGGGCGAGCTCGGCGTTGTGGCCCGCGAGCTTCACCCGCTCGGCCTTGGAACCCCGGGAAGGCATCCGGATGTAGACCTTCTCCCCCTTTTTCTCGCACAGCACCTCGGCCAGCGCCTCCTCCCCCTCGATCGGCGCCGGCAGGTGGATCTCCTTGGGGATGAAGGTCGTGCGGTCGTAGATCTGGGGGAGCACCTCGGAGAGGAGGAGCTCCGGGGAGATGTGCCCGACGCCCTCCCAGAACAGCTCCCGGCGGTCCAGCACCTGGCCGCCGCGCATGATGAGCGACACGAGAGCCGCGTGGCCCGCCGAGATGTGGACGCCGTAGACGTCCACGTCCTCCTCGTCGACCGACGAGAGCTTGCGGCGCTGGGAGACCGACTCGATCTCCGAGAGCGTGTCCCGGAGCGTGGCCGCCCGCTCATAGTCCATCCCCTCGGCGGCCTCCCACATCTCCTTCTTGATCTGCTTGACGAGCAGCTCGGTCCGCCCGGAGAGGAACAGCCGCGCCTGCTCCACCGCCGCGTCGTACGCCTCCTTGGTGGTGAGCCGCGCCACGCAGGGCCCGAGGCAGCGGTGCATGTCGTAGTAGAGGCACGGGCGCTCCCACGAGCCGTCCACCTCGATCCGGCAGACGCGGACCAGGAAGAGCTTCTGGACGAGCTTGATCGCCTTTCGCGCCAGCCCGCCGGGGAGGAACGGCCCGAAGTACTCCGCGCCGTCGTTGACGATCCGCCGCGTGAAGGCGATCCGGGGGGACTCGTCCCGCATCGTGAGCTTGAGATACGGGTAGGTCTTGTCGTCCCGCAGCAGGACGTTGTACCGGGGGCGCTTGTTCTTGATCCAGTTGTTTTCGAGGAGGAGCGCCTCGGCCTCGGAGTCCGTCACCACGTACTCCAAGTCCACCGCCTCCGAGACCATGGCCGCGAGGCGCGGCTCGTGATCCCGCGTCATATACGACGACGCCCGCTTCCGGAGGGACTTGGCCTTGCCGACGTACAGAACCTTCCCCTCGGCATCCTTGAAGATGTAGATGCCCGGGCGGTCCGGAAGGGACCGGATGCGTTCGGCGAGAGGGGTCAGAGGTTCGTCGCTCACGGCAAAATGGTAACAGCGGCGGGGTGGGGAACGTTCCCCGGAGCCCTCACCCCAACCCTCTCCCAGCCTCCCGCCCCCCGACCGGGAGAGGGAGCCCTTATTCCAGAGTAACTCGGACTATCCACTCCCTCCTCTCCCGGGGGAAGGGCGGGAGGCTGGGAGAGGAGGGCCGGGGTGGTGAGGGCCGGGGCGCAGCCCCGGGTTGTATACTCGCCCCCTGGAGGCAAACCATGAAAAAGCGCGAAATCCGCCTGACCACACCGCTCGTTCGCGAGAACGGCGCCCTGCGGCCCGCCACCTGGGACGAGGCGCTCGACCGCGCCGCCCTGGGGTTCCGGAAGGCGGTGGAGGCGAAGGGGCCGCAGGCGTTCGGGCTCTTCTCCTGCTCCAAGACGACGAACGAGATGAACTTCCTGGCGCAGAAGTTCGCCCGGACCGTGGTGGGCAGCAACAACATCGATAGCTGCAACCGGACGTGACACGCTCCCAGCGTCGTCGGTCTGGCGACGGTCTTCGGGGCGGGTGGTGGAACGAGCTCCTATCTGGAGATCGAAGAGACGGATCTCATCATCCTCTGGGGCAGCAACGCCCGGGACGCGCATCCGATCTTCTTCCACCACGTGTTGAAGGGCATTCATAACGGGGCCCGGCTCTACGTCGTGGACCCGAGGAAGACCTCCTCCGCCCAGTGGGCGGCCGGCCACCTGCCGCTCGCGGTGGGGACCGACATCCCGCTCGCGAACGCCGTGGCCCGGGAGATCCTGGACGCGGGGCTCGAAAACAAGAGCTTCATCGAGAACGCGACCAGCGGCTTCGCGGATTTCCGCCGCCACGTCGAGCCCTGGACCCTGGAGCGCGCCGAGGCGGTGACCGGCGTGCCGCGGGAGCTCATCCGCGAGCTCGCCCACGCCTACGCTCGCGCCGACCGGGCCCAGCTCTGCTGGACGCTCGGCATCACCGAGCACCACAACGCGGTGGACAACGTCCGCGCGCTCATCAACCTCGCCCTCCTGACCGGCCACGTGGGGCGCTACGGCTCCGGCGTCAACCCGCTGCGCGGCCAGAACAACGTGCAGGGAGGCGGCGACATGGGCGCTCTCCCCGACCGGCTCCCCGGCTTCCAGCACGTGGAAAACGACGAGCTGCGGGCCAAGTTCGAGCGCGTCTGGGGCGTGCCGGTCCCCCCGAAACGCGGCTGGCACCTCTCCGGGATGTTCGAGGCCATGGAGCGCGGCGACCTGACCGCCCTCTACGTGATCGGCGAAAACCCCGCGAGCTCCGAGGCCGACCAGCACAAGGCCGTCCACCTGCTCTCCGGGCTCGACACCCTCGTGGTGCAGGACATGCTCCTGACCGCCACGGCCGAGCTGGCCGACGTCGTCCTGCCGGCCGCCGCGGGCTGGTGCGAGTCCGAAGGCACGGTGACCAACAGCGAGCGCCGCGTCCAGCGCGTGCGCCGCGCCCTGCCGCCGCCCCCCGGCGTCCACGACGACATCGAGATCCTCTGCGAGCTCGCCCGCCGCATGGGCCGGGACCTGGGGAACCCCACCGCCGAGGACCTGTGGAACGAGCTGCGCACTCTGAGCCCCGTCCACGCCGGCATGTCCTACGCCCGGCTGGAGGCTCTGGACGGCCTGCAGTGGCCGTGCTACGACGAGGCGCACCCGGGCGAGCGGTATCTCCACGGGCGGCTCTGGCAACGGCCCGTCCTGGGACCCCGGGCGCCGTTCGCCTGCGTGGACCACGCGCCGCCGGTCGACGAGCTCACCCCCGAGTTCCCCATCCGCCTGACCACGGGCCGGCACCTCGACTCCTACAACACCGGCGTGCAGACCGGGCTCTTCGCCTCGCCCATGCGCAAGGGCGGGGGCATCGACCTCCACCCGGAAGACGCCCGCCGCCTGGGGCTCGCCCCGGGGGATCTCGCGCGCGTGACCTCGCGGCGCGGCTCGGTGACGGCCCCGGTGCGCGTGGACCCCGGCCTCCAGCCGGGCCTCGCGTTCATGACCCTCCACTTCCCCGATCAGGTCGCCACCAACGAGCTGACCATCGACGCCGTCGACCCCAAATCCGGCACCTCGGAGTTCAAGGCCACCGCGGTGCGCATCGAGCCGGTCCGCCCGCTCGCGGCGGCCGCCTCCGCCGTGGCCTCCGAGCCGGTCGCCGTCTAGGAGACTCTGCCCCGGTATGGACCTTCACTTCACGGCCGACGAGCCCACCCCCGAAGAGAGGGAGGCCGTCGAAGCCTGCCTCGCCGAGCTGACTCCGAACGGCCACGGCACCCGGCAGTATCTGCTCCCCGTGCTCCACGCCCTCCAGGGGCGCGTGGGCTGGATCAGCCCGGGCGGCCTGAACCACGCCTGCCGGCGGCTCGAAGTCCCCCCGGCCGAGGCGTTCGGCGTGGCCGATTTCTACGCCCTGTTCCAGACCCGGCCGCACCCGCCGCTCGCCGTCCACGTCTGCGACGACGTCGCCTGCATGCACCGCGGGAGCGAGGCCCTCTGCGCCGAGCTGACGGTGGCGCTCGGCCCCGCGGGGACCAGCCGGGACGGCATCGCCACCTGGCACCGCAGCCCGTGCTTGGGGCTGTGCGAGCGCGCGCCCGCGGCCCTCGTCACCGCGGCCGGCCACCCGCCGCGGGAGCAGACGGTGGCCCCGGCCACGGACGCCGGCCTCCGCGCCGCCCTCTCGGGTGAAGCCGTGCCGCCGCCCCCGCTCGCCGCCTCGGTGCCCCAGGCCGGCCAGCCGGGCCTCACGCTCCTCCGCCGGGTCGGCGTCGTCGATCCCACGAGCCTGGACGACTACCGCGCGGCCGGCGGCTTCCTGGCCCTGCGCCGGGCCTTCGAGATGGGCCCCGACGCCGTGATCCGCGAGGTGGTGGACGCGAAGCTCGTGGGCCGCGGCGGAGCCGCCTTCCCCACCGGCGTCAAGTGGCAGGGCGCGCGCGCCGCGCCGCTGCCGCGCTACCTCGTCTGCAACGCCGACGAGTCCGAGCCGGGCACGTTCAAGGACCGGGTCCTCCTGGAGCACGACCCGTTCGCCCTCCTCGAAGCCATGACCATCGCGGGCTTCGCCACCGGTTGCGAGAAGGGCTACATCTACCTCCGCGGCGAATATCCGCTGGCGCTTGAACGACTGGAAAACGCCATCCTCGCCTGCCGCGAGCGCGGCTTCCTGGGAGACAACATCCTGGGGGACGGCGTGCGCTTCGACGTGGAGCTGCGGCGCGGCGCCGGGGCCTACATCTGCGGCGAAGAGACCGCGCTTTTGAACTCCCTCGAAGGCAAACGGGGCGAGCCGCGCAACAAGCCGCCGTTCCCCACCCAGGTGGGGCTCTTCGGCCAGCCCACGGTGATCAACAACGTGGAGACGCTCGTCAACGTCCTCCCCATCGTCCTTTTCGGGGGGAAGGCGTACGCCGCCGCCGGCACCGAGCGCTCGACAGGCCCCAAGCTCTTCTGCGTGTCCGGCCACGTGAACCGCCCGGGCGTCTACGAGGCCCCCTTCGGCATCACCCTGCGGGAGTTGCTCGACCTGGCCGGCGGCGTGGGCGGCAGCGGCCGTCTCCAGGCCGTGCTCCTGGGCGGCGCGGCCGGCGCCTTCGTCACCCCCGCGCAGCTCGACGTGCCTCTCACCTTCGAGGGCACGCGGGCCGCGGGCGCGTCGCTCGGCTCGGCCGTCGTGCTGCCGTTCGACGACACGGTGGACCTCCGCCCGGTCCTGCGGCGGATCGCCCGCTTCTTTCGCGACGAGTCCTGCGGCCAGTGCGTCCCCTGCCGCGTCGGCACCGTGCGCCAGGAAGAGCTCCTCGCCCGCCTCTCCGAAGAGCGTCCGCTCGGCTCCGTGGACCAGGAGCTCGCTCTCCTCCAGGAGCTCGGCCAGGTGATGCGCGACGCCTCCATCTGCGGCCTGGGCCAGACCGCGTCCAGCGCGATCGAATCGGCCCTCGCCCGGTTCCCAATCTTCCAGGAGACCCGATGATTCCCGAGGACGCCCCCGACCTCCAGATCCCGGTCCCGCGCGGGCCGCTCCCGGTCATCCCGCCGCCCCGCCCGCGCCGCACCGTGGAGATCACGATCGACGGCCAGACCGTGGCCGTGCCCGAGGGCGCCACCCTGCTCCAGGCCGCGCGCCTGCTCGGCATCGACACGCCCACGCTCTGCTATCTCGAAAATCTGACGCCGGTCAACGTCTGCCGCATCTGCGTCGTCGAGGTCGAGGGCTCCCGCACGCTCGTCCCCGCCTGCTCGCGCCTGGCCGAGCCGGGAATGGTGGTCAACACCGACTCCGAGCGCGTCCGCCTCTCCCGCCGGCTCGTCCTGGAGCTTCTGGCCTCCTCCGTCGACGTCTCGACCGCGCCACAGATCCAGGAGTCCATGGAGCGCTACGGCGCCGCCCCCGAGCGCTTCGGCCCGCCCGCCCTCCCGGCGCTCCCCGGCGAGCGCGACGCCGCCCGCCCCGGCCACCACCACGCTCCGCACGCGGACTGCGCCGCGACCGTGGGCCAGCCCGTCAAGGTGGACAACGACCTCTACGTCCGCGACTACGCGAAGTGCATCGTTTGCGACAAGTGCGTCGAGGCCTGCGGCACCGACGCCCAGAACCCCTTCGCCATCGCCGTCGCCGGGCGCGGCTTCGAAGCCCGCATCTCCACCGAGTTCGACGTCCCCCTGCCCGACTCCGCCTGCGTCTACTGCGGCAACTGCATCGGCGTCTGCCCCACCGGCGCCCTGATGTTCAAGAGCGAGCACGACATGCGCCAGGCCGGAACCTGGGACGAGCCCCGCCAGACCCAGACCGACACCATCTGCCCCTACTGCGGCGTGGGCTGCACCCTCACCGTCCACGTCCAGGACGAAAAAATCGTCAAGGTCACCTCCCCCATCGACCACGACGTGACCCACGGCCACCTCTGCATCAAGGGGCGGTTCGGGTGGGAGTTCGTGAACCTGCGGAAGTAGGGGGGCGGGAAAGCATCAAAGGACATAAAGGACAGCAAGGACCCAAAGGACGCAAAAACAGACGTCCTTTGTAAGTCCTTGTTGTCCTTTACGTCCTTGCTGTCCTTTGGGTCCTTGCTCCGACGATTTACGCTGATGCCAGCGAGAGCTGAGCCTGGAAGCTCGGGACCCCGCTCCGCATCCGGGGGAAGAATCCAGTGGTTCTGGCCGGGAATCCACTCGTTTCTTCCCCAGAACCACTCCTTCCGACCGAAGAAACCAGTGGTTCGGCAAAAAAACCACTCGTCCTGGCCGCTGAACCAGTCGTTTCGCGGAACGGAACCAGTGGTCCAGCCGCCGAATCCAGTCGTTCCGGAGAAAAGAACCAGTGGATCCAGGAACGGAACCACTGGTTCCGGCGCCCGAACCACTGGATTCGGTGGCCGGATCGAGTGGTCCAGCGCTCGAAACACTGGATCGGAGGGCAGGAAGGAGCCGTTCCATCCCCGAATAGGAGGTCGCAAGACCTGGAAGGAGCCATCCCGGGCATGACTACAGGCGCTCAGCAGTCAGAACCATGTAGACGATCATCGCAACCGCGAGCAGCACGATAAAGGCGGTGACCAGCCCCACGAGGCCGCGATCGGCCTTCACCTCCCCGCTCTCGATCTTCCGGTTCACCACGTGGTAAGCGCCGCATCGTCGATCGGATCCCACTCTCCCAACAGGGGGCGAGGCGGCGGGGGCGATCCGCGAACCGGTGGATGCTGCAAAACTCTCCGTGCCGAAGACCCGCCTTTCCTGCGTGCTCTTCCGCAAAGGGTGGCATGCTGCAAATCTGCCGATCGGACCTGCCGGAATCCCGAAACATGCTGCAAGTACCGGACTTTTTGCTGCAAGTAGACCGATCCACGCTGCAAGTCCACGGAAGAATGCTGCAAATCTCCAGGTCCGGGAGGCCGCCCTCGATTAATTTGCAGCATGCCCCGAGAGGCGTGCTGCAAATCAACCGGAAAGTGCTGCAAGTGAACAGATGTTTGCAGCATTTTTCGCGAGTCATGATGCAAATCGAGAGAGTTTTGCTGCAGATCATCCTAGATTTGCAGCAAAACTCCCGACGCGGGCCTCTCGCGAGCCGGTACCGGTCTCCCGTTCAGAGAGCGGGAAGCCTCGGAATCGGAGAAATGCTGCAAGTTGGACCCGACTTGCAGCACAATAAGCGGGGAATGCTGCAAATTCGAGAAGGGCAGGCCCCGCCCTCCGCCTCCTCCCTTCCGGTTTACCGCAGAGTCGCACCGCCACCGCGAGGAGGGATGCCGGGTCTCCGACCGCTGCAGGCACAGGCAAGAAAGGAGATTCCGGCTCCTCGTCCCGTGACAAGCGTCGTCCCCTAGGGTAAACTATCCCGTGATGGCGGAACGAACCCTTGCCCGAGCGCTTCCGGAAAAGCGTGATCCCCTCCTGGCCGAAATCGAGGAGTTCGTCGAGTATCCGGAGATCTGGCTCGATACCCCGAATACCCGCTTCGGAGGCATGCGCCCCCGCGACCTGCTGGATACAGAAGAGGGACGCCAAATCCTCCACAGCGTGATGCAGTCCGTTAAGTACGGCCTGTTCACGTAAGACACCGTCTCCTGCTTCGGTGGCCCATATGAGGTGGCAGGACCATATCCACTCGAACCCTGACGTCCTGCTCGGGAAGCCGGTCGTGAAGGGAACGCGCCTCGCGGTCGACTTCATCCTGGGGCTGCTCGCGGAGGGCTGGAGCCCGGGGCAGATCCTGGAGAACTACCCGAGCCTCACCCCGGATTCTCTTCGGGCGGTTTTCGCCTTCGCTGCGGAGGCACTTCGGGACGAGAGCCTCTACTCGGTCCGTCTCCGCAGCACCGCCTGAATGCGGTTCCTCGCCAACGAGAACTTCCCCGTCTCTAGTCTGTGGAGGCTGCGTGCGGCGGGACACGACGTCAAGGCCGTGATTGAGATCGATCCCGGCGCGGAAGATCCGTCGGTTTTATCCCTTGCCGCCCGTGAGAATCGGATTCTTCTGACGTTCGACCGTGACTATGGAGAGCTGATCTACCGGCGCGGTCTGCCCGTGCCGCTGGGAGTTGTCCACCTCCGCTTCGTTCCCGAACATCCCCAACAAGCTGCCGAGGTGATCACGGCCCTCCATCAACTCGCCGAGGTCAGCCTAGAGGGACGATACACGGTCATCGAGTCGGAGCGCATCCGCCAAAGACCGCTTCCTGAGTAAGGCTGGGAAGCGTGGCCTAGATCATGTCCGCACCGACGAGATCCCTGGCACCTCGTCTGGTATGTTCACGTGAACTCGCAGCCTGGGGCTGACGACCCAGGCTCTATGCTTTCGGGCCCTTTAAAACCCTCTGGTTCTTCGGTCTAGCGTCGTACTGCATTCGCCTCCGGGTCCTCAAGTTGAATCTGCGAATCACTTTCACCAGGGACGATTGTCACACGCTCCCAACCTCTGGCATTGATAACTCCAGCCTGAGCGAGTTCGAGTGCACGTACAGGATTCTCGGAACGCTGGCCGTTGACTTCCGTGTGGATAAACGTCGCCATCGCAGGCCACAAGCTAGCGACATAGGATATATGCCCCTCTTCAAATCCTCCAGAGACACTTGAACACACGAGACCACACACTTCTCCGGAATCGTTGAAAACGGGACCTCCGCTCATACCGCCCTCAAACCTTGAGTTTGTGCAAAAGCAAGGAAAATTTAGCAGGTAACTATCCCGCTTTGTAGGATACACCTCGATCACCTCACCGACTGAGGTAGTAGGATGATCGTCCCAATGCACCGTTATGAGATTGCCATCAGAGACCACATCAACAACAGGAGTGTGATAGCCGAACGCGACCACTCGGTCGCCAGCCCGGGGGGGGACCAATTGAAGTGGCGGTACACGCCACCGAGCGTAAGAGACTGCGGATTCAGACATGGGTTCAACGAGCACAAATGCAATGTCGGTCGCTGGTGATAGCCAGAGCCGCCGAGCCTTCCACAAGGCGATTTCTTCACCTTCTCGCAACATTTGACGAGCAATGATCCCAAAATTTCCTGTGACATTGCCGCGCAACGTGACCGACCGCTCCTCAACGTGATCGAAATAATCCTCCACGACATGCTTCGCGGTGATAAGGAGACGGTTTCCCACTGAGACCGCAGATCCGGATGCCCGCCAGTGATCGCCCCGCCAAGCTGCGAGCGAGAAGGCTACCTCTGTAACGAGGCTTTTGAGTCCCGTCTCAACAAACTGCGGAATCTTGGAGTTATCGTCGGACACTTTTCCTGTCAGTTGCATAATGGAAACTGCTCGAATGGAAGCAGAGCCAAGTCCAACAAGCGTTTGGAGCTTTCGAAGCCACTGTTTCTGGATCTCACCGTGGGAGGGTTCCTCC
>DATHUD010000618.1:0-11525 GCA_035462575.1 Thermoanaerobaculia bacterium | reverse complement strand
TGGACCTGCTCTCCGGAACCGACGTGTGGGATTCCGAGGTGGTGGATTCCAACTACCGCGGACCGTTCCCTCCCTGAGCCGGCCCGAGCCAGCCAAATACCATCGCGGCCTGACAGGGGAGAGCCTCCGGGCTCTCCCTTTTCTTTTTCGTTGCGGTCCGAAGCCGAGATCTGGGATGATGGGCGGCCCGATCACGAACCCGAGGATCCATCCATGGCCCGTCGATCTTTCTTCGCCTCCCTGCTCCTCCTCCCAACCCTGGCCTTTGCCCAGCATGACCACGGAGGGGCTCCCCAGGCGGCCCAGGCTCCTGGCGCTTCCGGACAGGTCCTGGAAGTTCCCCCGAAGGATGTGGGTGTAGAAACCTTTGCGGCGCGCGCCGAGGCGCAACGGGCGACCGCGAATCAGTTCCGGGTCCCCATCGACTTCCGGTTCACCGACCGCCGGGAGGCGAGCGGGATCACCTTCTCCCACCAGATCGTGGACGACGCCGGCAAGACCTACAAGGCGGCGCACTACGACCACGGCAACGGCGTGGCCGCGGCCGACGTGGACGGCGATGGGCTCGTGGACCTCTTCTTCACGAGCCAGGTGGGCGGCAACGAGCTGTGGAAGAACCTCGGGGGCGGCAAGTTCGGAAACGTCACCGCAGCCGCCGGCGTGGCCCTGCCGGACCGGGTCGCGGTCTCGGCCTCCTTTGCCGACACCGACAACGACGGCGACCAGGATCTCTACGTGACCACGGTGCGGATGGGCAACGCCCTCTTCGAGAACGACGGCAAGGGCCGTTTCAAGGACGTCTCGAAGGCCGCGGGCGTCGACTACGTGGGCCACTCCTCGGGCGCGGTGTTCCTCGACTACGACAAAGACGGGCTCCTCGACCTCTTCGTGGTCAACGTGGGCAAGTACACGACCGAGGCGAAGGGGCGCGGCGGCTTCTACGTGGCCTTCGAGGACGCCTTCGCGGGCCACAAGCATCCGGAGCGCACGGAGAGGAGCGTCCTCTATAGGAACCTCGGCAAGAACCGCTTCGAGGACGTCACCGACAAGATGGGGCTCGTGGACGGCGGCTGGAGCGGCGACGCGACGCTCACCGACTGGAACCAGGACGGCTACCCCGACCTCTATGTCTTGAACATGCAGGGGGACGACCACTACTGGGAGAACCAGGGCGGGAAGAGATTCGTGGACCGCACGGCCGAGCTCTTCCCCAAGACGCCCTGGGGCGCCATGGGGGTCAAGTCCTTCGACTACGACAACGACGGCGACCTGGACCTCTACCTGACCGACATGCACTCCGACATGTTCAAGGACATCGAGCCCCAGGACGAGAAGAGGAAGCTCCTCCTCTCCGGCGCCGAGAAGTTCTTCGATCAGCCGGAGAACAACGTCTTCGGCAACGCCTTCTTCCGGAACCGGGGGAACGGCACCTTCGAGGAGGTCTCGGACGCTCTCTGGCTCGAGAACTACTGGCCCTGGGGCGTGAGCGTGGGCGACTTGAACGCGGACGGCTGGCAGGACATCCTGATCGCCGCCAGTATGAACTATCCGTTCCGCTATGGCCTCAACTCTCTGATGATCAACAACCGGGGTGAGCGATTCCTGGACGCCGAGATCCTTCTGGGCATCGAGCCGCGCGCGGGCGAGGCGACCCGCAAGCCCTGGTTCGGCCTCGACTGCGACGGCGAGGACAAGGCCCACCGGTTCTGCCAGGGGCGCACCGGCCGCGTGACCGTCACCGGCACGCTCGGCACCCGGTCGTCCGTGATCTTCGACCTGGACGGCGACGGCGACCTGGACATCGTCACCCAGGAATTCAACTCTCCCCCCCAGGTCTTCGTGAGCGACCTTGCGCAGAAGAGGAAGCCCCACTTCGTTCAGGTCCGCCTGAACGGCCAGGTGTCGAACAGGAACGGCCTCGGCGCCACGGTGCGGGTCACGGCCGGAGGGAAGACCTACACCCAGATGATGGACGGCGCCTCGGGCTACCTCTCGCACAGCGTCCTGCCGCTCTACTTCGGGCTCGGCGACGCGGCGCGGGTGGACGGCGTGGAGGTGCTCTGGCCCTCCGGCCGCAAGCAGACGGTCGCGGGTCCCCTGGAGATCGGCAGCACGGTGGACGTCGCCGAGCCGAAGTAGTCGATGCGCAGGCTGTCGTCGTCGTTTGTCGTCCTGCTCCTCGCCCTTCCGGCGGCCTCGGAAGAGCTCTTCGTGGACCGCGCGAAAGACCTCGGGGTGTCTTTCGTCCACGCGAACGGCATGACCGGCGGGCTCTACATGCCCGAGATCATGGGCTCCGGCGCCGCGGTCCTCGACTACGACAACGACGGCGATCTGGACCTCTTCTTCGTCCAGGGAGGGCCCTTCGGCCCAAAAACGGTGCCTGGGGGGGCGGGAGGCGGAGCGGCCGGCCACCGCCTCTACAGGAACGACCTCGAAAAGGGCTCCGGGCTGCGCTTCACGGACGTCACGGCCGAGAGCGGCCTCCGCCTCGGCGCCTACGGCATGGGGGTCGCCGCCGGGGACTTCGACAACGACGGCTGGACCGACCTCTACGTCACCGCCCTGGGATCGAACCAGCTCTGGAAGAACAACGGGAAGGGCTCCTTCTCCGACGTCACCGCCCGGGCCGGGGCCGACGACCCGCGCTGGAGCGTGCCCGCGGCGTTCGTGGACTACGACCGCGACGGCTGGCTGGACCTCTTCGTGGGCAACTACTTGAAGTTCTCCTTCGAGACCCACAAACCCTGCCGCACCCCGGCCGGCGCGACGGACTACTGCGGCCCGGTGCCGGCCGACGCCGTGCCCGACCGCCTCCTGCGCAACAGGAAGGACGGCACCTTCGAGGACGTGACCGCCAAGGCGGGAATCACCGCCGCCGACGGCCCGGCCCTGGGCGTCACCACCGCGGATTTCAACGGCGATGGCTGGATCGACGTCTACGTGGCCAACGACGAGACGCCCAACCAGCTCTGGATCAACCGGAAGAACGGCACGTTCCAGGACGACGCCCTGCTCTCCGGCGCGGCCGTGAGCGGCGAAGGGCGCCCCCAGGCCAGCATGGGCGTGGACGCCGGCGACTACGACGGCGACGGCGACGACGACCTGGTGATGGACAACCTGACGGGCGAGGGCAACACCCTCTACAGGAACGACGGCACCGGCCTCTTCGAGGACGTGTCGCTCCCCAGCGGCCTCCAGACCGCCTCCTGGAAGCTCACGGGCTTCGGCGCCGCCTGGCTCGACTACGACAACGACTCGCGGCTCGACCTCCTCACGGTCAACGGCGCGGTCAAGAAGATCGAGGAGCAGGCGCGGGCGGGAGACCCCCTGCCGCTCAAGCAGGAAAAGCAGCTCTTCCACAACCTCGGCAACGGCCGCTTCGAGGAGATCGGAAAGCAGGCCGGTGCCGTCTTTCAGATCCCGGAGGTCAGCCGCGGAGCCGCCTTCGGCGATCTCGACAACGACGGCGACACGGATGTCGTCGTGAGCAACAACAACGGTCCGGCCCGCGTGCTGATCAACCAGATCGGAAACCGGCGCCGGTGGCTGGGGCTCCGGCTGATCACCGGCCAGAGAGACGCCCTGGGGGCCGTCGTGGAGCTCCACCTCCCGGGCCAGCCCGTTCTGCGCCGCCGCGCCCGGGCGGATGGCAGCTACGCCTCCGCCAACGACCCGCGGGTCCTCTTCGGGCTGGGCGACGCGGCCCAGGTCAGCAAGGTGGTGGTCCGCTGGCCCGGCGGCCGAATCGAGGAGTGGAAAGAGGTGCCCCTCGGCGTCTACACCACCCTCCGCGAGGGAACCGCCGCGCCATGAATCCCTCCTCTGTCCTTTCCGTCCTTACTGTCCTTTTCGTCCTTTCCCCCGCCGCCGCCCAGCTCCTCCCGGTTCCCCCCGCCGACACCACCGGCATGGAGCCCGCCGTGCGGGAGCAGCTCGAAGCCGACCGGAAAGCCCTCGCCGAAGCCATCGCACGCTCCACCGCCGGTTCCGACGCTGGTTCCGAAGAGCTCGCCCAGGCCTACGGCCGCTGCGGCCAGCTCCACACTCTCTACAAGCTCAACGACACCGCCCGGGCCTGCCTGGAAAACGCCGCTCGCCTCGCCCCGGGCGACGTGCGCTGGACCTACTCCCTGGGCGCCCTTCTCCAGGCGGTCGGCGACTTCGAGGGCGCCGCGGCGCGCCTCGGCCGCGCCCTGGAGCTGCGGCCGGGCGATTCCGCCATCCTGATCCGCCTGGGCGAGGTGCGGCTCCAGCTCGGCCGCCCGGACGAGGCCCGCCAAGCCTTCGAGGCCGCTCTCAAAACGCCCGGAACCGCAGCGGCGGGCCATTTCGGCCTCGGCCGCGTGGCTCTCGCCCAGGGGGACGCCAAGGCCGCCGCCGGCCACTTCGAGGCGGCCCTCAAAAGCCAGCCCGGGGCCTCCGAGGTCCGCTCCCCCCTGGCGATCGCCTACCGCAAGCTGGGGCGGCTCGACGACGCCCGGGCGGCGATCGCGGGCTACGGCGAAGGCCGGGTGACCTTCCCCGATCCGATCCTCGACGAGGTCGCCCGCCTGAACGCCGGCAGCCGCCAGTACGTCCTCGCCGGAACGGCCGCGCTCCGCGGCAAGCGCTTCGCCGAGGCCGCCGCGGCCTACCGCAAGGCTCTCGAAACCAGCCCCGGGGACGCCGCCGTCTGGGCGGACCTGGGAGTGGCGCTCGAAGGGCTGAGAGACCTCGCGGGCGCCGAGCAGAGCTACCGCAAGGCCGTCGAGCTGGAGCCTTCCCTCGCCCGCGCCCACTACAACCTGGGGACCCTGCTCGCGGCCCGGGGAGCGCGGCGGGAGGGGATCGAGCACCTGGAGACCGCCGTCCGTCTCGATCCCGAGTCCCGGGGCGCCCTCTTCAACCTGGGCCAGGCCCTGGCCGAGGCCGGAGAGCCCGCCCGGGCGCTCGCCGTCTGGGACCGCCTCCTGAAGCTCGACCCGCGGGACGCCGTGGCCCGGTTCCAACGCGCCCAGGCCCTTTCCGCGCTCGGCCGCCCCGCCGAAGCCGCCGCCGAGCTCGGCGAAGTGGTCGCCGCCGACCCCGGGGAGGTCGTGCCGCGGATCGCCCAGGCGAACGCCCTCCTGGCCGCGGGCCGGGACGCGGACGCCCGGGCCCGCCTCGAAGAGGGGCTCGCCCGCCTCCCCGGGAGCGAGCCCCTGGCCCAGCTCCTCGTGCGGGTGCTCGCCTCGTCCTCCAAACCGGATGTCCGCGACGGCCGGAAGGCCCTGGAGATCGCCCAGAGGCTCCTCGCCGCCGGCCCCACGCCGGACCGGGAAGAGGCTCTGGCCCTCGCCCTGGGAGAGACGGGCCGCTTCCCCGAAGCCGTGGACCACCAGCGCCGGGCTCTCTCCGCCACCCCGGCGGGCTCCCCCGACCGGACCCGGCGCGAGCGGTGCCTCGCGCTCTATGAGCGGAGCGAGCCCTGCCGCGCCCCAGGGTAAAAATTACATCCAAATTCCTCCGAAACCCGGAATTCCGAGCCCTGTCAAGGGGTTAGAATCGGTGGATACGACAAACCGCTGGCCTGACGCACCCTGCGAACGCTGCGCGTAAGAACAATTGGAGGGTATACTTCGCATGATGCTGGGAAATTCCTCGTCTTCCACCCTGCGCTCCCTCGGCCGCAAGCTCCGTCTTCCTGTCATTGTCCTGACCGTCGTCGCCGCGACCCCGCGCGCCAACGTCCCCATGATCCCTAGCGCGGACGCCTCTCCGTTGCCCGCCGCGGCAGCCCAGGCCGCTCCTGCGCCCGTGGCCGTGCCCGCCGTTCAGGCCACGCCGGCCGTGGTCCGGAACGTCCGGGGCCTCTCGCCGCAGGTCCTCGCGATGGCGCTCGACGCGGTCTCCTGCGCCCGCGCCAACGGCGTCAACGGAAGGGACGACCTGCTGACGATCATCGACTACTCCCTCCCCTCGACCCAGCCGCGCCTCTGGGTGCTGGACCTCAAGAAGGGCGAAGTCCTCTTCCACGAGCTCGTGGCCCATGGGCAGGGGACCGGCGACAACTACGCCACCCGCTTCTCGAACGTGAAGGACAGCAAGCAGACGAGCCTCGGCCTGTTCCTGACCGGCGGCACTTACGAGGGCGGCAACGGCTACTCCCTGAAGCTTAAGGGGCTGGACCGGGGAATCAACGACCGCGCCGAAGAGCGCCACATCGTGATGCACGGAGCGTGGTACGTGAGCGCCGAGCACGCCCGCCGGCAGGGCCGGCTCGGCCGGAGCTGGGGCTGCCCCGCCCTCTCCCAGGAGATCGCGCGCACGGTGATCGACAAGTTGAAGGGCGGAACCTTCGTCTACTCCTACTCGGGCGACAAGACCTGGTTCCGGACCGCCTCCTCCTCGCTCAATGCCTGCGGCACCTCGGGCGGCGGCTCGCTCGTCAACGCGGAAGCCGCGAAGTAACGAAGTCACAGGGGCGGGTCATCCCGCCCTTTCCAATTCCCTTTTCACGAACCAGGCGCCGATCCCGATCCAGGGGAACAGGTTCAGCGCGTACAGGCGCTGGAAGATACCGACGTTGGCGCGCGTAACGAGCTCCCCCACTCCCATCATGATCGCGAAGAAGGCGATCATCAGCACCGTCGTGATCAGCAGGTAAACCTGCAGTCCACGCAGATTCGGACGCTTGCGCAACGCCAGCGCGAGGAGCAGAGGCCCCAGGTGGACGCCCATCCCCAGGCCGAAGCCTCCATGTCGTTCGTCTGGCATCGGGAAGAGCCCTCCCATGACCATGGACACCCCGAACAAGACCAGGATCAGACCGAGCAGCACCGGCAGCAGGGTCTTCCCCGTGAGCCGCCGCAGGCCGAGGAAGAACCCGGCTCCCGCGACGAGGCCGGCCACGCCCAGGAGCAGGATCGCCGTGTTGAAGATGTACGGCCGCGGCGCGTCGGGGCCGCCCAACTCGCTCGCGTACTGCGTGACGTGGCTGTAGCCGGGATAGAAGAGGGGTGTGAGGATCAGGTTGCCGAAGTAGATGAGGGGGACAGCGATGCCAGCATTCAACAGGCTCTTTTCGAGACGCATGTCGTGACACCTCCGGGATGGGTGGCCTGAGAGCATACCTCCAAAACGCCCCTTTGGACCTGGAGACCACTCCACCGTTTATGATCTCCGCCATGGTGGTAGAGACCGACCCTCAAGAGACCCAGAAAGGCGGAGATCCGATGATACGGAAGCTTTTCGTGACGATTCTGACCTGCGGCGTCCTGGCCGCTCCCCTCCTCGCCCAGGACTGCCCGCTCCACGCCGAGCACCAGAAAGCCGCGCAGGAGAACGCCCACGCCGGGCACGACGCCCATGCGGCGCTGGATCACCGCGGGGACGAGGTCATGGGCTTCGAGCACACCCGCACGACCCACCACTTCCTTTTGAAGGAGGACGGCGGCGTCATCCAGGTGGAGGCGAAAGAATCCGGGGATGCCGCGAGCGTGGAGCGCATCCGGACCCATCTCGCGGAAGTGGCCCGCTCGTTTGCCGCGGGCGACTTCACCATGCCCGAAGAGATCCACGACCGCGTCCTCCCCGGAGTGCCGGAGATGGCCCGCCTCGCCAAGGCGATCCAGTACCGTTACGAGGACCAGGAGCGTGGCGGCCGGGTGCGCATCACGACCGACGACCCGGAAGCCCGCGCCGCGGTCCACGCCTTCCTCAAAGCGCAGATCGCGGACCACCGCACGGGCGATCCCCTGGAGGTCCCCGGCGGGAGCTAGTGCTCTGTCAAGGTAATCGACTTCGTAACGCCGTCGGCTGACGACGGTTCGATGTCGGCAGACTTCGTCACGACATCTCTCCACTTCGCGCCTCCGTCCCGCGACATCGCGCCTCCGTCAGCCGACTTCGCGCTGCCGTCCCGCGACATTGCGCCGCCGTCGACCGACGTCCTGTAAGTTTCTCGGTCTTTGAAGGCGGGGAGGGCCCCCACGGGATACGATGAGCTTCATGATCCCTGACCCTCCCCCGCTACCTCCCGCCGAAGCCGCCGTGCCTCCGTTGCCCGTGGCCTCTCCACGTCCCTGGGGCGCCGGGGCGACCTTCGGATTTCTCCTCCTGATCCTCCTCGGCATGACGGTGGGCCAGATGGCCGTGCTCGTCCCCTGGGTCGTGGTTCGGATGGTCAACGATCCGTCAGGGAATGTGAACCAGCTCGCGGAGGACCTTCAGTACGACGGCGACCTGCTGTCGCTCGCGACGTTCGCCGCGGCGATCACCACCCTGGGGCTCGTGGTCCTTCTGGTGAAGGCCCGCGGGTGGAGCGCGCCGCGGGACTACGTGGGGCTCGCGCCCGTCCGCTTCAAAAGCGTGCTCCCGTGGGGTCTCGCGCTCCTCGCCCTGGTGGCCGGGTTCGATGCGTTGTCCACCTTCCTGGACCGTCCGGTCGTACCCGAATCCATGAGCCGTATCTACGAATCCGCCGCCTTCCTTCCCCTTCTCTGGATTGCCGTCGTGATCGTGGCCCCTCTCTGGGAGGAGATCGTGTTCCGGGGCTTCGGGTTCCGCGGTTTCCGGTCTTCCCGCCTGGGGCTGGCCGGGGCGATCCTCGTGCCCGCGCTGTTCTGGACGGGCCTCCACGTGCAATATGACGCGTACGACCTCTCCTTCGTCTTCGCCCTCGGGCTGTTCTTCGGCTTCGCGCGGGAGCGGACCGGCTCGGTTACGGTCCCCATCGTCCTGCACGTTCTCAACAATCTGATCGCTACGATCGAGATGGGATTGTTGACGCGGTAGGGCCGCCCTGCCGCCCGGCGAGGCGGGCCACGGTGTCCATGAGCTCGGAGGGGTCGATCGGTTTCGTCAGGTGGGTCTGGAAGCCGGCTTCCAGGGCTTTCAGGCGGTCCTCGGCCCGCGCGTAGGCGGTGATTGCCGCCGCGGGGACGCTCCCCCCCCTCGAGGCGTCGAGGAGGCGCACTTTGCGCAGGAGGGTGTAGCCGTCCTCGACCGGCAGGCCGATGTCGGAGAGGAGGACGTCGGGGAGCTCGCTCAGAGCCTCCAGGGCCTCGGCGGCCGTGCCCACGGCGGTCACCCGGGCGCCGCACTGCTCCAGAGCCATGGCCAGCAGGTCCCGGGTGTCCGCCTCGTCTTCGACGATGAGCACGTGGACACCGGCGAGGAGCGCGGAGTCCCACGAGCTCTGCCCCGCCGCCGCCGCCCGCCCCGCGGCGAGGGAAGGCGCCAGGTCCGCCCGGATGGGGATCCGCACGGTGAAGGCCGCCCCCCTCCCCTCCCCCTCGCTCTCGACCTCCACGGTCCCGCCGTGGAGCTCCACCAGGTGGCGGACGATCGAGAGGCCGAGCCCCAGGCCGCCGTGGGAGCGGGTGATGGTGCTCTCGGCCTGGCGGAAGCGGTCGAAGACGTAGGGGAGGAAGTCGGGGCGGATGCCCGCTCCGGTGTCCGCCACCCGGATCGTGGCGTTGCCCGGCGCGGTCTCCAGGCGGACGGAGACCTGCCCGCCCTGGGGAGTGAACTTGATGGCGTTCGACAGCAGGTTCCAGACCACCTGCTGGAGACGGTCGGAGTCCCCCAGGACCGGGCTTTTCAAGGGGGAGAGCGAGATTTCGAGCCGGATCTCCTTGGCGTCGGCCGCGGGCCGGATGCTGTCCAATGCCGCGTCGATGATGCGCGGCAGCTCCACGGGCCGAAGCTCCAGGCGGAGATTGCCGGTGATGATGCGCGACACGTCTAGGAGGTCCGAGATGAGCTGGGCCTGGGACTTGGCGTTTCGCTCGATGGTTTCCAACGCGCGCGACGAGGTCGCCTCGTCGAGCCGGCCGGTGCGCAGCACCTGGGTCCAGCCGAGAATGGCGTTCAGAGGCGTCCTGAGCTCGTGGGAGAGGGTCGCCAGGAACTCGTCTTTCAACCGGTTGGCCTCTTCAGCCTGTTTCCTCGCCTCCTGCTCGAGGACCAGGAGGCGGGCCCGCTCGCGCTCCGCCCACTCGCGGGTGCGGATCTCCTTCTTGAGCTCTTCGTTGGCCACGGACAGCTCGGCCGTGCGCTGGTCGACCAGAACCTCCAGGTCCTCGTACATCCGCTGGAGCTCGGCCGTCTGCTCTTCGACCTTCCGGCGCAGATCCACTTTTTCGATGGCGTTCTGGACCGCCCCCTGGAGGCGGGCGCGGGTGACGGCGCCTTTGAGCAGGTAGTCCTGGGCCCCGCTTTTCATGGCCTCGACGGCCACGGCCTCGCTGCCCTGGCCGGTCAGGATGATGACCGGCAGGTGCTCTTCCTCGGTCCTCAAGCGGGCGAGGAACTCCAGGCCGTCCACGTCCGGAAGCCGGTAGTCGAGGAGAAGGCAGGCCGGCCTCTCCGCCAGGGCGGACGCGAGCCCGTCCTCCCCCGTCTCCGCTTCGAGGAAGCGGTAGCGGCTCTCCCCGTCCTGCTCGAGCAGACGCCGGTACAGGGCCCGGTCTTCCGGGCTGTCGTCGACGATCAGGATCAGGAGAGGAGCCGCCATCGGCGCTAACCCTCCGCTCTGGGAAGGATGACGACCTCGAACCAGTAGCCGTTCAGGCGCTCGATGGCTTTGATGAAGCCGTCCATGTCCACCGGCTTCTGGATGTAGCTGTTGGCTCCGGCCTTGTAGCAGGCGTCCACGTCCCGCTCATCCTTGGAGGTGGTGAGCACCACGACGGGAATCTGTTTCAGGACCGGATCGGCCTTGATCTCGGTCAAAACCTCGCGGCCGTCCGTGCCGGGGAGGTTCAGGTCGAGAAGGATGACGCCGGGGCGCGGGGATTTCTCAGGGGCGGCGTACCGGCCGCGCCGGAAGAGGTAATCGAGCGCCTCGTCGCCGTCGGCGCAGCGCACGATGGGGTTGCGGAGCCCGGACTTGCGGAAGGCCCGCTCGGCCGTCTCGAAGTCCTCCGGGCTATCCTCGACGAGCAAAATCGGCTGACTGGGCGTATTCCCCAAGAACATCTCCTTTGTCCTCTCCGAGAGTGAAGTAGAAGGTTGCCCCTTCGCCGTAGTTCGACTCCACCCAGATCTTACCGTTGTGGCGCTCGACGATCTTCTTGACGATCGTGAGCCCCGCTCCGGTGCCTCCGCCGTACTTGTCGCGTCCGTGGAGGCGCTTGAAGATCCGGAAGACGGAGTCGAAGTGCTTTGCCTGAATGCCGATGCCGTTGTCGCGGACATAGAACACCGGCGGGTGCCCTGCCGGCTCGTCCAGGAAGCCGACCTCGATCCACTTCCTCTCCTTGTCGTTGTACTTCATGGCGTTGACGATGAGGTTGTAGAAGATCTCCCCCACCCGCGCCCGGTCGGCGCGGACGGTGGGCAGGCGCCGCGGGATCCGCAGCTCGATCCCCGCCTCTTTCAGGTTGATGTCGAGCGAGTCCACGGCCTCGCGCACGATGACGTTCAAGTCGACCTGGTCGATCGCCAGGTCCACCCTCCCCAGGCGGGAGAAGTGGAGCAGCGAATCGATCAGGGTCTCCATGCGGCGGGTCAGGCGGATCAGGGTCTCGAGCTTGGATCGGCCGTCCTCGTCGAGCTTG
>DATHUD010000617.1:0-5312 GCA_035462575.1 Thermoanaerobaculia bacterium | reverse complement strand
TGGTCAGCTAGGAAGCCTGTCTGGCAGTAAGACCGTTGCAGTATGGAGCCAGAACCGAGGGCGGCCGTACGGCCGCCCTCTCTTTGTTCAGGCGAAGCGGCGGTGCTCCCAACACGCACGGGGAGCCCGGCCGATTCTTCGAGTCGAAGCTCCATTCTCTATAATCGTTTGAAATGACCGGCTGGGCGCTCGATCTGGGAACGACGAACTCCGGTGTGGCGTACTGGGACCAGTCCCTGGGAAGACCGCGTCTCATCGAGCTGTCCGCCATCTGCCGGAAGCCCGCGGCCGAAGACCCGCTCGAGGCGCCGCGCCTGGTGCCGTCGGCCGTCCATTTCCTCGAAAATCTCGGGCCGATGGACCGCCTGGGGAGCTGGCCTCCGCTGGCGCGGCGGTTCTTCCTCGGCCAGCGGGCTTTGATCGGCCGGCCAGCGCTCGAGCGCAACGAGGGGGTGTCTCATCCATCGTTCGTGCCCACCTTCAAGCCCGGCCTGAGCCGCGAGGCGCTGCGGCCGCTGGCGCGGATCGGGCGGGAGAGCTTGACCGCCCGCGACGCCACCCAGGCATTTCTGCGCGAGTTGCTGCGCGAGGTCAAGCGGGCGACGGGGCACCGGGTGCGCGACTTGGTCGTCACCTCGCCGATCACGGCGTTCGAGACCTACCGCGCGGAGGTGCAGCAGGCGCTCTACCGGCTGGGCGTGCGCCGGGTCCGCTTCGTCGACGAGCCGGTGGCGGCCGCGCTCGGCTACGGGATCAGCCTCAGCCAGGAGCGGACCGTCCTCGTCGTGGACGTCGGGGGAGGCACGATGCACGTCGTCCTCGTCCGCTTCTCGCCGAAGGGGGCTCTCTCCGGCCAGGCGACCGTGCTCGCCAAGCGGGGTCGCCCTCTGGGTGGCAACGCCGTGGACGGCTGGGTGCTCTCCGACCTCTGCCGCCAGATGGGCCACGACCTGACCGACGACGGCGACGAGATCTCCCGCCTGTGGCGGCGGCTGATGCTCGCGGAAGCCTGCCGTGTCAAGGAATCCGTGTTTTTCGAAGAGAAGGCGCCGTTCCTGATGAGCCCGTGGGGCCGGACCTCCGGAGAGCCGGCCCGGCCGGGCAGCGCGCTCGCCACGCTCACCCGCGACCGTCTGCGGGAGATCCTGGACGAGCACGGGTTCTATCGCAGTCTCGCCGCTTCGGTGGAAGAGGTCCTGGAGCAGGGCCGGATCGGCGCGAGCGACGTGGAGGACGTGCTGCTGGTGGGGGGCTCGACGCTCCTGCCCGGCTTTTTCTCGTGGTTCGAAGAGCGCTTCGAGCGCCGCCGGGTCCGGGCCTGGCAGCCTTTCGAGGCGGTGGCCTACGGCGCCGCCTGCTTCGCGGGCGACCGGATGAACGCCCTGGACTTCATCGTGCACGACTACGCGCTCGTCACCCACGATCCCAAGACCGGCGAGGCCCAGCACACGGTCATCGTGCCCCGGGGAACGCGGTTCCCCACCTCTCCCGAGCTGTGGAAGCGGCAACTGGTCCCCACGTGCGCGCTGGGCGAGCCGGAAAACCTTTTCAAACTTTTGATCTGCGAGGTATCGCGCGCCGACGGCGACGAGCGGCGCTTCGTCTGGGACGCCGCGGGAGACGTGCACAAGGTGGGCGGCTCTTTAGGCGACGCCCAGGTCGTCGTGCCCCTGAACGAGGCGAGCCCCACGCTCGGCTATCTCGATCCGCCGCACCATCCCCACGACCGCCGCCCCCGCCTCGAAATCGCGTTCGGTGTGAGCGCCGAGCGCTGGCTGATCGCCACCGTCCGGGACCTCCTCACGCAGCGCGAGCTGATGCGCGAGGAGCCGGTCGTGCGGCTGGTCTGAAGGAGGCCCGGCATGTGGGAAACCCTCTTCTTACTCCTGCTGTTAGGCGGCGCGGGTCTCAGGTTGGGCTTCAAGCAAAGCGGCAAGCCTCCGCGGGCCTGGCAGGATGCTGCAGTGTCGTGCGGTTTGCAGGTTATGGAGGCCTCTGGCCGGAACCTCAAAGTACGAGCGGGGCTGATGGACGTGCGGATCGAGGCCTGTGGAGACAGTAGAGAAAAAGGACAGTCCACTCGGGTCATAGTCCTGGTTCCAGGCCCGCTGGATTTCAAAAACGTGAGGATCCGCCCCGAGCCTCTCTCTCCGTGGGGTCGGGAGATCGAGGTCGGAGACGCGTCTTTCGACAGCACCTTCTTCATCGAGGGACCGGCGCCGCTGGTGTTCGCGTTGCTCGATGCGGAGATGCGCCGTCTGCTGCTCGGCTTGAACGCCGAGAGCCGGCTGGAGATCTTCATCGGCGCGCTCCGGGCGGACATGTCCGAAAAGAAGCTCCCTGCTCTCCTGCCTCGCCTTGTCGACATCGGCCAACGGCTCGCCCGGTCGATGGACATCCCGAGACGCCTGGCCGAGAACGCCAAGGCGGACCCCGAGGCCGGGGTGCGGCTTCACAATCTGCTCCTGCTGATCCGCGAATTTCCCGGGGAGCCGGGGACCGTCGAGGCGCTCCGCGCAGCCTCTACGGACCCGAGCGCCGAGATCCGGCTGCGGGCTGCCAAGGAGCTGGGCGCCGAAGGCCGCGAGGTCCTCTTCGAGCTTTTGGAGAGCCTCGTGGACGACCACGTGAGCGCGGAGGCCGTGTCGATCCTGGATCGGGAGCTGCCGTTCGAGCGCACGAAAGTCCTCCTTGACCGCGCCTTGAACCGGCGCAGCCTCCAGACGGCCCGCGCCTGCCTGGAGGCGATCGGCAAGAGTGGAGACGCCGCAGCCGTCGAAGCGCTGGCGAAGGTGATGGACCAGCAAGAAGGCGAGCTGACCGTCGCCGCGGCAGAGGCTCTGGGAGCGACGGGAAGCCCGGCCGCCGAGCCGTGGCTGATCCCGGCCCTCGGGCGCGAGCGGGCAGACCTCCGGGTGGCCGCGGCCGAAGCGCTGGGCCGCGTCGGCTCGGCGTCGGCCGTGTTTCCGCTCAAGGAGGCGGCCGAGCGCTCCCTGTTCGACCGCGAGTTGCGCCGGGCCACGCGCCAGGCGATCGCGGAGATCCAATCCCGCCTCCAGGGCGCCTCGCCCGGCCAACTGTCACTGGCCGGGGCCGAGGCGGGCCAGTTGTCGCTGGCCACCGACCCGGCCGGACAGGTTTCGTTGTGCGGCGCCGAGGAAGAGCTGGCGCCGGAGCCAAGGAGACCGGAATGAAAAAGAGTGGATCTTCAGTGGACCCGGCAGCCGTAGAGACGTTCCCAACCCGCAACGCGCCACCGGCCGAAGGCCCTGACCGGCGACACGCGCACGAACGTCCGTAGGTCTCCACCGGCGGGACGTCTCTTCGAAGGGTAGGACGCTCCAGCCGGCCATTCCGCCAAGAATCCAGAGAGATGGCGTTCCTCCGGCGCCATGCCCTTCGAAGAGACGTCCCGCCGATGTGGGCCTGCGAAGGGCGGTGCGCGTGTCGCCGGTCGGGGCCTTCAGACGGTGGTGCGTTGCGGGTTGGGAGCGTCTCTACGCCAATTTTCCAAAGGCGCGGGGGTGTTACGCGGCCAAGCGGTCACCAACTGCTGCAACCCCGCAGCATCAGGTTGAGCACGATGGTGAGGAGGATCGAGAGGAGGATGCTCATCCAGCAGCCGGACATGCGGAACTTCACGGGCATAGGAGCTCCTTCGGGGTCAGCGCCCGAACGGCAGGCGCCCATCCCGCCCATGCCATAAGGATGCCACCCGCCGCTGGGCCCCCTCAGTCGTACCGCAACGCCACCGCCGGATCGACGCGCGAGGCCCGCCTTGCAGGAAGCCAGGTGGCGGCGAGGGCAACGCCAATCAAAACGGCGGAGACCGCCGCCAGGGTCCAGGGGTCACCGGGCTCGGCTCCGGGCATCAGGTGGGTGAGGAGCTTCGCGACGGCGAGCGTGGCCACGAGGCCGAGCGCGGTGCCGGCGAGGGCCAGGCCCAGCCCCTGCCGCAGGACGAGCCGCAGGACGGCGCCGCGACCCGCTCCCAGCGCGAGGCGGATGCCCATCTCGGGCGTGCGCTGCGTCACCATGTAGGACACGACGCCGTAGAGGCCGACCGCTGCGAGCGCCAGCGCCAGCGCTGCGAAGAGGCTGAGCAGAAGCGTGTAGAGGCGGGGCTGGGCGAGAGACGCCGAGAGCACGTCGTTCAACGTGCGCACCTGCGGCACCGGCACGTCGCGGTCGATGGAACCCGGGAGCGTCTTGACGGTTCCGGCCAGCGCTTCCGGCTCTCCGGCCGTGCGGAGGACGAGGAAGAGCCCGGGCCACGGCGGAGCCGGCTGCAGGCTGGTGAGGAAGACCTCCGGCTGCGGCGCGGTTCCGAGCCCGCTCTGCCGCACGTCGGCGGTGACGCCGACGACGGTGAGCGTCAAGCTTTCGTCGCCCTCCGTGGGCACCCGGATCGTCCGGCCGAGCGGGTTCTCATCCGGCCAGAAGCTCTTGGCCGCGGTTTCGTTGATCACCACCACCCCCGGCGAGCCCGCGGTGTCCTGCTTCGTGAATTCGCGCCCTGCCCGCACCGGAATGCCCAGGGTGCGGAAGTACCCGGCGCTCGCGATGTTGAAATTCGCGGTCCGCATGCCGCCGGGCTCCGGGTCGGGTTTGCCGGGAATGTGAAATCCGAGCGAATCCGACCCGCCGCTCAAGGGGAGGTTCGCCACCAGCGCGGCCGAGCGGACATTCGGCAGCGCTTCGGCGCGCGCCAGGATCTCGTCAAAGAACCGCCACCGCGCGGGAAATTCGGTGAACTTGCCGGGCGGCAGCCAGAGCTTCGCGGCCAGCACGTTTTCCGGCTCGAGCCCCGGCGCGTTGTTGCGCATTACCCAGAGGTTTTTGAGGAGCAGACCCGCCGCGCCCAGCAGCACGACGGCCAGCGCCGTCTCCGTCACGATCAAAAGGTTGCGGAGGCGCCGCCCGGAGAGGCCTTGAGACGTCGTCCGGCCCGATTCGCGCAGGCTTTCGTCCAGGTTCCGCGCGGCGGCGGCCGGCCCGAAAAGGGTTCCGAAGAAGAGCCCGGTCGCGATCGACAGCAGCAGAGCGAATCCCAGCACCCATCCGTCCACACCCGTGTTCTCGATGCGGGGGATCGGGAAATTCTCCGCCAGGAGCCTCGCCAAAAGTCCCCCCGTCCCATAGGCCAGCGCCAGGCCGAGCGCGCCGCCCAGGAGCGCGAGCAGCGTGCTTTCGGTCAGCCACTGCTGCAAGAGCCGCTTCCGGCCGGCGCCCAGCGCGGCCCTCAAGGCGAGCTCTCTCTGGCGCGTTGCGCTCCGCGCCAGAAGCAGGTTCGCCACGTTGGTGCACGCGAT
>DATHUD010000616.1:0-15176 GCA_035462575.1 Thermoanaerobaculia bacterium | reverse complement strand
CGGCGCGTTCTCGGCGCTCGGCGACTCCAAGCGGCTGCTGGGAGACCTCGACGGCGCCCTCGCGGACTTCGAAGCCGCCCGCGAGAACCTGGAGAAGGGGACGGGCGATCCCCTGGAGGAGGCCGAGCTCGAGCACCTCTGGGCCAAGCTCCTCCGCGACCTGGGGCAGGATGACGAGGCCGAAGGCGCTCTGAGGCGCGCGAGCACGCTCTACCGGCGGATCGGGGACCCGCGCCTCCAGAACGGCTGGGACGGCGAGCCGGAGGACGAGTCCGGCCATCATCCCGTGCCCCACCGCCACCAGGCCCGCCGCGGCGGGCGGCATCGCTGAAAAAGGCCCGAGCCGGGCGGCTCCGCCGCCCGGACCCTCACCCCAACCCTCTCCCAGCCTCCCGTCCCCCGACCGGGAGAGGGAGCCCTTGCAAGAGGATGTCTGAAGCTCCCGCCTCTCCCGGGCGGGGGACGGGAGGCTGGGAGAGGAGGGTCGGGGAGGTGAGGGCCTGGGTGGGGGATCTTTCGCTCAGGCGGGCACTTCCCCCGCTCCCTCCCCTTCCGGCCGCAGCACATACCCCACCCCGCTCACCGTCAACAGATAGCGCGGATCGGCCGCGTCCACTTCGATCTTCTGGCGGAGGCGGTGGACGAGCTGCTTCAAAAGCTGGCGGTCGCCCGCGCCGCGGGAGCCCCAGACGTGGGAGAGGAGGCGCTCGGCGGGCAGGGTGTGGCCGGCGTTGGCGAGAAGGAGCTGGAGGAGACGGAGCTCCAGGCGGGTGAGCCGCACGGGCTCGCCGCCCCGCACGGAGACGGCGGAGATTTCGAGGTCCAGGCTGAAGTCGCCGGCCGCGAGCGGCGCAGGCTTTTCCGTGCCCGCCCGGCGCAGGAGCGCCCGCACCCGGGCGAGAAGGGTCTTCGGGCTGAAGGGCTTGGTCAGATAGTCGTCCGCCCCCAGGTCCAGGGCCTGCACCTGGTCCTCTTCGCCGGCCCGCACGGTGAGCATCATCACGGGGACCTTGGAGACGGCGCGGATCTGCCGGCAGACTTCGAGCCCGGAGAGGCGCGGCAGGTTCACGTCCAGGATGACCAGGTTGGGCTCTTCGCGCTCGAAAGCGGCGAGGGCCGCCTGGCCGTCCCCGGATTCGACCACGAGGTAGCCGGCCTGGCGCAGGGCGTAGGAGATGAGCCCCGAGAGCTCCGGATCGTCGTCCACCACCAGGATCTTCATGCCGTGGCTCTCTCCTGGGCGCTCTCCCGGGGCAGTGTGACGCAGAGGCGGGTGACTCCCTCCTCCCGCCGGGGCTCGACCGTGCCCCCGTGGCGCTCGACGATCGACTGAACGATCCACAGACCCAGCCCCATGCCGCTCTGCTCGGGCTCCTCGTCCCCGGAGGAGCGGACGAAGCGGTCGAAGAGGGACCGGCCGGCGCCGTCCGGCAGCCCCGGCCCCTCGTCCTCCACCCACAAGGAGACCGCCCCCTCGGAGACCGCGCCGCCGAGGCGGACGATCGAAAACGCCGGGGCGTACTTGTTGGCGTTCGCGAGGAGGTTGACGAAGACCTGGACGAGGCGCTGGGCATCCCCCTCGATCGCGGGCAGCGGATACGGGAGGTCGACCTCGACCGTCTGCCCGCGCTGGGCGAGGAGGGGGCGGACCATCTCGACCGCCTCCTCGACGACCTCGTCGAGCGCCACGGGCCGGCGGCGGATGGAGCCCTGCCCGGACTCGACGCGGACGCTCTCCAGAAGGTTGTCGATGAGCTGGGTCAGGCGCAGGCTCCCGCGCTCGAGAGAGAGGACGAGCTCGGCGGCCTGGCCGTCCGCGCCTCCGGGCTCCTCCTGGAGGCGCTCGCGCAGCAGCTCGATCGAGGCGAGCTGGGCCGAGAGCGGGGTCTTGAACTCGTGCGAGATGTTGGCGAGCACGGCGTCGCGCAGGCGGCGGGCGGCCTCCATCTCGGTCTCGTCGCGCATCACCTGGACCTGCTGGTCCTCGGACGGCGGGGCGCTCGTGATCACCACGGCGCGCCGGGTGCCGTCCGGCAGGAGCAGGTGCTCGGTGGCGGAGGTGCCGCCCCGGAACCGGGCGTGGAGGATCGGGCAGTCCTCCTCGCACGGGCGGACGCCGTCCCGTCCCTGGGGTTTCAAGACGTCGCCGCAGAAGCGGCCCACCGCGTCCTCGACGCGGACCCCCAGGAGGGCCGCGGCCTGGGGATTCAGATACCGGATGCGGCGGTCGCGGTCCACGCTCCACACCCCCTCGACGATGCCGCCGAGGATGGCTTCTCCCTCGGCCTGCCGCCGCTTGAGCTCGGAGGTGAGCTGGAGCAGGCGCCGCCGCATCTCGTCCATCGTGGTCGCGAGCGTCCCGAGCTCGGCCCCCGGGGCGCGGGGCGTGGGCGTCGAGAGGTCGCCCCGGCCGATCCGCGCCGCGGCCGAGGTGAGCTCGGCCACCGGGCGGGTGAGCCGGCGGCTGATCAGGAATCCGGACGCGATGGCGAGCCCGGCCACCAGGAGGGCGAGGAGCAGCAAAGTCCGCCCGAGCCGCGACACGGACGCGGCGACGTCCGCCGTGGGGAGCGCGGTCTCGACGACCGCCGCCACCTCGCCCGACGGGGCTCTCAAGGGGTGAACGGAAAGATAGATTCCCGCCTCCTCGAGGCGGCCCGAGGAGGGCTCGCCGGTGGCCAGGACCTCGGCCCGCAGCGGCAGGCGGGGGTCCTCGGTCCGGTCGGCGGCGTCCGCGGCGGCGAGGAGGTCAACCGGCAGGCCCACCTGCTCCGCGGTCTCGCGCGCGAAAGGCTCGGAGAGGGCCAGCGCGGCCACGGCCGTAGCGTCGGAAGCGGTGACGAGGGGGACTACGGCTTCGAGGACGAGGACCCCGTTTCCGAGGCGCACGAGAGAGGTCTCCCCTTCCTTGGAGCGGGCCTGCATCTCTTTCCAAGGGAGAGGCGCGCCGCTCGCCGCGAAGACCCGGTCCCCCGAAAGGACCGCCACGCCGGAGAGGCGGCTCGTGCTCCGGAAGCGGTCCAGAAAGGCGGCGAGGCCAGGGGCGTCCCCCTCCCGCAGGAGCCGACCTACCGTGGGCCGCTCGGAGAGGAGGTTCGCCGAGGTCAGCACGTCGCGCGCCGAGCGCTCGACCGCATCCTGCGCCCCGACCCCGGCAAGGCTCACCCGCGCGAGCGCCTGCTCGTTCGCAAACCGCTCCAGAAGCCCCAGCGCAGCGAAGGCCACGGCGACCACGGCCAGTAGGACGAGCCCGGTATTCAAGCCAATGAGAAGGGTCCCGAAGGAGACACGGCGCATGCGGGGCGAGATTAACACTCCTCCATCCTGTCCTCCATCCAGGCACGGGGAAGAGAGAGTCCCTGGATGGGGTAAAATGTCTTTTGCCGGTAGCAACCTACCCTAAACCCGGAACCATTGACCGCCGGAATGAGGTTCACCGGTCCCGCCGAGGAATCTTCGATGCCGAAACGTGTCTTGCCGCAAGCTCCCCAGCAGATCTCCCCGGATCGGAACGGGAATCCACCGGAGGTCCGGGCTTCGGGCAGCCTCCCGGAGGACTATGCAGACCTCCTCAGCAGGATCAAGCTCCGGATCGGAGTGGCCCAGGTGCGAGCTGTTCTTGCTGCGAACCGTGAGGTTCTCCGGCTCTATTGGCAGACAGGACGGGACATTGCGGCACGACAAGAGGAGCAGGGTTGGGGTGCTTCTGTCATCAAACGTCTGGCCCAGGATCTGGCGGAAGCATTCCCCGGCATCGCAGGCCTGTCCTCCAGGAACCTGTGGCGGATGCGCGCGTTCTACCTGGCGTACCGGATCGCTCCGGAAGTTGCGGCCCTGGCGGGGCTTGAGGATGAGGATCAAGAACTGCCACAAGCTGTGGCAGAAATCCCCTGGGGCCACCACGTCGTGCTCCTGGAAAGGGTCAAGGACCCGAGGGAGCGTGTCTGGTACGCACGGATGGCGCTCGAAAACGGTTGGTCGCGGAGTGTCCTGCAGCTCCAGATGGAGGGGAACCTGTATCAGCGCCAAGGGAAAGCCTTGAACAACTTCCACCAGACCCTTCCCTCCCCTCAATCGGATTTGGCTCACGAAACATTCAAAGACCCCTACCTGTTCGATTTCCTGAATCTCTCCTCGGAGATGCGAGAACGAGAGATCGAGCAGAGCCTTATTGACCACGTGCAACGATTCCTGCTCGAATTGGGGGTTGGTTTCGCATTCGTCGGACGCCAGGTTCATCTCGAAGTAGGAGGAGAAGATTTCTACCTGGATCTCCTTTTCTACCATCTGAAGCTGCGTTGCTTCGCCGTCGTCGAGCTCAAAGCGACTCCTTTCCGGCCCGAGTTCATCGGCAAAATGAATTTCTATCTCTCCGCGGTGGACGAAAAGCTGCGCCATCCCGACGATCAGCCCAGCATCGGGCTTCTTCTCTGCAAGTCGAAGAATCAGGTGATGGTCGAGTACGCGTTGCGCGACCTCCGGAAACCGGTCGGTGTCGCCCAATGGGAGACGCAACTCGTCGCCTCATTGCCCGAGGATCTGAGAGGGAGCCTGCCCACCATCGAAGAGCTGGAGGCCGAGCTCGGTCCCGGGCTCCCCTCCCCTACCGGCTCGTCCTCCACTCGATCAGGCTCTTGATGGCGAGCGTTACGAGCGCCAGGAGCGCCAGGAGCGACGCCACCGCGAAGGCGGCCGAAAACTGGTACTCGTTGTAGAGGATCTCCACGTGGAGGGGCATCGTGTTGGTGAGCCCGCGCACGTGGCCGGAGACCACGGAGACGGCTCCGAACTCCCCCATCGCCCGGGCGTTGCAGAGGACCACGCCGTAGAGGAGGCCCCAGCGGATCTTGGGGAGGCTCACGCGGAAGAAGGTCTGGAGGCCCGAGGCGCCGAGCGTCAACGCCGCCTCCTCCTCGTCGTTGCCCTGGGACTGCATCAGGGGGATCAGCTCCCGCGCCACCATGGGCGAGGTCACGAACATCGTGGCGAGCACGATGCCCGGCACGGCGAAGATGACCTTGAGGTCATGCTCCGCGAGCCAGGGGCCGAAGAACCCCTGGGCCCCGAAGAGGAGGACGAAGATCATGCCCGAGATGACGGGCGACACGGCGAACGGAAGGTCGATCAGCGTGATCAGCAGGTTCTTGCCGGGAAAGCGGAACTTGGAGATCGCCCAGGCCGCGGCCAGGCCGAACAGAAGGTTGATCGGCACCGCGATGGCCGCCGAGAGCAGGGTGAGCCGGACGGCGTCGAGCGCCACGGGCTCGCGGATGGCCGCGAAATAGGTGGAGATCCCGTCCGAGAAAGCCTTGACGAAGACGAGGAGCAGCGGCACGAAAAGGAAAAACCCGAGGAAGACCAGGGCAATCCCCACGAGAAGCCAGCGGACGAGGCGGGGCTCGGTCAGGGCCCGCGACCGCGTCTCCGCCTTCTCCCGGACGCGGGGGGTCATGGCGACACCGCCGGCCATCAGTCCACCTCCATGTGGAGCCGCCGGTTGCGGCGCCAGCTCAGAAAATTGATCAGCAGGAGGAGAGCGAAGGAGGCGAGCAGGAAGACCATGGCGACCGCCGTGGCGCCCGCGTAGTCGTACTGCTCGAGCTTGATCATGATGAGGAGCGGCGTGATCTCCGAGCGCATCGGCATGTTGCCGGCGATGAAGATCACCGAGCCGTACTCTCCGAGCGCCCGGGCGAAGGCGAGGACGAAACCGGTGACCGCGGCCGGCACCAGCTCGGGCAGAATCACCCGCCGGAAAGTCTGGAGACGGCCGGCGCCCAGGCTGGCCGCGGCCTCCTCCACCTCCGGGTCCAGGTCCGCCAGGACCGGCTGGACCGTGCGCACCACGAAGGGGAGGCCGATGAAGGTGAGGGCCACCACGATCCCCAGAGGAGTGTAGGCGACCTCGATCCCCAGCGGGTCGAGCCACTGTCCGACCCAGCCGTTCTTGGCGTAGATGGTGGCGAGCGCGATGCCCGCGACCGCCGTGGGCAGGGCGAAGGGCAGGTCGACCATGGCGTCCACCAGCCGCTTGCCCGGGAAGCTGTAGCGCTCGAGCACCCAGGCCACGAGCACTCCGAAGACGAGGTTGAGCGACGCCGCGACGAAAGCCGCCCCCAGGCTCAGCTTGTAGGCGGCGAGCGTGCGCGGCGCGGAGACGATCGCCCAGAGCTCCGCCCAGGAGAGCGTCGCCGTCTTCAGAAAGACGGTCGACAGCGGGATGAGGATCATCAGGGCGAGATACAGCAGGGTAAAGCCCAGAGACAGGCCGAACCCGGGGAGGACGCTGCCCCCCCGGTGGGTCTTCCTGCGCCGCCGCGCCGAAAGCGGCAGGGGCGACGGGATCTCGGCATTCCGCTCGGTCACGGCTCCGGGCTCCACCACGGTCGTCCGCTCCTACCGTCCGGCCTCGTAAATCTTGTCGAAGATGCCGCCGTCGTCGAAGTGGGTCTTCTGCGCCTTGGCCCAGCCGCCGAAGACCTCGTCGATGGTGAACAGCTTCACCTGCGGGAACTGCTGCGTGTACTTGGCCGCCACGGTCCGGAGGCGCGGCCGGTAGTAGTTCCTGGCGGCGATCTCCTGCCCCTCGGGGGTGTAGAGGAATTCGAGGTAAGCCTTGGCGATGGCCGCGGT
The DNA here is from genome assembly GCA_035462575.1 of Thermoanaerobaculia bacterium. Taxonomy (GTDB): domain Bacteria; phylum Acidobacteriota; class Thermoanaerobaculia; order Multivoradales; family UBA5704; genus DATARR01. The sequence goes on along the minus strand of DATHUD010000616.1, from coordinate 8,543 downwards.
CTTGTGCTTGTTGGCCACCTTGTCAACCACCGCAACGGGCGGCTCGGCCAGGATGCTGACCGAAGGGGCGACGATCCGGAGCTCTCCCTTGTCGCCCAGCTCGCGGACGGAGAGCAGGGCCTCGTTCTCCCAGGCGATCAGCACGTCTCCGATCTCGCGCTCGACGAAGGTGACCGTGGCGCCGCGGGCGCCCGTGTCCAGGATAGGGACGTTCCTGTAGATCCGCTTGACGAAGTCCTGCGCCTTGGCCGGGTCGTTGCCGAATTTGCGCAGGGCGTAGCCCCAGGCCGCGAGATAGTTCCAGCGGGCGCCGCCCGAGGTCTTCGGGTTCGGGGTGATCACCGACACGCCCGGCCGCGCGAGATCGTCCCAGTCCTTGATCTTCTTGGGGTTCCCCTTGCGGACGAGGAAGACGATCGTCGAGGTGTACGGCGAGCTGTTGTTGGGAAGCCGGCTCTGCCAGTTGGCGGGCAGGAGGCCGGTCTTGGCGATGGCGTCGATGTCGTAGGCGAGGGCCAGCGTCACCACGTCCGCCTCCAGGCCGTCGATCACGGAGCGGGCCTGCTTGCCCGAGCCGCCGTGGGACTGCTGGACCTCTACGTTCTTGCCGCCCTTGGCCTTCCAGTGCTTGGCGAAGGCGGCGTTTACGTCCTGATAGAGCTCCCGCGTCGGATCGTAGGAGACGTTGAGCAGCTTGACCTGCGCCCCGGCCGCGGCCGGAACGGCGAGCGCCAGCGCCAGGGTGAGGGTTTTGAGAAAGCTTTTCGATCTCATGGGATGTCTCGTCCTTGTCATGGCTCTCAGAAGGACACCTGGAACCGGCTGAAGACGATGCTCTCGTCCTCACGGTCGCCGGCCGCGGCGCCTCCCTCGAATCGGGTCTGCTCGTAGTCCAGGTAAAGCTTTATGTTGCGGTTGAAGTACCAGTTGAAACCGAGCGCCCAGGCCTCGGCCGAGGAGGCGGCGCTCGCCGGGTTGGCGAAGAGGGGGAACGTGTCGCCGTCGAGCTCCAGCACGCTGTAGCGCGCCGCCAGCTCGAAGGCGCCCCAGGTGCCGGCCGCCGGATCGAAATTCTTTTTCGGATTGACCGACCGGAAGCCGGGCTCGCCGCCGCCCCCGAGAACCCAGGAGGCGGCCACCTGCCACCCACTGTGCGAGAGGGACTCGACCAGGTCCGCGCGGCGCACCTCCTGCTCGGAGACCGCGTACTCGGCGAGCAGGCCGAACGGGCCGCGGTAGAAGTAGCCCTGGGGGGAGACGCGGGTCCGGTCGCCGTCCGCGATCACCGTGTTCGGCGCGGTGCCGTCCGCGCGGTACGAGAAGAAGGTCTGCTGCGACGGGGTGCGGAAAGAGGGCAGACCCGGGGCGGTCAAGGTTCCTTCCTGCGTCCCGGAGCTTGCCCCGACGCCAAAACCGAGACCCTTGAGAGGCCCGGTGCCCTTGGCGAACGGGGTGAAGAAGAGCCGGCCCGCGACGTCCTTGCCGTCGTTCGTGTCGGAGTCGCCGCTGCCGCCGTCCGTCACACCGTTGAACACCCCGAGGGCCCAGGCGAGGCCGCCGGTCGCGACGTCGCCCCCGAGCTGAAGCCCTAAATCCCGGTTGGGCACCAGGTTCGTGGGGAAGGCCCGCTCGACGAACAGAAGGTCCGTGCCGGACTGCAGCCGCTCCAGGCCCACGGGCGGCTTGAATTTGCCGGCCCGGAGCTGAATCGCGGGGTTGAAGCGGATGTCCAGGTACGCGTCCTGGAGGACCGTCTGCCCGCCGCCGAAGTCGGGCATGATGCGGAAACCGAAGCTCTTCCAGAGGGTCCCCTCGAAGATGGGGCGGGCGCGCCGGAGCAGGAAGGTGTCCGTGCCCGGCCTCTCCTCGTCGTCGAGGAAGAAGCGGCCGTCGGCCTGGACGTAGCCGCGCAGCCGGAGCTGGAAGTCGCCGTCCGCGGAGCGGAGCGAGAACCCGTCCCGGCCCGCCGCGGTAGTGGGCTCCTGGGCCCGGGCTCCGAGCGGCAACGCCAGCAGCACAAAAAGAAGCCAGAAACGAACGGGATTCATCGCAAATCTCCGAAGGGGGTTGGAGGGAACGGCGACCGGGCTCACGACGCGGCCTCCGGCGAGCGGACGATCAGGACCGGGCGGTCCGCGACGGCGGTGGTGAGGATCCTCCCCACGAGCCCGCCGAGCTCCAGCCGGCCGTCCCGGCCCGGGAGCGGCGCCCCGAGCACCAGGAGGTCGTGCCCGCCTTCGGCGAGCTGGGCCACGATCTCCTCCTTGACTCCGCCATAGCGCACCCGGGTCTCGACCGGCACCCCGATCCGCCGCAAGGTCCGGGCGCTCCCGGCGAGGAAACGCTCCGCCTGGGCCTCGGCCACGGACGCGCCGCCCGACTGGCGGACCGCCTCCGGAATCACGGTGATGATGGTGGCCTCGGCTCCCAGGTGGCGGACGAGGCGCGCCGTGAAGGACACGTCCGCCTTGCCCGGCTCGCCGACCGCCACACAGATCAGCACCCGCTGGGGCACGCGACTGGCCACGTCCGCGGGCACGAGGAGGAGGTGGTGGTATCCCGTCGCGAGGATCTCCTCCGCCATCTCCAGGCCGTCGCGCGGCGGGAGGGAGACGATCACGAGATCGCAGGGGCGGCGCTCCACCTCCTCCGCCACCGCTTCGGCCGGCGCGTCCCGGGTGACCCGCGTGTCCAGAGCCGCGAGGCCGCTCCCGAGCTGCTCCCGCGCCGCCTGGAGGTGAACCTCGGCCTCGCCGTCCGTGGCCCCATGGCCGAGCACCGCCACCCGGGCGTGAGCGAGGCGGGCGATCTCCCCGCCCAGGCCGAGGGCCGCCCGGGACCGCTCCGAGCCGTTCGTCAGCAGCAGGAAGCGCATGCCCGGGTGGACCAGGGCGTGGACCCGCTGCACCCCGACCCAGGTCGAATCGCCGGTGCGCAGGGGGAAGCGGCGCGCCTGGTCCTGCGAGCGGCTCGCCTCGATCCAGACCGAGTCGCTGCCGAAGGGGGCCGGCGGAGCGATCGCCCGCACGCCGGGAAGCGGGGGCAGGCGCAGCCGCAGGCGCTCGAAGGAGCCCACGAACGCCCGCTGGTCCACGACGGCCTGCCCCAGGAGCGGGCAGGAGAGATCCTCGGCCATGTCGCGGACCGCCACGTCCTCCGGGCGGAAGAGCACCTGCACCCGGCGCGAGTCTCCGGGCAGGCCCGGCCGGGTCGACAGCGGAAACTCGACCGGCCCGAGCCGCACGCCTTCCGCGCCGCACTCCCCCACCATGAGGTTCGCGGTGCCCAAAAACGTGGCGACGAATTCCGTCTCCGGGCGCAGATAGAGCTCGTCCGGCGGCCCCACCTCGAGCAGGCGCCCGAAGCTCAGCACGCCCAGCCGGTCCGCGAGCTCGAAGGCCTCCTCCTGGTCGTGGGTCACGAACACGGTGGTGATGCCGAGCTCGCTCTGGATCTCCCGGATGGTCCGCCGCAGCTCCAGGCGGACCTTGGCGTCCAGGGCGCCGAACGGCTCGTCCAGGAGGAGCACCTCCGGCTGATGCGCGAGGGCGCGGGCCAGTGCCACCCGCTGCTGCTGTCCGCCCGAAAGCTGGCGCGGCATCCGGCCGCCGAGCCCGGCGAGCCCCACCATCTCCAGGAGCTCGTCGCGGCGCTTCCTCCGCTCCCCGGCCGCCACCCCGCGGATCGCCAGGGCGAACTCCACGTTCTCGGCCACCGGCATACCCTGGAACAGGGCGTAGCTCTGGAACACGAACCCCGTCCCGCGCCTGGCGGGAGGGAGCTCTGTCACGTCTTTGCCGTGGAGCAGCACTCTCCCTGCGTCGACCTCCGAAAGGCCGGCGATCATCCGCAGCAGGGTGCTCTTGCCGCTGCCGGAAGAGCCGAGCAGCACGAAGAGCTCTCCGTCCGCCACCTCCAGGGAGACGTTGTTCACCACCGGGTGGCCCCCATACCTCTTGGTCAGATCCTCGAGCACGATCGACATACGACCTCCGCAGAAACTCGGCGAAGGGGAGGATAGGAGGCGGGCGGTGACAGTGTCAGTCGAAAAGAGGTGACAAAAGACGGCGGTTTTGGAACCTCGGGGAGCGGTTCCCGGAGATCGTCCGGCTTTCTCGTCCAGGAATGTCACTTTTAGGGCCTCTGCGGCAACCTTACTGTCAGAGGGAAGGGATTTTGATGTCCATCGAGTCCAGGAGGTATTCACGGTGAAGGATGGAAGCCAGGCAGAGAGGGAGGAGAGAATGGAGCGCTTCGTCCGTTCGGAGCTGCCCCGGCAGGAGAACCGGGAGATCGTCCAGCGGCTGCTCGCGGGGCAGCCGCTGCGCCCCAAGACGGAGCTGGCCCTCGTCCAACCCGACGGCTCAGTCCCCCGGCACGCCTCCGCCGAGGACGGGAGCCGGTACAACGACGCTTTCCGGAAGGTGGAGCGGAGCCTCGCGGAGGCGCAGACGCGGGTGGAGAAGGAGCGCCAGGCGGCCCCCGGGCAGTGGGAGCTCCTGGAGCCCCATCCCCAGGCGCGGCGGCTGGTGATGATCCGCAACGACCGGCGGCTGCAGACCTGGGGCCTGTACGACTTCCTGCTGGAGAAGTCCCGGCAGGAGGTGGAACGGGAGCCCCGGAAGGCCGTGGCCTACGCCGAGCTCGCGGACACCGTCGCCGGCACCCTGGACCCCGCCGTCTACGGCGCCCTCCGGATCACGGACTTCCGCGCCAGCGCCCTGGTCGCCCTCGGCAACGCCCGGCGCCTCGCGGGGGACCTGACCGGCGCGCGGGTCGCCATCCAGCAGGCGCGGGTCCACCTGGAGATGGGCACCGGCGATCCCGTGGAAGAGGTCCGCCTGTCGCATCTCCTCGCGAGCCTCCTGTGCGACCTGGGCGAATACGAGAAGGCCGCCCAGGCCCTGGAGCGCGCCGCCGCCCTCGCCCGCCGGTTCGGAGAGCCGCCGCTCGAAAAGCTCCCTCTGCCCGCAGAGAGAGAGGGCGAGGCGGTCGAGCCGCGCGAAGGCAGCCGCTCGGCGTAGGGATCTCGCGCTGCAAGGGTGGGGGGCTCGTATAGACTCCACCCCCATGCGCGTCCTGGCCCTCCTCCTGCTCGTCCTCCCTCTGGCCCTGCTCCTGGCCGGCTGCGTATCCCTCCGCCCGTTCTCCGAGATCCGCAAGGAGGTCCCCGAAGACCGCTTCATCCGCGTGGGCGATCAGCTCGTCCACATCGAGCGCCTGGGACAGGGCGAGCCGGTCGTGCTCCTCCACGGCTTCGGCGCCTCGACCTACGCGTGGCGGAAGGTCCTCCCCGGGCTCGCGAAGGAATTCGAGGTCATCGCGATCGACCTGAACGGCTTCGGATACACCCAGAGGCCGAAAGACCGGGAGAGCTACACGCGGGAGGGGCAGACGCGGCTCGTCCTCGGCGTGATGGACGCCCTGGGGATCGGGAAGGCCCATTTCGTGGGCCACTCCTACGGCGGCGCGATCACGCTCTGGACCGCCTCCCGCCACCCGGAGCGGGTGCGCTCCATGGTGCTGGTGGACAGCGCGGCCCCGACCTATCCCGAAGACCGGCGCTCGAGCCTCGCCGCCTTCCGCTCTTTGTCTCTCCTCTTCGTGCGCGGCGTCGCGCTGCGCCCCGGCGCCGTCCGGAGGGCCCTCGAACGGTCGGTCTACGACGACTCGATCGTCACCCCCGAGCTCGTTCAGGGCTACTTCGACCGCCTGCGGATCGAGGGGCTGGGCGACGCCTACCACGGCCTCACGGCCCCCTCGCGCTCCCGGCCCGAAACGGTCGATTTGAGGACCATCGACGTCCCCGCCCTCCTGGTCTGGGGAGCGGAGGACGAGCTGGTCCCCGTCCATCTGGGCCGTGGGGCGTCCGGGCTGCTCCCCCGCTCCACCTTCGAGGTCCTCGAAAAGACCGGCCACCTCCCCATGGAAGAGCGGCCGGAAGAGCTCCTGGGCCTCATGCTCCCCTTCCTCGAACGGCAGCGCGGATAGAACACCATGGCGCTCGGGATCGTCGCCACCTGCGTCTTGGGCCTCGAAGAGATCCTGGAGGGGGAGCTCGTGGCCCTCGGGGTCTCCGGAACCGAACGGGAGAAGGGCGCCGTCTCCTTCACCGGCTCCTGGGAGGACTGCTGGCGCGCCAACTGGCGGCTGCGCACGGCCAACCGCGTGCTCGTGGAGCTGGGCGCCTGGGACGCGCCGGACGGCCCCGCGCTCGCGGCCGGGGCCCGCGCCCTCGTCTCCGGCCGCTTCGGCAAGGGAGTGCGGCGGGGCGAGATCGATCCCGGCCTCCTCCTCCACCCGGACCGGAGCTTCGCCATCCAGGCCACCTCCACCGCCTCCGAGGTGCGCGACACCCGCTGGGCCGCCCTGTCTCTCAAAGACGGCCTGGTGGACGGCCAGCGCGACCGCTACAACCGGCGGTCGGACGTGGACCGGACCTCCCCGGACCTCCACCTGCGCCTCCGTCTCCTGAGAGACCGCGCCACCCTGCTCCTGGACACCTCGGGCGAGCCGCTCGACCGCCGGGGCTACCGGGCGGTCACCTCCACGGCCCCGGTCCGCGAGCAGCTCGCCGCGGCCTGCATCCTCGCTTCCGGATGGGACGGTCACGGGCCCGTGGTCGACCCCATGTGCGGCTCGGGCACGCTCCTGATCGAAGCCGCCTGGATCGCCCTCGGCCGCGCGCCCGGGAGCCTGCGCACAACCTGGGCCTTCGAGCGCCTCCCGGGCTTCGACGCCCAAGCCTTCGCCCGCATCCGCAAAGAGCCTCTCCCCGCGCCCGGTCCGGACGTCCGCCTCTTCGGCAACGACCGCTCAGGCCAGGCGCTTGCGGCGGCCCGCGCCAACCTGGACCGGGCCGGCCTTTTCGATCGCGCGGTCCTCACCCGGGGGGACGCCGAACGCTTCGAGCCGCCCGCCGGCCCCGGCCTCGTGGTGGTCAACCCGCCCCACGGCGAGCGCATCGATACGGACGAGGACCACTGGCGCGCCCTGGGAGATCTCTTCAAACAGCGGTACAAGGGGTGGAAAGCCGTGGTGCTCGCCGGAGGCGCGGACCGCGGCAAGCACATCGGCCTGCGCCCCAAGAGGCGCCTGCCGGTGATGAACGGCCCGCTCGAAGGGCGCATCCTGCTGTTCGATCTCTACTAGACCTTCTCTGCGCCGGGCGGGTGGCTCTCTGCTATCGTCCCGGTCATCTTATGGTGCCGACCGTCCAAGCCACCCGCTACGTGACTCCCCTGCGGGAGGGAGGCTCGCTTCCCGGGATCGTGGAAGCGAGCGACTCGGGGCTCTACGTGCTCAAGTTCCGGGGAGCGGGACAGGGCCCGCTGGCGCTCGTGGCCGACCTCTTAGGCGCCGAGATCGGCCGCGCTCTCGGGCTCAAAGTGCCCGACCTGGTGCTGATGGAGGTGGACACGGCGCTCGGCAGGAACGAGCCCGACCCGGAGATCCGCGATCTGCTGAAAGCGAGCGTGGGGCTGAACCTGGGCGTCGACTACCTGCCGGGCTCCGTCACCTTCGACCCGGCCGCCGGAGATACCGTCGAGGCCGACCTCGCCTCGTCCATCGTGTGGCTCGACGCGTTCATCACCAACGTCGACCGCACGCCGCGAAACCCCAACCTCCTCTGGTGGCACAAGACTCTTTATCTGATCGATCACGGCGCCGCGCTCTACTTCCATCACAACTGGCCCAGCGCGGAGACGATGGCCCGGAGCCGGTTTCCCGCCATCCGCGACCACGTGCTCCTGCCCTGGGCCAGCCGCATCGAAGAGGCCGACCGGAGGCTGCGCCCGCAGTTCGGCAATTCCCTCCTCGCGAGCGTGATCGATCAGATCCCGGAGACCTGGCTCGCCTCCGAGCCCGCGGCCGCCGCCGAACGGCGCGCGGGATATCTCGCGTTTTTCACCCAGAGGCTCGAAACGGCGGCGTTCGTCGAGGAGGCGGTGAGTGCCCGCGCTCATCTCGTTTGACTACGCCATCATCCGCGTGGTGCCGCGCGTGGAGAGAGGAGAGCTCGTGAACGCCGGCGTCCTCCTCTTCTGTCTCCAGCGGGATTTCCTCGCCGCGAAAATCGAGGTGAACGCGCCGCGCCTCCGCGCCCTCTGGCCGGAGACCGACGTCGAGCTGGTCCGCCAGCACCTCGAAGCGATCCCCAGGATCTGCGCCGGAAGCCCCGAGGGGGGCCCCATCGCGCGGCTCTCGCTGCGCGAGCGCTTCCACTGGCTCGTGGCTCCCCGCAGCACGATCATTCAGGTCTCTCCCGTCCACACCGGCCTCTGCGAGTCCCCCGAGCGCGCGTTGGACGAGTTGTTCCGGCAGATGGTCCTAGTCCCCTGAAAAAAACTCTGGGAAAAAGGTGAGGGGATTTCTCCTTTTCCTTCGTCATCTTCGCAGGAGGTCAATGAAGACCCCCCGAAGTCAGGAGAAAGACCCCATGAAGAAGCAGATCAAGAAGCTGGTCCTGTCCAAGGAAACCCTCCGGGACCTCGACGAGAAGGATGTCGTGGCCGCGCTCGGCGGCATCAGCGGCAGCGCTT
>DATHUD010000615.1:0-2094 GCA_035462575.1 Thermoanaerobaculia bacterium | reverse complement strand
GGACGACAAGGAAAACAAGATCGCGGGGCTTTTCGTTTTCGACAGCCCCTCGGGAACCGAAGTGCATCGCCGGATCTGGCTCGGACGCGGCGAGGACGGCACGGCGACCTTGGCGCTCCTCGACGGCAAGGGCAAGAAGCGTCTCCTGATGACGGTGGCTGCCGATGGCAAGACCGCGCTCTCGGTCCTCGACGAGAAGGGGAACACGGTCCGGGACCTTCTCGCCAGCCAGTGACGATAAAGATCAAGGAGTCCCGATTTTCTTGTGCAGACTCCGGGAGGCTCAAAGTGAGAGCCCGGGGACGCCTTCGAGTCTTTGTTCTATACTGGTATAGGACGAGCAGATGCCGGTGAAAGACACGATCGATGAACTCGCGCGAGCCGAGAATGAAGAAGCTCTTCAAGGGTATCAATGTGGTGTCGATCGCGGTGCCCAACCTCGAGGAGGGGCGCACGTTTTATCGGGACGTGTTGGGGCTGGGCGCGCCTGTCTATGACCTTCCGGAAGCCGGGTGGATCGAATTCGAATCGGGCAGCACGGCCGGGAACATTGCCATCACCTTGGCTGAAGCCGGCTGGCAGCCGGGCACCGGCACCACGATCGTGCTCAACGTGGAAGACTGCGACTCGGCGTGCTCCGAGCTTCGCCAGCGAGGCGTTCGCTGCGAAGATCCTGTGGTGTTTCCCGGGTACGTAACGTTCTGCAGCTTCTACGATCCGTTCGGCAACCGCCTCCAGATGTGCAGCCCGGCGCCGGCTGATTAAGAACCGATCCTCTCGTGCAACCGCTTGGGGGCGACCCTCCGGTAGGCCTCGAGGACCAGGTCGGCGATTTCGTCCCAGTCGACGGGAACATCCAGATACACGCCGAGCCAGCCGCGGTGGCCAACGTAGGGAGGGACGAAGAAGCGGTCGGGATAGGCGGCGACGAGGGTCTCCTGGGCGCCGTCGGGGGCGGCGCACCAGAAGGCCAGGCGGTCGTCGTGGTGGTGGTTGGCGTAGTTTACGAACGTCTTCTTGCCTTGCACGAACCACGTCGGCTCGCCGTGGCTGATCCGTTCGCTGGTCTCGGGCAAGGCGAGGCAGAGCTTCCGCAGCGTCTCCAGAGGGTCCTGGGCCATATCAGAGCCCCCCCGGCCACGCCCGCTGCTGCGCGAGCGTGGCCTCCCAGTGGGCCTTGATCTCGATCATCGAGTCTCCCCCCAGCTTTTCGAGCAGGGCGTCGGCCAGCACGAGGGCGACCATGGACTCGGCGATGACGCCCGCGGCGGGAAGGGCGGTGACGTCGCTCCGTTCGTATTGCGAGGCGCGGGGCTCGAGCGTGTCGAGGTCGATGCTCGGCAGGCCCTTTCTCAAGGTAGCGATGGGTTTTTTGTAGGCCGTGATCACGAGGTCTTCGCCGTTCGTGATCCCCCCTTCGAGGCCGCCGGCGCGGTTGGTGGGGCGGGTGAAGCGGCCGTCCGCGGTGCGCTCGATCGCATCATGCGCGGCGCTTCCGAAGCCCTGGGAGGCGGTGACTCCGGCTCCGATCTCCACGGCCTTGACGGCGTGGATCGACATCACGGCCTGAGCGAGGCGGCCGTCGAGCTTTTCGTCCCACTGCACGTGGGAGCCGAGGCCCACGGGAACGTTGTGGGCGATCACGGTGACGGCTCCCCCCAGCGTCTCGCCCTCCTCTTTCGCCTTGTCCACGAGGCGGACCATTTCCTCTTCGAGCGAGCGGTCGATCGCGCGCAGGGGGGATTCGTCGTCTACGGAGAGGAGGTCTTCCCAGGTGGGGACCGGCCGGTCCGCGCCGATCGGCCCGAGGAAGCGGACGCCGCTCCTGAATTCCAATCCGAATTCGGCCAGGAGCATCTTGGCGAAGGCGCCGGCGGCCACGCGGGCGGTGGTCTCGCGGGCGGAGGCGCGCTCCAGGATGTCCCGCAGGTCGCGGCGCTGGTATTTGATGCCGCCCGCGAGGTCGGTGTGACCCGGCCGGGGGGATTTCAGGCGCTTGATTTCGGCGAGGCGGGGATCGACGGTCTCGGGGCCCATCACCGCTTCCCAGTTGGCGTAGTCGCGGTTCACGGTCCAGAGGACGAGCGGGGATCC
>DATHUD010000614.1:0-6710 GCA_035462575.1 Thermoanaerobaculia bacterium | reverse complement strand
CACGTCCCGGGGGAGAGGCTCGGCAGGCTCTCCCTGGGCTCGACGGCCTTTGCTTCGGCTCTCGTCGGCGAGGGCCCGGAGAGGGAGGCGGAGGGACGGGTCGCGCGGCTGGCCGTCGCGAGCAGCGAGGGGGTCCTCCGTCTCCTGACGATCCACTATCCGAAGTACACCGAGCTGCGCCAGAGCCAGTTCCGGAAGATCTGGCAGACCTGGATGGAGATCCTCCACGGCGGCGGAGACGCCGGTCAGGGCGGACGGGGCCACCTCCTGCGCCGGGCCGAGGCCCTCTATGCGGCGGCCCCCCACCTGTCCGCCGTCATGGTGCGGTGGATCCTCTGGCCCGACTCCGGAGGCGCGCGCGGAGATCTCAAGCCGTGGAGCGAACGGGCGGCGATCCGGGCCGAGGCGCCCGGACCGGGCCGGCAGTGGATGCCGCGCCACTTCCAGCCCTTGATCGATCTCGACGCCGCCTGGGCCGAGTTGCGGCAGGCCCGGACCGAAAAAGAGCGGCACTCGCTCGCCGCCCGGCTTTCAGAGAGCTTCACCGAGGCCCTGCGGGCCGCCCGCGACGTCCGGGACTCCAGGCTCTTCAAGGAGATCCTGGAAGTGACCCTGAACCGGGCGAACCACCAGCTCTTCCGGCAGATGCGCGAGGTGACCCGGGCCCTCAAGGAGAAGCGCAAGCCCGCGGAGATCCACGCCGAGTGGTTCCTGGCCCTCCTCAACTGCCTGATGGACATCAAGGGGGCCTGGCTGGGCGCTCCAGAGGGCATCGACACCCGGATGCGCGTCGTCATCGTGCGCAACCTGGTGGACGGCGACACCCTCTGGAGCCTCTCCGAAGCGCTCCGCCACGCCAGGGGCGATCTCCGCGAGGAGATCGAATGGATCATCGAGCGGCGGATTCAGCAGATCCACGAATTTCTGGCCAAGGGGGACCCGCTCCTGGCGCTCGAGGTTCTGCGGGCGGTGAATCTCTCTCTCGCGCGCGCCTGCCGCCGCCTCGATCCCAAAGAGGAACTCGCCTCCAAGACGATCGAGGGCTACTACGAGACCGTGGGGGATTTCGCCTCCCGGGCCGTCCATTCGACGCGCAACGAGCTGGGCGAGGCGCTGGCGCACGAGATCTGCCGCACGTACGCCCTGGGCATGCTGGCGTGCTCCTCCTCGACGCTACGCCTGACCCACCGGATGTCCGAAGCCGACCTCCCCCCCGACTTCGCCCGGCAGACGTTCCTCCAGTTCTCCTTGTTCCCGAAGCTCCTGGGGCGCCCCATGTCCGCGGAGCGCCTGCGGATCTTCCGGATCGGCTCGGGATTGGGAGCACAGGATGGAAAGATCGGCGACGAAAGTTTCCTCAGCCGGAGGAGCTGGGAACAGGGCTCGCGCGAGCCCGGGAAGGACAACCGGGGCCTCGTCAAGGAAGGAGAGATCTTCGACGAGATCGTCCACTGGATTCACGATCTGGCGGACCGGTTCGCGAACCGGCCGGAGAGCGTGGACCTGGAACCGGCGGCAAAATACCAGAGCCGGTGCAAGCGACCGAAAAAGGAGGACCCCTTCCGCCACTCGCGGATGTTCTGGAGCCAGGCGCTCCAGGACTTCTGTGCGCTTTGCGAGGCCGGGGGCTTTCCATTCCAGGGGGACGGCTCGTCCGCCCGAGGGTCCTCGGAGAACGTGCGGCCCGATCTCGTTCTCTTGAGCAAGACGCTCAGCACCTGGTGCGAAGATCAGCAGCGCAAGCTCAACGCCATGAAGCGGGAGTACAAGATTTTCGATCCGCAGCGTGCCCTCTATAACCAGGCGCTCTCCGCGCTCGCGGAGGCGACAGGAGAGTTCCGGGAGGGCGTTTCCCTCCAGAAGAACATCGTGCAGGGCGTCCTGAGCCACGGCCTGCTCGAGATGCTCGACGAGCATCTGCTGGGCTTGTGGGAGGTCGCCCAGGCGCTCGATCCGGAGCAGACCTGGAAAAGGTCGGAGCAGAAGAGGGAGGAGGGGAACGGGGCGCCGAAAGCGAACCACCGCCAGCGCCGCTCACGAGCCGCGCGATTTGCCGACGCGATGCTCGACACGGCTCTCAAGGCGGAGGTCATCCCGAAAAATCTTCGCAACCTCCAATGGCTGCTGTCCTACGATTCGCAGAACATCGCCTCGAAAGGCGCCGCAGAGGAGCCGGCGACCGAAGCGGCCGGTGGGCGAAGCTCCTTGCGCCTGACGGAGCTCCTGGCGGAGTTCACGGACGAGGAGTACGGCTGGAAGGTCGATGCTTTGGAAGCAGACGTCGAGCTCGAGCTTCGGGAAAGCCACTTCCTGCGATTCATCCTGAACGAGCTCGCCGACAATCAAGGGCACAACGGAACGATCCCTCTCGCCTCTCCGGTTGCGGCCCTGAAAGACGAATCGCCCTATTCCATCCGCCTGGTTTTCAGCTGCCATTCCTCCAAGGAGGACCGGATCGACAAGCTGCGGAAGGCCGATCTGCAGCAACCCATTCCCCCGGACCCCACGAGCTTCATGCGCTCGCACGGCATGGGGCTCTACCTGGCCAACCTGGCGGCCGGAGCGGTCGGGTGGAAGCTCACGATCGAGGATTCCAAGGACCCGGAACGAATTCCGTTCGTTCTTTCGCGGAGAGGATGACGAGATGCTGCGCTGGCAACTGATCGTGGTGGACGATCGCAACGATTTCGCCCTTTCCGTGTGGCGCTACGTGACCCGGACGGTCGGGATCGACTTCGATCACGAGGAGGCGGAGACGGCTGCGGAGTCTTCGAAAGGGTGGTTGAAAGAGGACACGAATTTCGATTCCTCCGATGGAGAGATCTGCTTCCGGTGGATCGAGGCGAACGAGACCTGCTGCCAGAAGCTGCGTAGTTTCCTGGCGAAGGTGCCGTCCGGCCGCGGGATCTATCTGCTGATCGACGTCAAGGGAAAAAAGGATTCGGGGTATGATGCGGAGATCCTGTGCAGGGATCTGCGCCTGTTCTCGGAGAAGAGATCCATCGAGTGGCAGGTCGTGAGCTCCTATCCCTCGAGCAAGCGGATCGAGGGGAGGCAGGTGCAGCGCAAGTCGATCGACACGCTGGGGAGGGTCCGGCGCAAGCTCTACGAGGGCCCCCCGGTGAGCCGCGCGGTTCCCAAGGAGAGCCCCGGCTCCGATCCTCGCAGCAGGGCGCGCCACATCCTGGTCACCGGTGCGGGTTTCGAGATTGTCGACAAGCGCGGCGGGTTCGGCATGCCGCCGACCCGCGAGGTCCTCAAAGGGATGGGCCCGCCGTTTCGCATCCAGGAGGAGGTCACGCAGGGGGAGACCCCGGAAACGGAGCGCCGCGACGGGGGCGATCCGGTCGATTTCTGGATCGATTTGAAGAGCTTCCACTATCGCTGGGGCGATCAATGGTCAGAGGGTTTTCCCATCCCTTACGGCCTCGCCTGGGAAGGCCCTCTGGAAAAAGCCCTGAAGAGAAGCGCGAAAAACGGGGAGCTGGACCTCTACTGGGACATCATCCTCGAAGAGTCCTTGCGGCACCGCCTGGGAGCGGCCGTGACCCGGATCAAACCCGGAGTGCGCGATCAGGAGAAATCGATCGCCCTGCACCGGGAGCGGCGGATGCGCGAGGCGTTTAGAAAGTCCATCCTCGACCACGACTGGGGATACATGAATCAGAGCTTGGCCGCGGCCAAGCTCCACTGGCATGCCTGGCTGACCACGAACTACACCAAATTCGCGGACCGCGCTCTCCATCTGGTCGACGATCGAAGGAAAGACGATCCGCAGGCGCCCTATTGGCGGATCATCTCGACGGCTTCGGAAGCCAACATCTCCGTCCGCGAGGACACCGGAAGCAAGATCAAGGAGAGCGGGGCCGAGGGACGCAACTGCCAATACCTCTTCAAGCTTCATGGCGACATTGCCCATCTCCACACGATGGCGGTCGCGGGGCACGACAAGGATCTGGTCAATCCGTTGTGCGTCCCCGTCGAAAGCCTTTATCAGATCTATGCCGCCGCCGATCGCTTCCTCAGGAACTCGCTCTGGAACGCGAAAGAGCGCACCGTCATCTGGCATCTCGTGGGGCATGGATTGCAGGACATCCGTCTTTTCAAGCTGATCCAGTCCGTCTGCTCCCGGTCCGCTCCCCGTGTGCGGCACATCTTCCTCTTGATCAATCCGCAGCCCGAGGCGCCGCTGCAGGCCCTCGATCGCCTCTCCAAGGATCCGCGCATGCGGGTCAGGCGTCCTAAATTTGCGGTCCTCACCTGGAAAAAGGGAGCGGCGGAGTACATGGCCCGCCTGGATCGCAAAGGGCTTGGCTGGCTCGAAGAGATCCTGGATCTCAAGACGCTGCAGGATCTTGAAGCCCAGTGGCGGAAGGAGAAGAGGCCCAAGCTCGAAAAAGAGCTCGAAGGCAGGGAGCTGAAGCCTGGGGAGAGGCGTCAGATCCTGGAGAGGGAGCTCCAGAAGGAGATGGAAGAATCGCTGCAGAGCCGGCTCGAGGCAGGGCTTACGGGAGAATCTGCCGCTCGGCCAAAGGCCACGCCTCCTTCGGAGCGTCGTCGTAGACCGAAGGCGGCCTCTCCTTCGGGTCCCTCGTCCCCGCGTTCCAGGCGGTGAGGATCTTCCGACGCCTCTCAGAATGTTCAAGCGGCTCGCAAGGATGTGCAGCGTGCCGTGGAGCCTTCCCGTGGCGCACGGAATTTTGTTCTACGAAGCGCTGGGAGACTCGGGGAGGCGCTCAAAGGATCTGTGAGCCGCTCGAAATTTCTACGGCCCGTTCCTATCTCTTTGAGCCTCTGAGCTTCTACCCGATCCGCCCCGCCCGCCGCAGCCGTTCGAGGTGCGCCAGAATCTGCCGCTCGGCCAGGGGCCACGCCTCTTTCGGGGCGTCGTCGTAGACCGAAGGCAACATCTCTTTCGGATTTCTCATCCCCGCGTTCCAGGCGGTGAGGACCTTCTCCTCCCGCCAGAGGCGGTGGTCGATGTATTCGCGGAGCTTGGCCACGGCGTTTTTGATGGTGGGGCCGTGGGAGGGGAAGAGGGTGTTGGGACGGAGGGAGGCTAGCTTTTCGAGGGAGCCCAGGTAGTCGTCCATGTTCCCCTCGGGGGGATCGACGACGATGGTGCCGAAGCCGGCGATCATGTCTCCCGTCAGGAGCGAGCGCTGGGTCTCTTCGAGGAAGCAGAGGTGGCCCTTCGCGTGGCCGGGGGTGTGGACGACGAGGACGGGGAAGGGCTCGCTTCCGCGGCCGGCGAGGAGGACGCGCTGGCCGTCCTGAAGCTCGCCGTCGATCTTGATCCCTCTTGAAACGAGCCTCTCGGCGGTCGCGGGGTGGGCGAGGACGGGGACGCGCAAGGCGGCCCGCAGCTTTTCGACGCCTCCGATGTGATCCGGGTGGTGGTGGGTGAGCCAGATGGCCGTGACACCGCGGCCCAGCCGCTCTCTGGCCTCGGCGAGCGCGCGCTCCAGGCGGTCGTTCTCCCGGTCCGACGTGGCTCCGGGGTCGACGAGCACGGTTTCTCCCATCCCCAGGAGATAGGCGTTGGTGGTGGCGGCCGGCGGGAGGGTGTAGGTGATCAGGGGGAACATGAGGACGCCGGGGCGCATCTCGACGCGGCGCAGCGGGCCGAGGTTGGTTTCGCCCGGGTCGCGCAGGCGGTCGAGGCCGCGGGTGGGGCCTTCCTGCCCGAGCACTTCCAGGATGTGGAGGATGGGCGGGGCGGCCAGCACGTCGCCCCGGTGCCAGGCGTCCCAGGCGACTTTGGGGTCGACCCAGGCGCCGTGCTCGATCTCCCCTTCGTGGACGGCGGGCTGGGCGGGCGCGTCGACCGGCCATTCCAGCAGGAAGAAGCGATTGTCGAAGCGCAGCGACGCGAAGGGCGGCGTCACCCAGCGGCCGGCCCAGACGAGGCGCGAGGCGTCGAGCTTCACCTCGAAGGCTTTGAGGATGTCGGCGAAGGAGCGGGTTCCGGCCAGGAGCTCCCGGCGGGGCTCGACCAGCTCCTCGGGGTCGACCGCGGGGCGCGAGAGGAGGATGCCGGTCTCTTCGAAAAGCTCGCGCAGAGCGCAGGCCACGAGCCCGGGGGGGAGGTCCGGCGTGGGCTCGTCCAGGTCGCGGAGAGATTCGGGGATGCCCGCGGCGGGCGGGGCTTCCTCTCCGGTCAGGGGCTCGCCCGAGACGGGCAGGCCGGCGTCCGCGCGGGAGAGCCCGCCGCCGGGGAAGGCGTGCCATCCCCCCATGAACGGCAGGGCCTCGGCCCGCTTGACCCAGAAGACCTCGACGTCGTCGGGACCGCTCCCTTCGCGGCGGCGCCAGAGCACCACCGCCGCGGAGGACCGGGCCGGCGGCAGCCCCTCGGGACCCAGGGGGCGACCTACCACTTTTTCGTAGAGATTTCCGCTCTCGTTCGCCATGCCGCGCTTATATCACGGGGGTGAGGGGCTTCCCGGAGGGCCGGCGTTCAAGGCCCGGAGGGACTCATTTGTCCCGGTTCAGCAACTCGGCTCCACCTTTGGGGTAGGACCACGAAGGCTGTCGTGGATTCCCGCCAATTACTAAACCTTGATTCCGTGGAGGGGGAAGGGCCGTTGGCGGCCATGGCCGTGGCTTTGGCCGGGAGGTTTGTCATTCGATACGCACCGAGGATTCTGCGCCCTGTTCATGAGCTCATCGCGGAGGCGGCGTCCCTTTCGCCTTCCGCGCTGGCCGTG
>DATHUD010000613.1:0-8743 GCA_035462575.1 Thermoanaerobaculia bacterium | reverse complement strand
ATCTGCTTGACCGCCTCAGGGAGCCCCCCTCCCGTCAGCCCCACGGGGGCGCGAGTGACATCTTCGTTGGCAATACCACGCAGGACCGGGGTGGTCGGCGCATAGATGGCGAAGTTCACGAGAGCGTCGACCAAGGCTTTCGCGCCAGCGGCGTTATCCCGGCGCGCCAGGGCGAGCTTTGCGATGGTCTGCTCCGGATCTGCGGTGATTCTTTCCTTCTTTCCGGCGGCATCGAACAGAATGCACTCCGCCGGAGTCCGCGACACTACGGGGCGGTCCCCCTCCCGCAGGCTCTCCGAGGTCACCTTCCAACGAAGGCTCGGGGATTCGATGGGATTGTCCAGCCCGAGGCGGTAGATCACCTCCCCCACGGAGGCGGTCAACGTGATCAGACGGCGGAAGTGCTGCCCCTTGAAGGAGGTCTTGTAGAGAGCCGGCAGGCCGGGACGGACGCCCCGATACCGCAAGGTCTCGGGCTCGACCGAGCCGAAGGCAGCGGCTCCCATGACCCCGAGCGCCTCCAGCAGGTTGCTCTTCCCGCTACCGTTCGCGCCGATAAAGACGTTAAAAGCGCCGAGATCGACCGACACGTCGAAGAGCGACTTGAAGCCTTCAACCTTGAAGGTCGAGATCATGGAGCCCCCCTTGGCATCCCTGCGACTTTGCGTCGTGGCCGGGAGATTCTAATACCTGTCCTTCACCCCCGACACCACGTCGGACTTGCGCTCGGACGAAGGGACACGGTCCTTGAGGTAGCACTCCCGGTCCCGGGTGTTGAAGGCGTAGGCGCGGCAGCGGCGGTCGCGCCGGCAGGCGTCCTGGCAGTCGCCGGCGTCGTCCGCGCGGAAATTCGAGTAGTCGCTCCCGGGACGGTTGACGCCCCACTCCTGGGTCAGGCCGCCGTCATTGTCATACCCGGACCCGGGCCGCCCCCCGCCGGAGCCACCCTTGGTGCCGGAGATGGTGTCGTCGTCCCTCTCGGCGCGGCCGAGGCGGTCCTTGAGATAGCAGACGTCCGAGCGGTGATTGTAGGTGTAGGCCACGCAGCGGCGGTCGCGGCGGCAGGCGTCTTTGCAATCCTGAAGGTTGGTGGACCGGAAATCGGAGTAGTCGTCCCCGCGATAGGCCAGATTCCACTCTTCCGTCAGGTTGCCGCCGGACCCCGGCCAGCCGCCGCCGGAGCTCCCCCCCTTCACGCCGGAGACGGTGTCGGAATCGCGCTCGGAGCGGCCGAGGCGGTCCTTCAAGAAGCACATGTCGGTCCGCAGGTTGAACGTGTAGCCCACGCACCGGTTGTCCCGCCGGCACTCGCGCTCGCAGGCTTCCTGCCCCCGCGAGAGGAACTTGGAATAGTCCTCGCCCCGGTAGGCGACACCCCGCTCCTCGCTGAAACGGCCGCCGCCGCCCCACGAGCCGCCGGAGCTACCCCTCTTGACCCCGCTCGTGACGCCGCCATCCCGCTCGGCGTTGGGGACCCGGTCCTTCAGATAACAGATGGACTTCAGGTTGTTGTAGGCGTACGCCTCGCAGCGCGAGTCCCTCTCGCACGCCCGGATGCAGTCGCGGACGTCATACGCGTCGAAGGTCTTATAGTCGCTCCCCCTGCGGTTGACGCCCCGCTCCTCGGTTACGTCCTGGGCCGGAGCGGCGAGCGGTATCGAGACGGCGAGCGCCGTGATGATCCAGAGAAGGCGAAATGGACTACGCATGGTTATATCCTCCAATCTTTCTAGAATAGACCTTCTTCATGAACCGTGCCGGGGAATCCCGGCGATCCCGCCCCGGATCTTTTGCTGCAAATCCGCCGTTCCGCGCCCCCCGCACTCCTCCCCGCGGGCTCCGCACCTCAAGCCAAGGCTCCGGCTCTCCGAAAGTTGCTGCAAACGACCTGCGACTTGCAGCAAAACTCCCGCATTCTGCTGCAAATCAACAAGCCGAAGCTGCAAATCATGAGGAGCGAGCTTCCCGTACGGGATCATTTGCAGCATCCGGCGGAATGCGTGCTGCAAATCAGCCCGATTTTGCTGCAAATTAGCCTTGATTCGCAGCATGTCGAGGATCTGTTGCAGCAGATCATCCCTGATTTGCTGCAAGTGAACAGAGATTCTCATCAAATCTCTCTTCTCGGGGGACCTGTTCTCGAGAGCGGGAGGGAAAACGGAGACGACGGGAGCCTGCTCAGCCTTGTTTTGCAGCAAAATTCGGGGGGGATGCTGCAAATCTGCCGGAGCGGGGACCGCGGGAGATCCTGCGGGAGAGACGGAGGGAGAGAGACGAAATGCCGCAACTTGACGTAGAATACGTCTCGGAGCGGCAAACCCATGACGCACGACGTCTACGACTACGACTTCCTCATCATCGGCTCCGGATTTGGCGGCAGCGTCTCAGCTCTGCGCCTCTCGGAGAAGGGATACAAGGTGCTGGTCGTCGAGACCGGCAAGCGGTGGAAGACGGAGGACTTCCCGAAGACCAACTGGAACGTCCGCAAGTTCCTCTGGCTCCCCGCCCTCTTTTGCTACGGCATCCAGCGGCTGACTCTCCTCCGGGACGTGCTCGTGCTCTCCGGGTCCGGGGTGGGCGGCGGGTCGCTGGTCTACGCCAACACGCACCTCGTGCCGGAGGACCAGGCTTTCCAGCGCGGCACCTGGCCCCAGGGGATCGACTGGAAGGAGCGGCTCGCCCCGCACTACGAGACGGCCAAGCGGATGCTGGGCGTCACCGCCAATCCTCACCTCTGGGAAGGGGACCGGATCCTCCAGGATTTCGCGAAGAGCCTGGGCCAGGAGGACAGCTTCCGGCCCACCAACGTCGCCGTCCTCTTCGGCGACAAGCCCGGGGAGAAGGCGGGCGACCCCTTCTTCGGCGGCGAGGGCCCCGACCGCGTCACCTGCACCTACTGCGGCGGCTGCATGATCGGCTGCCGGCACGGCGCCAAGAATACGCTGGACAAGAACTACCTCTTCTTCGCCGAGAAGCTCGGGGCGGAGGTCCTCCCCGAAACCAAGGTCACCGGCGTCGAGGAGGACGGCCGCGGAGGCTTCCTCGTCCGCACCGAGCGGTCCACCCGGAAGCTCCTCAAAGGCCGCCGGACGTTCCGGGCGCGGGGCGCCGTCTTCTCCGCCGGAGCGCTGGGGACGGTCAACCTGCTCCTCAAGTGCCGGGACGAGGGGAAGCTCCCCCGCCTCTCCCCCGCCCTCGGCAGCTACGTGCGCACCAACAGCGAGGTCATCTGCGGAGCGACCGCCCGGTCGGGGGACGTGGACTACTCCCAGGGCATCGCCATCGCGAGCGGGTTCCATCCGGACCCCGAGACCTATGTCGAGATCGTCCGCTACCCCAAGGGCTCGGACACCATGAGCTTCCTGGGCACCTTGCTGGTGGACGACGGCACCCGCCTCACCCGGCCGATGAAGTGGATCGCGACCTGCCTGCGCCACCCGGTCGACTTCCTGCGCACCTGGAACCCGGTCGGCTGGGCCCAGCGGTCCACGATCGTCCTCGTGATGCAGAACCTGGACAACTCGCTCCGCCTCGTGCGCGAGCGCCGCTGGTTCTGGCCGTTCCGGAAAGGGTTGACCAGCCGCCGCGCCCCGGATCAGCCGCCCATCCCCAGCTACATCCCGGTCGCCAACCAGGCGGCCCGGTTCGTGGCCGAGCGGACCGGCGCCTTCCCGTCGAGCTCGATCAACGAGGTGGTGCTGAACGTGCCCACCACCGCCCACATCCTGGGCGGCGCCGCCATGGCCTCCTCGCCCGCCGAGGGGGTGATCGACGCGACCAACCGCGTCTTCGGCTACGACAACCTCTACGTGATCGACGGCTCCATGATTCCCGGCAACCTGGGGGTCAACCCGAGCCTCACCATCACCGCCATGGCCGAGCACGCCATGAGCCACATCCCGCCGAAAGACCCGGAGCTGGGTCTTCGTGCCCTGCCGCCCCAGGCGCGGGCCGCGGGCTCCGGCGCTCTGACCCCGGAAGCGCCCATGCTGGTTTCCTGAAAAGGTTCTTCTTACCGCAGAAACAACCCGGGCAGGGTCAAAAACAAAAGGAAGTAAGCACAAAGAAACGCCCGCATGGCGCCGCAGAGCCTCACGAGCCGCGGGTCGTCCAGAAAGCGGTAGCGCCCTACGAGAAGGAAGCGCAGGAGGGCGATGTCGGTCCGGAGATGGTTTCCGGCCAGGGCGGTCGGCCGCCCCAGGGCGTCGTAGAGCAGGGGATGCCGCCGGCTCAGAGCCTCGCAGAGCCGCGAGGACATCAGCCACCAGGCGAGGACGGACGACCAGTAGATCGAGAACAGGACAGGGAACAGGCTCAGGCTCACGGTTGCACCCCACACCTTCCGCCGGACGCGGCCTTGCGAGAGATCGCCCTCCGGCGGACGCCTCCACCGGGGCGGGAGTCGGACTCTCCATGCTTTACTGAATAGACTGGTGTTTGAGAGTACCCGAACGGGACAAGGGACTCAAGCAAAGGGGACCCGGACGGTCTTGGCTGCTCGGGTCCCCAGTATTCCGTCAAGGCACATTGCTGGGAGCGCCGGCATCTTGCCGGCCATATAATCAAAAACGAGTAAGAAGCCGGCAGGATGCCGGCGCTCCCAGCAGACCCTCCAAGCCGTCCAGCGCTTCACGGACACTGGATGGGACAGGGCCGGATACAGCAGACGCAACGGGTCGAATCCGGACAACAGACGAGGATGCCGTTGCACGTCGGTGCGGCCTCGGCGGCCTTGGGCGTGAACAGACCGGCTTCGGAGCTGGCGACCGCCGCCAAGGTGAGGAACAGCAGGATGAGCTTCTTGCGCATGGTGGGCACCTCTCAAGAGTGGGTGACGAGGAGGCCGGGAGAGCCTGAACGGCAGGCATGTCAGCACCGTGCCCAGCCCTACCTTGTCAGACTACTCCGGTAGGGTCAGCGCCGTCCGCCCGGGCATGAATGCCCGGGCTACAGGGGCAGCGCCGGATGAATCCGGCTTCAACAACGCGCGCTTGAAGCCCCTTTCAGGGGGCGCTGCCCTTGTAGCCCGGTGATTTATCGCCGGGCGGGGGTGCCGCCGGGCACAGGACTGGGCAATCTGACAACGTAGGATTAAGCTGGTCCTATGGAGAGAAACAGGAGCTATGAGGAGGCCCTGGAGCGTTTCCTCGCTAGGAAACCCTCGCGCATCAGCGGAGCTTCCGCCTATCCCAGCCGAACCGAGATCCATGACCGATCCGCTGAAGAGCCTTTGCCCCCTCCCCTCCTCCGGGATACACTTCCCCGCTCCAAACCTCTTCCGCGAGGTCACGCCATGAAAATCCCTGGTCTCATCCTGAAGCAGATGTACACGCTGGGCAGTCTCGAAAACGTCGAGGACGGCGTCCGGTTCAGCCTCAAGAACCGGCTTTCCAATGCCACGGTGACGAAGCTCTCCGAAGTCCGGATCGACGGGCAGCCGGTGCCGCTGGACCGGCTTACCCTGGAGCTCAACGGCGACCGGGTGCCGGCCTCTGCGGTCACCCCCACGACGGCGGTCGCCTTCCCTCTCGCCAAGGTGGTCGACATCCACGTGCGGACGGACCAACTCGAAAAGGGGCAGCACGAGATCGCCCTCTCCTTCGAGACGACCCCGTTCGGCTCCCTCTCCTTCAAGGTCAAGGACGCGATCGCCGAGAAGGTGAAGCGCACGAGCGTCCCCCACGACAAGAACGACGACTACACGCAAGAGATCGTCCGCGCCCGGCAGAAGTTCGTCGAGGAGTACACGGGCCACAAGCTGGAGCACATCGACAAGTTCTCCTTCGACCCCGCGGTCACCCGGGGGAACATCGAGAACTTCACGGGCGTCGCCCAGGTGCCGATCGGCTTTGCCGGACCGCTCAGGGTCAACGGCGAGCACGCCCAGGGGGAGTTCCTGGTCCCGCTCGCCACCGCCGAGGGGACCCTCGTCGCCTCCTACAACCGGGGCATGAAGGTGCTGAACCTCTCGGGCGGGGTCACCTGCACCGTGGTGGGCGACAGCATGCAGCGGGCGCCCGTGTTCGTGTTCGAAAACGCCCGGCAGGGCCGGGACTTCCTCCAGTGGGTGGACGAGAACCTCGGAAAGATCCGCGAGGAGGCCGAAGCGACCTCCAGCGTCGCGAAGCTGACCTACATCGACCGGTACCTCTCGAACAAGATGGTCTTCCTGCGCTTCAACTACACGACGGGCGATGCCGCCGGCCAGAACATGGTGGGCCGGGCGACCTTCGCCGCCTGCTCGTGGATCCTGGAAAACTACGCCCCCGGAATTCCGCACTTCTACCTGGAGTCGAACTTCGCGACCGACAAGAAGTCGTCCCAGATCAACGTGATGCGCACCCGCGGCAAGCGGGTCACGGCCGAGGCCACGATCCCGCGGGACGTCCTCATCCAGCACATGCGGGTGGATCCCGAGACGGTCAACTACCACGCGGGCATCGCGAACGTCGGCGCCTTCATCTCGGGCGCCAACAACAACGGCTGCCACTCCCCCAACGGCATCACGGCGATGTTCATCGCCACGGGCCAGGACGTGGCGAACGTCGCGGAGTCCTCGGCGGGCATCGTCTACACGGAGCTCACGGCGGAGCGGGACCTCTACATCTCGATCACCATCCCGTCGCTGATCGTGGCAACCCACGGCGGCGGCACGGGGCTCGCCACGCAGCGCGAGTGCCTGGAGCTCCTGGGCTGCGCGGGCAAAGGGAAGGTCAAGAAGTTTGCCGAGATCGTGGCCGGCGTGGTCCTCGCGGGCGAGATCTCGCTCGCCTCGGCCATCTCGTCTCTCGATTGGGTGTCGAGCCACGAGCAGTACGGGAGGAACCGGTAGGGCAGGTCGAGTACACTGGGCCTGATGGCTGAACCGCGCGAAGCCACCGCCGAGCCCCCCGACGCCCCTGCCGGCCCCACGGGCATCGCCGCTCCCTCGCCGCCCGCTCCTCCGGGCGCGGTGGCGCCCGCGCTCCCCTCCTCCGGCGACATCCCCGGCTTTGAAATGCTTCCCGACGAGCCCCCGCACGGGCTCGTCCGCCGCTTCTTCACCACGCAGGGTCACCTGATCGGCCTCGCCTTCGGCTCCCTCGTGGCCCACGCCCGCGAGGGCAAGGCCCTGGGCCAGGGGCGGCGGTTGCGGCTGCTCTTCAGCCTGGAGCGGCTGCTGGCCTTCCTGGTGCGGCCGTTCCTCGACAAGTCGCTCGTGGACCGCCCCGTGCCGGTCCAACTCCGGCGCCGCCTGGAGATCCTGGGGCCCACGTACATCAAGCTGGGGCAGGTGCTGGCTCTGCGCCAGGACATCCTCCCGCAGACGGTCACGGACGAGCTCAAGAACCTGCTCGACCGGCTGCCGGTCGTCCCCTTCGACCGCTATCTCCGGATCATCGAGAAGGACGTCCAGCGGCCGATCGGCGAGATGTACTCCTGGGTGGACCCGATCCCCACCGGCTCGGCTTCGATTGCGCAGATCCACCGCGCGACGACCCTCGAGGGGGACTCGGTCATCCTGAAGGTGGTCAAGCCCGGGATCCGCGAGACGCTGACGCGGGACGCGGTCCTCCTGAACATCCTCGGGCGGATCCTCCAGTTCTTCCTCCCCCAGTACCGGCCGCGGCAGCTCATCCAGGAGTTCGTGGAGTACACCCGGCGCGAGGTGGACCTGCGGCGCGAGGCGGACAACGCCGAGACCTTCGCGGCCAACTTCCACGACCTGCCGGGGGTCGTGTTCCCCAAGATCTTCCGGCAGTACAGCAGCCGGGGCGTCCTCTGCATGGAGTTCCTCAAGGGCTTCAAGCCGGGGTCTCCCGAGACGATGGACCTCACGGACGAGGAGCGCGACCACCTGGTGGACCTGGGCGCCGCGAGCATCATCCGCATGCTCTTCAAGGATGGCTTCTTCCACGCCGACCTCCACCCGGGCAACCTCCTGATCCTCCCGGGCCCCAAGATGGGCTTCATCGACCTCGGCATGGTAGGGCGCTTCGACAGCGACCTGCGGCGGACCTTCCTCTACTACTACTACACCCTCGTGATGGGCGATGCCGAGGGCGCGGCCCGCTACCTGGGCGCCATCGCGCAGCCCGGCCCGGGGGCCGATCCCACGGGGTTCCGCCGCGAGGTCACGGAGATCCTCCTGCGCTGGAACCGGAGCTCTTCCTTCAAGGAGTTCTCGCTCGCCCAGCTCATCATGCGCTCGGTCAACCTGGGCGCCCAGCACCGGCTCTACTTCCCCGTGGAGATGGTCCTCATGGTCAAGGCCCTCGTCACCTTCGAGGGCGTGGGCCAGATCCTCAAGCCCGGGCTCGACGTGGCCGCGGTCTCCCGGGAGCACGCCAACCAGATCTTCCGCGACCAGTTCAGCCCGCAGAACCTCCTCCAGCAGGTGCTGCGCGGCGCGCCCGAGGTGCTGGAGGCGCTGGCCAAGGCGCCCAACCTCATCACCGAGGGGCTCCGGCTCCTGGAGCAGGCCACCCGCCGCTCGCCGTCGAACCCGCTCGCGGGCATCCGCGGCACGCTCTTCGGCGGCTTCTGCATGGTGGCCGGCGCCGTCCTCGCCGGGGCCCGGGGACCGTGGCCGGTGTGGGCCGTCCTGTTTGCGGTGGGGATCGGGGCGGCCTTGCATCGGGACCGGTCCTGACCGCCGGAGCCGCCCCCTCCCGGCCCTCACCTCCCCGGCCCTCCTCTCCCACCACGCCGCCCCCCTCCCTGGGAGAGGAGGGAGCTGAAACCGCGGTGCTTTTCTCCCCTC
>DATHUD010000612.1:0-3734 GCA_035462575.1 Thermoanaerobaculia bacterium | reverse complement strand
CTCTGCTTCCTCGTGGAGGCGGGGGAATTCATAGAAGCAAGGAAGCTTCTTTTCCTCAATCGATCGCTTCTACGGCAGGTCGGCGGCCGCACCAACGAGATCAAGCTAATTTGGCTCGAAGCTCGAATCCACCAGGGGATGAAAGCCTTCGCAAAGGCCGAGCGAGGCCTGCGGAAAGTGCGAGAGGGCTTTCAGAAGCAGGAGCTCCCTTACGATGCCGCCATCGCGTCTCTGGACCTCGCGATGGTCCTATTATCCCAGAGCCAAACCGGCGAAGCCCGTCCGATCCTCCTGGACGCGGTTCAGGTCTTCAACGATCTGAAAATCGGACGGGAGGCGATGGGGGCCGTGCTGCTGCTCCGGCAATCCGCCGAGATGGAACAGGAAACGGCCAGGCTCCTCGACATCGTCTCCCAGGTGGCCGCCTTCCTCCGCCGGGCGGAGCACGATCCGAACGCCAAATTTGATCCCGTGATCCCGTAGGGCCGGGCGGCGAGGCCGCCTATTTCTCGCCCGCGCCCTTGATCATTCCGCCGAGCTGACGGCGCAGGGCCCTCGACACCATCTCTTCCACCTCTTCCTCGGTAGGAGCCCCGTGGCGCGGGGGAGGTGGAGGCGGAGCCAGGAGCTTCTGGAGGGTCTTCGCGACCAGCCGCTCCATGTCCTCGTCGGTCGGAGAGGACGGAGAAGATCCGCCGGCCCCCGGGTCGGGCTCGACCCCGGCCATCTCGCGAAGGCGCCGCGCTCCCCGGGAGGGCGGGTCCTTGGGGCGCGGGAAGGCGAAGTAGAGGAGCTCGACGGGATCCATCTCCAGCACCCGGGCGAGCTCCGCGAGATGCTCGAAACGGAGCTCGATTGTCCCCGAGAAAAGCCGGCTGAGATACCCCACGCTGACCCCCAGCCGCTTCTCCACCTCCCGGTTCGAGAGGCCGAGCAGCCGGAGCGCCGACCGCAGGGCGTCAAGCATCTGGCGCGTGCTCTGGTCCATGGACAGGGGATTGTAGCGCACAATCGGAGACGATGCGCATCCAGCCACGATGCGATGCGGTATTGACACGATCGGCATCGGTCGTGTACAACAATGCCATCGCGTGTCGGGAACCCGGAACGTGCACTCTTCTACAGGAAAATGGCCATGCCGACCTACCGTCTGACCCTCGGGATCGTTGAAAATCAAGTGCGTCTTCCTCTTGGACAGGAGATCCGGGAGGCGCTCACGGCCCACGGCCTGCGCGATGGAGACGAGGTGGACCTGAACGTGGTGTGGCAGGGGCTCCACGTGCGGCGCACGGGAGAGCCGCTCGCGCTGTGGAGGCGGATCGCCCTCCACGCGTATGATCTGGCGGAGCTGACGGCCAGCCTGGAGACCCTGGGGGCGGAGATCCGGAAGACGTCCGGGGACGAGCCCGCGGAGGGGTTCGAGGCCGAGGCCCTGGTGGCCTTGCAGTGCGCGGTCCTGGATCATCTGGACCCCGCCCTGGAATCGCTGGTGCTCCTCGTGGCGCCGCCCGATCTCCGGGGAGAGCTGGCCAGAATCCAGACCACTCTCCGAAGCCAGTCGCTCCGGCTCCTCCTCCGGACCACCCTCGAGCGCGGGCCTTCGGCATCCTGATAACAGCCGCCGGAACCGGGATGCCGAAGCTCGCTCCCCGGTCCCCACGGTCCGCGGCTCGATGCCGGAGATTTCTTCCCAGCCGACGGCGTCGGCCTGCGACCTCACCCCAACCCCTCTCCTAAAGGAGAGGGGCTCAGGTTTGTCTGGTTTTGCTTGTCTCTCCCTCTCCTTTAGGAGAGGGAGCCGGAGGGTGAGGTCGCAGGGCAAGACGGCCCGAAGGAAAGCTCCGCCACGCCCTCGATCTCGACGAGCAATTCCGCCCGGCAGATGTCGGCGCGGACCCACTCGACGGGCCCGGCGCCGGGGAAGGCGTTGCCGAGGAGAGCGCGAAGCTCGTCCAGGCGCCCCGGGTCCGGAAAGTAGACGCGCACGTCGCGGAAGCCGGCCAGGGCCGCGGCGCGGTCCTCCAACGGATCTCCCGGCGCTCCCCCGGCGGCGCGGAGGAGGACGGCGAGGTTGGTCAGCGTCTCGTCCGTCTGCCGTTCGAGGTCGCCCCGGTGGACCGATTCCTCTCCCACGATGCTGGCCGTGCCGCCGACCAGCACGAGCGGGGTCCCGAGGGACGGCTCCACGACGGTCGCGCGGGCGAAGCAGGGAGGGAGCGGGCCGAACTTTTGCGAGTAGCGGTAGGGCGCGACCTGCCGGGGGTTGTCGACGGCCCGGCCGGGACGGTCCGCGGCCAGGCAATGGAGGACGAGGTCCTGCCCGTCGTGCCCCACTCCCGACGCCGTGGCGATGCGCGTGTCGAAGCTCTCCTTGCCGAACCATTCGGAGAGCGCGTCGAAGCGTCCGGCGTTGAACGCCATATAACGGTCCTGGCCCTCCCCCACGGGATCATGGATGCCGGGAAGGTGGTTCCAAAGCCGCACGGGGTGGGAGTAGCACCGCTCGCACAGCTCGGTCCGGATCCAGCGGTAGGCCGAGGCGACCGTCTCGCGGAACGCCACCCGGTCGAGCTGACGGGCCTGCCGGACCCGCACGCTGGCAAGGCCAAGCCCGCCGCTCTCGGTGATCTCGAGAGAGACCGCGCCATGGGCCGCCGTGCTCCGCCGGGCGAACCGGCCGAGCAACGCCTCGACCCAGGCGGGAGGGGCGAGGCCCGGCTCTTCCGCGGACTGCGGAAAAGAATGCACAACTACTGCAGAAGACTTCAACTTCATCTGTTGGGAACTCCGACGGAAGACTCTACACGGGGTGCGGGTTCGCGGGCAAGAGCGGGACGTCGCCCTGGCCCCTCCAAACCGTGCCTTCAGGCACATCCGTGGGTAGCCCCAGGTTTCAACCAGCCTCTTCTGCACATCTCGCCCGCTCGAGCGCTGTGCCCTCCGAGACCTCACCCTCTGTCTCCCAGAGGGAGAGGGGGGACGCATTCCAAGCGACCTTGCCTGCGTCTGGAAATCCAGGATGGGCAAGGTCGGCTGATGTACGTCCTCCCTCTCCCGGCGGGGGGTGGAGGGAGATGGGAGAGGAAGATAGAGGGTGAGGTTTCGGAGGGCAGACCGTCCCCGGAAGCAAGATGTATAGAAGAGGGTGGGCTTCTCCGGGGGCTTGATCTTTTGCGCCGGGTCCGGCGGCGCGGGCCGCCACGAGGATCAATGGGTGGAACGATTTCCCCGCTGGGAGCGCCGGTATCCTTGCCGGCCTTCTTACTTCGTCTTGGCTGATAACAAGGCGGAAGTAGGGAGCCGCCTCGACGGACGGCTCCCCCCGGATCGGAGCGTCAACCCGCAGGGCAGAGCGCTACGGTAAGAAATGCGCCACAGGTCGTACGGCCCTCGAGATTGCAGGGTACATGAGGGGGGACTCTCTGGCAGAAGTCGCAACCGCAGGGCCGAGCGGCGGACGCCGGCAGGGCAGTGGCGGCGACGATCAGGGAGAGGCCTAGGAACCGTGCAAGCTTGGATCGTTTCATATGACCTCCTTGATGGTGAGCCCCTTCATGGTGGCCCAAGATTTAAGATCTCATGCAAATAACTGGCCATTGGAGCCGCCCCGAAAACCCGCGCCAGGCAAAGGAGGCAGCAGCGACCTCGGTCCCAAGACAATCCTGCCCCAGGCCCGGCGACGACGCTCCGCCTGCCCTTACGGTCCGCAAGATGCAGCGAATTCCTCCTGAAAC
>DATHUD010000611.1:0-13572 GCA_035462575.1 Thermoanaerobaculia bacterium | reverse complement strand
CGCCACCTCCTACCACTACCGGTTGGGACAAGCCCTTTACGAGCGGGCCCTTGCCGAAGACTCCTTGGGCAGGAGCAACGAAGCGGAGCGCGATCTAGTGGCCGCAATCGCCGAGTCCGAGTTGCAGCGCGAAAAGATCATGTCGCTTGAAGACCGTATTTCCTACTTCGACCGAACGAGGGAGATTTTCGACACCATGATCTGGTTTCAACTGGAGCGGCGCCAGCGGCCTGAGGTGGCTTTTCGCTACAGTGAGCAGGCGAAGGCGCGCGTGCTGCAGGATTGGCTTCTGCTCCATCCGGTCGGCGGTCCCGTTTCGTCACGCGTCGAAGGAACCGGACAAGGCTTCCTAAATGTAGCGTCGCTCCAGGAGCACTTGTCCCAAGACACCGCCGTGGTCGAGTACGCGGTGCTTCCAAAGCGCCTCGTGATCTGGGTGCTCCGACGGACGGATTTCAAGGTTGAGACTGTGGCCATCGACGCAAAGGATCTGGGCGACCTGGTCCGCGGCCTCATCCGTGCGCTAAAGGAGGGCCGCAAAGCGGACTTCCTGAAAACCTCGTCGAAACTCCATGAGGTCCTCGTCCGCCCCGTGGCAGGACACCTCGGCCCCGGCGACCGGATCGTCACCATTCCCGATGGAGCCCTGCACACCCTGTCCTTCGCTCTACTCCGCGACGGCCGGACCGGCAGATACCTTGTTCAGGACCATGTGCTTTCGACCGCGCCGAGCGCCAGAATCATGGTGACCAGCCTACAACGCGACGAGAGCCTTACGCGGCAGCGTGATCCGCGGGCCCTGGTTGTCGTGGACCCCGCGTTTGATCAAGCTCTCTACTCCCTCCCTCGCTTGAGGGGGGCCGAGACGGAGGCGGTCATCGCTCGGATCTTCCCGGATTCCGAAGTCCTCAGCGATCGAGACGCCACCCGAAGTGCCTTCCTGCGTCTGGCGGGGGATTACGAAATGATTCACTTCGGTGGCCACTCCCTGGTCAACACGGAATTCCCGCTGCTTTCTCAGATGCTCTTTGCCGGGGACCCCGAAGATCCGACCCGTGGTGTGCTCTATTCCGGGGACATCCTGAAACAGCGATTCGAGCGTACACGCCTCGCCGTTCTCGCCAGTTGCAGCACCGCCGTCGGCAGGATCTCCCGGACCGAAGGTGTTGAGAACCTGGCCCGCCCCTTCCTCGCAGCCGGCGTACCGGCGGTCATCGCCTCCCTCTGGGATGTCGATGACCAGGTCACCGCGGATTTCTTCATGCGGTTCTATCGCCACCTGGGGCAGGGCTTCGACGTTGCCGGCGCTCTCCGGGCGACACAGATTGAATCGATCGAGCATGGCTCAGGCCATGCCGCCGACCCGCTGGCGTGGGGCGCGTTCGAAGTTATCGGAGCGAACTCTCCCTCCCGGATCGAGCACGCACGCGGCGACGGGAAGCCATGAGGGAGATCTGGCCAAGATCTTGACGCTAAACCTTTAGGGTTTACGCCCTACAACCCGTAATCCGCGAGTGACATCCGTGCGAGCAGGTTCTTCGGCAACCCGACCCGCTCCGGGAACGACCCATCCGCCGGCAACGTCGCATCGATCCCCCCGCGCTCCGGAACCCCATCTTTCGCCGTCGGGTCCATGGCCGTCCCGGTGGCTCCGGTGAAGGGGGCGTAATCCTCGCTCGCACGGACCCGGGTGGCCACGGCCCAGAGGACTTCGGATTCGTCGAAGACGTCGATGTCGGGGTCGACGACGATGACGTATTTGACCCACATGTTCGCCCGGAGGATGGCGTCGATAACCTGGCGGGGCTCGGCGTCCGTGCGCTTGGCGAGGGCGACGTAGCAGAAGAACTGGCAGCAGCCGGAGGGGGGGAGGTAGAGGTTCTTGACTCTGGGGTGGTCGCGCTGGAGGACTTCCCGGAGCTGGCTCTCCATGACGATGCCTTCGAGGAAGTGGTGGTCCCGGTGGCAGGCGAAGATGTCGTGGAAGATGGCGTCGTCGCGGTAGGTGAGGCCGGTCACGTGGATGACGTGGCTCTTCCGCATGGGGGAGTAGTAGTGGGTGTACTCGCCGAAGGGGCCTTCGTCTTCCAGGAGGTCGTGGAGGATCTCGCCTTCGATGATGATCTCGGCGTGGGCCGGGATTTCGAGGTTGGGTTGGGTGAGCGTGCGCGCCACCTCCAGGGGCTCTCCCAGCATGCCTCCGGCGACCTCGTATTCGCTGTCGTCCATCGTGCCCTTGTGCTGCATGGCCATGAAGAAGGCGGGGTGGTGGCCGAGGACGATGGCGCAGGGGGCGTTCCGGCCTTGCGCTTGATATTTGGCGAAAATCTGGGCGTTGTGGCCGTTGGGGACCATGAAGAGGCCGAGGCGGCGGTCGCCTTTGAGCTGCATGCGCTGGATGGCGCCGTTGACGATGCCGGTGTCCGGGTCTTTGAGGATCACGGCTCCCGCGGTGAGGTAGGGGCCGGCGTCTTTTTCGTTGTGGGTGACGACGGGGAGGTGGGTGAGCCGGACGTCGTCGCCGGTGCGGCGGTTCTTCTGGACCGGGGCGTCGTCCACGAGGCGGACGGGCGGGCGCACGGCGGCGCGCTCGAGGTATTTGAGCGGGAGATCCTGCGGCGTGCTTCCGAAGAAGCGGGCGAGGCGGGCGCGGTCGGCGAAGGCGTTGGCGAGGACTCGGAAGCCCGAGGGCTCTCCCCGGGTGTCGTCCGCGTTTTCGAAGAGCACCATGGGGAAGCGCTTCTCTTTTTCGAGAAGCGCGAGGATCGCGGGGATCTCGAATTTGGGGCTCACCCGGCGGGAGACGACGGATGTTGGCTCTCCTGCCTGGCGCAGGAAGTCACGCAGGTCCTGGGGCATGTTGGAAGGCTCCGGTCAAAGGATCAAAGGATCGTGGCTGAAAAAAGAGCCCTCACCACCCCGGCCCTCCTCTCCCAACCTCCCGTCCTTCCCCCGGGAGAGGAGGGAGTGGATAGTCCGGGTTACTCTCGAGTAAGGGCTCCCTCTCCCGGTTGGGGGACGGGAGGCTGGGAGAGGGTTGGGGTGAGGGCCCGGGTCACTGAACGAGCTCGGCTTCGACGGGCTCCTCGGCCTCTGCCCGGGCCTCCGCGAGCACCCCGGGCTGCACCGTGGTCGGCACCGAAGTCTCGGAAAAGACGCGGGCCAGGAACTCTACGGAGGAGGGGAGCGCCGCCCCTACGTAGTTCAGGTCGTGGGCACCGCTTCGCTCGTAGTACTCGTGCGGCAGGCCGGTGGCCGTGAGTGCGTGGTGGAAGTCCTGGTTCATCCGGATCATGCGGGGGAAGTCGTCCATCCCGATGTCCAGGTAGATGCGGAGGCCTTCCGGGCGGTTGAGCTTGATCACCAGGTAGGGGTCGTATTCGTTCCTCACCTCGGAGTCGAGGGGGCCCCAGACGGAGATGTGGTCGGCCTCCGTGGGCATCAGGAGCGTGATCCCGGTGTCGCGCAGGTGGGCGTAGGGGTCTCCCTCCCGGCGCGGCGCTTCGAAGGCTCCGGCGTGGCAGAAGACGGATCCGAAGACGTCGGTGTGGCGGGCGGCGGCGAGGAAGGCGGCGCAGCCTCCCATGGAGAAGCCGCCGATGGCGCGCATCGCCGGGTTGGAGGCGAGGCCGAGCCGCTCGTCGATCAGGGGCACGAGCTCTTCGACCAGGTAGTCCTCGTAGCGGTTCCCCGCGTGGTCGTTGATGAACCACTTGCGGAAGCTCTCGGGGAAGACCGTGTGCCAGGGGGCCGCGAGCACGGCTTCCCGGATTCCCGGATGGTTCAGGTAGGACTCGGCGTTGCCGCCCCAGCCGTGGAGGAAGTAGCAGACGGGGAGCGGGCCCCGCTCGTCCGCGTCCGGCGGGGAGACGACGAGGCAGCGCTTCCGGTCGCGGCCCAGGGCGCGCGAGGGGTGGATGATCTCCTGGATCCGGCTCTCAGACATGACTCCCCGCTTCCTTACCCTCCGCCAGAGACCGGAGGAGGGCTTTGCGATCGATCTTGCCGCGCTCCGTTCGGGGCAGCGCCTCCTGGACGGTGATTCGCCGCGGCACCATGTAGGTGGGCAGATGGCGCGTCAGGTGGGTGCGCGCCTCGTCCTCCGAGAAAAGAGTGTCGGGAGAGCCCCCGATCGAGACAAAGGCGAACAAATTGTCGTCAGTGCAGACCACGGCGGCTTCGGCGATCTGGGGGAGGGCCTCCAGGGCCTCTTCGATCTCGCCGAGCTCGACGCGGTAGCCGTGGAGCTTCACCTGGGAGTCGCGGCGGCCGTGATAGCGGAAGAGGCCGTCCGAGCCCTGGGAGACGAGGTCTCCGGTGGGGTAGTAGCGCCTGGAGTCGCCGGGGACGGCGGCGAAGGCCGAGGCGTCGACCCGGCCTTCGCGCCAGTAGCCTTCCATGAGCGAGCCGCCTGCCACCAGAAGCTCCCCCTGGCCGTCCTCGGGATCGCGGAGGAAGACTTGGGAGAAGGGACAGGGGACGCCGATGGGGAGCGGCCCTTCGTCCTCGAGATCGGCGGGGGTGACCTCGTGGGTCATGCAGACGTTCGTTTCGGTCGGGCCGTACCAGTTCCACAGGCGCGGCCGGGGGACGTGCCCGCGGAAGTCGACGAGGCGGGGCTTGGGGAAGACCTCGCCGGCGAAGATCACGGCCCGGAGCGACGTCAGGTCGACGGGCTTCGTCTCCTGGCTCGCGGCCATCCGCGCGAGCAGCGTGGGGACCGAGTACCAGGCCGTGATCCCCTGCGCGGCGATGAAGCGGGCGAAGGGGTAGCCCTGGCCCGCGGGCCACTGCGGGACGGGCAAGAGGGCGGCGCCCGCCCGGGCGGTCGAGAAGAGGTCGAAGGTCGAGAGGTCGAAGGAGAGGGCGGCGTGGTTCGACACCCGGTCCGTGGGGACGAGCTCGGTCACGTCTCCGGCCCAGTCGGTGAAGGCCCGGGCGGCGGCGTGACTGATGGCGACTCCCTTGGGCGTGCCGGTCGAGCCCGAGGTATAGAGGATGTAGGCGAGGTCGCCTCCCGAGGCGGTGCCGCCCCGCTCGGCCTGGGGGTCGCGCCGGGCGCTGGCGGCGTCGGTCCAGGGGAGGACGGGGACTTCGCCGCCTTCGGGCGTCTCGGTATCCAGGAGCACCACGGCTTTCAAGCTCCTGGGGAGCGGGCGCGGGAGCTGGGCGAAGTCGAAGGCGCGGCAGAGGAGGATCTCGGCGCCCGCGTCCTCGGCGATCCAGGCGGCGCGGGCCGCGGGGGCGGTCATGTCGATGGGCACGTAGGCCGCGCCCAGGGCGAGCGAGGCCCAGACGGCGGCGTAGGTCTCGGCCCTCTTGGGGGCCCAGACCGCGATGCGCGAGCCGTGGCCGGCGCCCCTCTCCCGGAAGGCCCCGGCGACCCGGAGGGCGAGGTCCAGAAGCTCTTCGTAGGAGAGGGTCCCGCTGTTGATCACCAGCGCGGGCCTCGCGGCGTAATTGGCCGCGGAGGCCCGGAACGGTTCGAAGAGAGACGTCATCACTAGAGCCCCAGAGAGGCCGCGATGATGTTCTTCTGGAGGTCCGAGGTCCCCGAGTAGAGGGTGCCGCCGAGGGAGTCGCGGACCTCTTTTTCGAGCCCCATCTCCACCATGTAGCCCGAGCCGCCGAAGGTGCGCAGCGCTTCCAGGTGAGTGGCGAGGGCCCCTTCGCCCAGCACCAGCTTCGAGAGGGCGGCGAACTGGGTGTTGCCTCGCAGAGCGAGCTCCGAGGCCGCCATCCGCAGCACGAGGCGGGACTGCCAGTAGCGGACGTACATGTCGACGATGCGGTGCGAGACCGCCTGGAACTTGCCGATGGGCACGCCGAACTGCTGGCGCTCCAGGGCGTGGGCCACGGCGCGCTCGACCTGCCGGCGCATGGCGCCCACCTGGTGGGCCTGGATGAACGTGCGCTCCCAGGCGAGCGAGGTCTGGAAGATGCGGGCGCCCTGGCGCTCCTTGCCGAGGAGGGCGGAGGTGGGCACGAAGCACTCGTCGAAGAAGACGCCGCCGATGGGCGAGCCCTTCAGGCCCATCTTCTCCTCGTTGGGGCCGACCGAGAGGCCTGGGTTGCCCCGTTCGATCAGGAACGCCGAGATGCCGCGGAAGTGGAGGCGCGGGTCGGAGGTGGCGAAGGCGACGAAGAGGTCGGCGACGGGCGCGTTGGTGACGTAGACCTTGGAGCCTGAAAGGACGAAGCCGCCGTCCACCTTGCGGTAGCGGGTGGTCATGGCCATCACGTCCGAGCCGGCTCCCGGCTCGGAGGCGGCGTGGGCGCCGATCAGGGCGCCGTCCATGAGCTTCGCGAGATAGGCCGCCTTCTGCTCCTCGGTGCCGAAGTCCACGACCGGTTTGACCACGGCCCAGAGGTGGGCGGAGGCCGAGAAGTAGAGGGCGTTGTCGGGGCCGCCGGCGCCCAGCCCTTCGAGGACGTCGCAGAGGTCGTCGACCGCGAGGCCGGCGCCTCCCAGCTCCTCGGGGAAGGGCATGTGGAAGAAGCCGAAGCGGGCGAGCCGGTCCCACGATTCGCGGGAGAACTCGCCCTCCTTCTGGTCCGGGACCGCCAGGTGCTTCTCGGCGAACTGCCGTGCTTCGGTGTAGACGGGTGTCGGCGCGGGAAAGCTCTGTTCGATCATGCTAACTCGCGGCGCCGAACCGCTCTTGCTCCGCTTCGAGGGCCTGAAGGCTCTTCCGGATCATCTCTTCGGACGGCGTGCCGTCGTCGAGTGTCCCGGTCAGGAACTCGTGGTAGCCGCTCATGTCGTGGTAGCCCATGCCGCTGATGTTGACGAGCAGGCACTGGTCCTTGGCCGGGTGGGCCAGGGCCTCTTCGGCCGCGGCGCAGATGGCGTGGGACGATTCGGGGGCCGGCAGCACGCCCTCGTTCTTGGCGAAGAGGGTCGCGTAGTGGAAGACCTTCTTCTGCGGGAACGCCTGCGCCTCGAAAAGGCCGTTGGCGTACATCTCGGAGAGGAAGGGCGAGGTGCCGTGGTAGCGCAGGCCGCCCGCGTGGATGCCCGGGGCCTCGAAGCCGGAGCCCAGGGTCATCATCCGGGCGATCGGCGTGGTGCCCGAGAAGTCGGTCTCGGTGTAGGCGAAGACGCCGCGGGTCATCTTGGGGCAGGCCTCGGGCTCGACCGCCACGAAGCGGGGGCGGTGCGGGGCGTGGTCGTCGCCCAGGAAGGGGAAGGTGATGCCGGCGAAGTTGCTGCCGGCGCCCATGCAGGCGTAGATCGCGTCCGGGTAGTCGTCGAAGGCGCGCATCTGGAGCAGGGCCTCTTCGCCCACGATCGTCTGGTGGAGGAGCACGTGGTTCTCGCCGCTCCCCACGGCGAAGAGCGTCCGCTCGTGGGAGGAGGAGATCTCCAGGGCCTCGCCGGTGGCGATCGCGAGCGACCCGAGCTTGTCGGGAGAATTCGCGCGGGTGCGCCGCCCGAGCTCGGTGAGCTCCGACGGGCTCTCGTGGAGCCTGGCGCCGAAGAGCTCCATCATGGTGCGGCGCATGGGCTTCTGGCGCAGCGAGACCTTGGGCATGAAGATCGTGCAGTCGAGGCCGAAGCGGGCGCAGGCGAAGGCGATGGCGCTCCCCCACTGGCCGGCGCCGGTGCCGGTCACTACGTGCTGCACCCCGGCCTTCTTGTAGTAGTAGGCCTGGGCGAGCGCGGAGTTGAGCTTGTGGCTCCCCGAGATGTTGATGCCCTCGTACTTGTAGTAGATCCGGGCCGAGGTCCCGAGCGCCTTCTCGAACGCGCGGGCGCGGCGCAGCGGGGTCGGCCGGTACTGCCGGTACATCTCGATCACCGCCTCCGGGATCCGGATGTAGCGGTTGACCGTGTCGTACGACTGCCGGCCGATCGCGAGCGGCATCTTCGGCAGGTGGACGTACTTGTTGTCGGACGGCAGCGAGCTCGCCATCGCCTCCGCGAGCTTGTTGTGGTTGAACTGCGGATAGTCGGCAAGGAGGTTGCGCCAGTGGCCCGGGACCTCCACAAGCGGCATCGCGGTGTTCTCGTCGGCCCGCGGCTCGGCGCTGATCATGCCGGGATCCTCCGCTCGCCCTGGGTGTGGAGGAAGGTGACGAGATCGCCCACCGTGACCGGGGCGGCTTCGTAGAAGTCTTCGTCCTCGATGGTGATCCCGAGCTTCGCCTCCAGGGCCATGAGGAGCTGGAGGAATCCGGACGAGTTGATGATCTGGCTCAGCAGGTGGTCTTCGGAGAGCGCAGCCGCCGACTGCTGGCCGGTCAACCTCTGGAGCTCCTGCTTGAGGGTTTCGAAAAGCGTATCTCGCGTCATAAAATCTCTTCTCCTCGACTAAAACCCGAGCTCGGGGTCTTGGCTGCTTACACGGAAAACAGGGCTCCTCCGGTCGGCCGGAGGGCTCGACTCTCTCCTGTGATGCCCTGCGTCTTTGAATGAAAGTCGACCCGCGATGCCGTGCGGGAGCTTGGAGGTACAGAACCTCCGACTGCCTCCTGGAGCCTCCTTCGCCCTATAAGTGTCCTCGCTTCCAAAAGTAGGGACACCCAAATGCAAAAGCGTTTGTGATTTAGTCCGGAATCAGGTTCGTTTGTCCCGCCCGGGGGGGGTGACGCCACTTAAGGAGAGAGCTGTCGGCTCTCCGCGCAACGTAGCTCCATCGTCGTTCCCCGCTGAACCGTATACGACACCGAGCCTGGTGAGCCCGGGCGCCGTGCCCGAGAGGATGGATGTGACTGAAGAGAAGAGCCAGCCGTTGCCCACTCCCTACCCGAGGGAGGCCACGATTCACGGCCTCTTTGCGGAGCAGGTGCGTCTCACCCCGGAGGCGGTGGCGGTGGTTTTCGGCGACGAGACCCTGACTTATGCCGAGCTCCACGCCCGGGCCGGCCGCCTCGCCGCACGCCTCACTGCCCTGGGCGTGGGCCCTGACGTCCCCGTGGGGCTCTGCGCCGAGCGCTCGCTCGACCTCATCGTGGCGATTCTCGGCATCCTCGAAGCCGGCGGCGCCTACGTCCCTCTCGATCCCAACTACCCGGCGGACCGCCTCGCCTTCCTGCTGGAGGATGTCGCGGCTCCGGTCCTGGTCGTCCAGGAGCGCCTCCTCGGGATGATCCCCCCGAGCGCCGCCCGGGTGGTGCTCCTCGAATCCCTCGCCTCGGGAGCGGACGAGCCCGTTCCGGCGCCGCGGGTGGACCCGGAGAACCTCGCCTACGTCCTCTACACCTCCGGCTCGACCGGGCAGCCCAAGGGGGTGGCGGTCACGCACAGAAACGTCGTGCGGCTGGTCAAGGAGACCGGTTACACGCGGTTCGGGCCGGACGAGGTCTTCCTGCAGCTCGCGCCGGTGGCCTTCGACGCCTCGACGCTGGAGATCTGGGGCCCGCTCTTGAATGGCGGAAAGCTGGTGGTCTTCCCTCCGGGTCCGCCGTCTCTTCCGGAGCTGGGCCGCGCGCTCGAGCGTCATGGAGTGACCACCCTCTGGCTCACGGCCGGCCTCTTCCACCAGATGGTCGAGGAGAACCTCCCGGGCCTCCGGCCGGTGCGCCAGCTCCTGGCCGGCGGCGACGTGCTGTCGCCCGATCACGTGCGCCGGGTCCTCGAAGAGCTCCCGGGGACGGTGCTCGTCAACGGCTACGGCCCCACCGAGAACACCACCTTCACCTGCTGCCACTCCATGACCGACCCGGCGGAGGTGGGCGCGACCGTGCCCATCGGCCGGCCGATCGCCAACACCAGCGTCTACCTGATCGAGGGGGAGCTCTACGCCGGGGGAGATGGGCTCGCCCGCGGGTATTTCGGCCGTCCGGACCTCACGGCCGAGCGCTTCGTGCCCGACCCGGTCTCCGGGCGGGCCGGAGAGCGGCTCTACCGGACCGGGGACCTCGCCCGCTTCCAGCCGGACGGCGCGATCGAGTTCCTCGGCCGGGCCGACCACCAGGTCAAGGTGCGGGGCTTCCGCATCGAGCCGGGCGAGATCGAAAGCTTCCTCCGGACTCTGCCCGGCGTGGAAGCCGCGGTGGTGATCGCGCGGGAGGACCGGCCGGGCGAGAAGCGGCTGGTGGCCTGTGTGGTGAAGAGGGGGGAGGAGCCGTCCGCCGCTTCGCTGCGGCAGGCCCTGGAGGAGCGGCTGCCGCCCTACATGGTGCCCGGGCTCTTCGCCTTTCCGGACGAGATCCCCCTGACCCCGAACGGCAAGGTGGACCGCCAGGCTCTCGCCGGGATGCCCCTCGTGTCCGTGGAGCCCGAGGCGCCCGAGGCGGCGACCGGGCCGCGCACGCCGGCCGAGGAGCTGGTGGCGGGGATCTTCGGCGAGCTTCTGGGGCTCCCGCGGGTGGGCCTCCGGGACGACTTCTTCCTCCTGGGCGGCCACTCCCTCCTCGCCACCCGGGCCCTCGTCCGGGTGAGCCGTGCCGCGGGCGTGGAGCTTTCCTCGGCGAGACTCTTCGCGGGGCCGACGGTCGAGGCTGTGGCGGCCCGCGTCGAGGAGGCCCTGGGCGGCCGGCGGGCGGAGGCCGGGCCCGTGGTCCCGGTCCCTCGGGACGGCGCCCTCCGGGCGTCCTTCACCCAGGAGCACCTCTGGTTCCTGGACCGCTTCGCTCCGGGCCAGGCCGTCTACAACCTCCCGATGGCCGTGCGTCTCGCGGGGTCTCTCGACATCTCCGCGCTGGCTGCGGCTCTCTCGGGAGTGGTCGCCCGGCACGAGGCGCTCCGTACCGTGTTGGCCGAGGTTGACGGGGTGCCGGTCCAGGAGATCCGGCCCGCGGAGGCCGTGGCGCTCCCCGTGGTGGACCTCTCGGCCGTGCCCTCGGCTGAGGGGGCTCGCTTGACGGCGGAGGAGGCGGTCCGCCCGTTCGACCTCGCGGCGGGGCCGCTGCTGCGGGCCACGCTCCTTTCGCTCGGGCCCATGGAGCACCGGCTTCTTCTGAGCCAGCATCACATCGTTTCGGACGCCTGGTCTCTGGAGATCCTCCTGCGCGAGCTCGCCGCTCTCTATGGCGGTGCGGAGCTGCCGGAGCTTTCCGTCCAGTACGCCGACTTCGCGGCCTGGCAGCGGCGGCGGCTCTCCGGGGAGGTCCTTGAAGACCTTCTCCGCTTCTGGCGCGAGCGGCTGGCCGGCGCTCCGGAGGCGATCGATCTGCCGGCGGACCGTCCCCGGCCGCCGGCGCGGAGCTTCCGCGGCGGCATGGCCGAGACGCGGCAGGCCGCGTCTCTCGAGGTCGAGGGGATCGCCCGCCGGCACGGGGCGACGCCGTTCATGGTCCTCCTCGCCGCGTACGCGGCCTTCCTCCGGCGGCTGACCGGCCAGGACGACGTGGTCGTGGGCACGCCGGCCGCGGGCCGCACTGGGCCTGAGGTCCAGGAGCTGATCGGTTTCTTCGCCAACATCCTCCCCCTGCGCGTGCGCTCCGCGGGGGACCCGGCGCTCGGAACGCTCCTGGACCACGTGCGGGAGACGGTCCTCTCCGCCTATGCCCGGCAGGACCTCCCTTTCGAAAAGATCGTGGAGGCCGTGGCCCCCGGGCGGGACCTCGCGAAGAACCCGGTTTTCCAGGTGGCCCTGGGCTACCCGGGAGAGGCCCGGCTGCCGGCCGAGCTGGCGCCGGGCCTCACGCTCGCGATGGAGGAGGTCCCGACCGGCACCTCCAAGTTCGATCTGACCTTCCACGTCGAGACGGCGGGGGGGGCCCTCCGCCGCATCCGCGCCGAATATGCGGCCGACCTCTTCGACCCGGCGACGGCCGAGCGGCTCCTCGGCGGTTTCGCGACCCTGCTCGCCGGGGCCGTGGCCCATCCTGAGGCCCGGCTTTCGGAGCTCCCCCTCCTCTCCGCGGCCGAGCGGGCCCAGCTCCTCGCGTGGGGGGAGAACCCTCTGGACGTGCCTGGCGGCGTCTGCTTCCACGAGCTCTTCGAGCGCTGGGTGGACCGGGCTCCGGACGACGTGGCCGTCGAGTGGGTGGGAGCGGGCGAGGGCGAGCGGCTGACGTACCGCGAGCTGGACGAAGCCGCCAACCGCCTGGCCCGGCACCTGACCGCCCTGGGCGTGGGGCCGGAGGTGTGGGTGGGGCTCGCGCTGGAGCGGTCGGCCGCCATGATCGTGGGTCTTCTGGGCGTTTTGAAGGCCGGCGGCGCCTACGTGCCCCTGGACCCCGGCTATCCGGCGGAGCGCCTGGCATTCATGGCGGAGGAGACCCGGCCCCGGGTCGTCGTCACCGAGGAGCGCCTCCTCGGCCGGCTCCCCGCAATCGAGGGGACGGTCGTCTGCCTCGACCGGGACCGCCAGGCGATCGCCCGCCGCCGGCGCACCCGTCCCGGCGTTCCGGTCGCGCCGGGCAACGCGGCCTACGTGATCTTCACCTCGGGCTCGACGGGCCGGCCCAAGGGGGTCGTCGTCCCCCACGCGGGGCTCCCCAACCTGGCCGAGGCCCAGGTGCCGGTCTTCAAGGTCGGCCCGGGCGACCGGATGCTGCTCTTCGCGCCGCTCGCCTTCGACACCTCGGTGTTCGAGATCGTCATGGCGCTGCGCGGCGGGGCCACCCTCTGCGTGGCGGGGCAGGACGATCTGCTTCCCGGGCCCGGGTTGATCCGCCTGATCCGGGAGCGGGGGATCACCCGCCTGACCCTGACGCCCTCGGCGCTCGCCGCCCTGCCGGAGGAGGACCTCCCGGGGGTCGTCTCCGTCACCGTGGCGGGCGAGGTCTGCCCGGCCGAGCTGGTGGACCGGTGGGGGAGGGTGCGCCCCTTCTTCAACTGCTACGGCCCGACGGAGGCCACGGTGTGGGTCTCCGTGGCGCTCTGCCGGGACGGTTCCCGGAAGCCCACGATCGGCCGGCCCGTGGCGAACAAGCGGATCTACGTCCTCGATTCCGGCGGCAACCCGGTCCCTCCCGGAGCGGTGGGGGAGCTGTGGGCCGGGGGGATCGGGGTGGCCCGCGGCTACCTGAACCGGCCGGACCTGACGGCGGAGCGCTTCCGGCCCGACCCGTTCGCGGGAGAGCCCGGGGCGCGGGCCTACCGCACCGGCGACCTCGTGCGGTGGCTGCCGGACGGCGAGATCGACTTCGTGGGCAGGAACGACTTCCAGGTGAAGATCCGCGGCTTCCGCATCGAGCTGGGCGAGATCGAGGCGGCGCTTGCCGGGCACCCTGACGTCGAGGCGGCCGTGGTGCTCGCCCGCGAGGGCCGGCTCGTGGCCTATGTGGTGGGCGGAGGCCCGGACCTGCGAGCGTATTTGAAGGAGCGCCTGCCGGACTACATGGTGCCCTCCGGCTGGATTTTCCTCTCCGCCCTGCCGCTTACGCCCAACGACAAGGTGGACCGCGAAGCGCTGCTGCGCCTGGCGCCGCAGGCGGATCTGGCCCGCGAGGAGAGCATCGCCCCGAGAACGCCTGTCGAGGAGGGGCTCGCGGGGATCTTCGCGGCGCTCCTGGGAGCCGGCCGGGTCGGCGTGCGGGACGACTTTTTCGAGATGGGCGGCCACTCGCTGCTCGCGACCCCGGTGCTCTCCCGGGTGCGGCAGGCCTTCGGCGTGGAGCTTCCGGTGCGGGCCCTCTTCGAGGGGGCGACGGTCGAGCGCCTGGCGGGCCGGATCG
>DATHUD010000610.1:0-4230 GCA_035462575.1 Thermoanaerobaculia bacterium | reverse complement strand
CCGCCTCAACCGCTCCGAGATCGTCCGCCTGGAAGCGATTCGCGAGATTCAGCCGTGGTTTCATGGGGATGCGCGGGTGGTCCTCGCGGACGGCGAAGTGCTCACCTGGAGCCGGCGGTACAGGGCGAAGGCGGAGGGGATGTTCTGAGGGGGGACGGGTAAAGCAGAAAGTATACGGCCCTACACGCCCGCCAGGGCCCACTTCTTGGCGAGCTGTCGCATGGCGCTCTCATGCTGGGGCCAATCGTGGAGGACCGCCGGATCGAAATCGGCTCCGTTCGGCCACACGAGCGTGCGCACCTCCGGGTTGATCTCGACCGAATTGAACACCGCGCGATCGCGAAGGGGCCCATAGAGCTCGCCCTCGAGGATGGGCTCCAGGTCGATGTCCCGCGCGCTGCCATCGTCGAAGCCGACCCGCAGCCGGTAGCTGCCCAAGAGCTTGACGGAAGTGACGCTGTAGATCGAGTGGTTCATGGCAACTCCTAGCTTAGCGGTTCAATTCTACTCGGCGTCCGGCCTTTCTGCAACCGCTCCCAGTTTGCCAAGAGCTCTTCCCGGTGCAACTCGGCCCAGGCCACAACGAAGCGCTGTTGCGCCTGCGGTAATGATCCTGCGATGAGAGCCACGACATCGATCCCGTAGATTGCAACCTCCTCCTGATAATAGGCATGAAAGTGAGGCCGATGATGGGGCGCTTCGGCCTCTGCATACATTCGGATCACGATCCCGAAAAACCGTGCAATCTCGGGCATCTGGCTTCACCTCCGGTTCTATTTTCGGCGTGTATGCTCAGCCCTCACGTTCTCCAAAGTCAACCCATGCCAGATTCGACTACGAATAGACCAAGGGTGATCCATTTCATTGCTCCAATCGACAACGATTAAGGCGGCTCTTCTGCTGATAACCGCTGGGCTCTGGACGCAGGGACAGTGTCCTCCGTATACCTCCTCGAACGCAGCACCCCAACGAGAGCGAGGGCATGGATACCTGGAAGGGACTCCTGGGAGGAGCGGACGCTCTTCTCGCCGACCTGCTGGCCGGGCGCCGGCTCCTCCACCACTGGATCCGCCTGAGCCTGGGGATGATCCTCTGCGCCGCGGTCTACGGAGCCGTGCTGGGCTTCTGGCACGGCCCCCGGCTCGCGGCCTACGCGGCGGTGAAGCTCCCCCTCGTCCTCCTCCTCACCGCGGCGCTCACCGTGGGCTTCGGTTGGATCGCCTCCGCTCTCCTGGGGCTGCCGCTCCGCTTCGGCCAGGTGACGGTGCTCACCTTCCTCGCCTTGGCCACTGGAAGCGCGCTCCTCGTCTCGCTCGCTCCCATCGCCTGGCTCTTCACCGTCTGCGCCCCGCCTCCCTCGGACGAGGCGCAGACCGCCCACAACCTCCTCTATCTTCTGCACACGGTCTTCGTGGGCGGCTGCGGCGTGGCGGGCACGGCGATGCTGTGGAGGGCC
This sequence comes from Thermoanaerobaculia bacterium, assembly GCA_035462575.1. Taxonomy (GTDB): domain Bacteria; phylum Acidobacteriota; class Thermoanaerobaculia; order Multivoradales; family UBA5704; genus DATARR01. Next base: position 2,774 of record DATHUD010000610.1, on the reverse strand, counting down.
ATGCGCGGACTGCCGGCGCCTCCGCGCACGATCCGCACCGTCTACGGGGTCTGGATCGCCGCCTTCGCGCTCGTGGGCGGCGAGGTCGCCTGGGCTCTGCGCCCCTTCATCGGCAGCGTCTACATGCCCGTCGTCTTCCTGCGACCGGACGCGCTCGACGGCAACGTCTACGAGTTCATCGTCAACGACATCCTTCCGCACCTCGCGTCGCGGACCTGACTCTTCGGAGGAGATATGGAACCGCCCGTCCCGACCGCCGAAACGCGCCAGCCCACCGGCCTGCTCGCCACCTTCCACGAGCTTTTAACCCGCCCGCTCGCCCTCCTCGACCGCGCATCCGGCGGCGGGCTCCGCCTGGCCCTCCCTCTGCTGGCCGGCTCCGTCGTGGCCTACGTCCTCTACGGCGCCGCCGCGGGCTTCTTCCAGGGCGGCGAGCAGATCCTCGTCACGGCCGTCAAGACGCCGCTCATCATCCTGCTCTCCATCCTGCTGTGCCTGCCGAGCCTCTTCGTCTTCGCCGCCCTGGCCGGCGCCCGCTGGACCTCGGCCACCTTCCTCGCAGTTCTCTCGGGCTTCGCCGGAACGCTGGCCCTCATCCTCCTCGCCCTCCTCCCCGTCTCCTGGCTCTTCTCCGCGAGCAGCCGCCATCTCAGCACCGCCGTCTTCCTCCAGTTCACCCTCTGGATCGTGGCCCTCCTCCTCACCTGGAGGTTTCTCCGCCAGGCCCTGGACGCCCTGGGAGCCAACGCTGGAGCCCTCTTCCTCTGGCTCGCCCTCTTCTGCATCGTCTCCCTCCAGGTGACCACCATGCTCCGCCCCGTCCTCGAAAGAAAGCCGGGAGCCCCGCTCTTCGAGACCGGGAAGAAATCCTTCCTGGAGCACATGGGGGATACGGTTTTTGGGGAAGAGGATTGATCCGGCTTCAGTTTGAATTGGCTCTTTTTGGCATACTGCTTTCTCCGCAAAAGGAGGAAGTCGCTGTGCCAGCGTTCGCTGCGTCACAACTATAAGGACCGACCGCAGCCGCGGTAGTTCCACTTTGTCCGACTGCGGCCGAGTCCCCTACCGGGCCCTCACCACCCCGGCCCTCCTCTCCCAGCCTCCCGTCCACCCCCGGGAGAGGAGGGAGACAGCTTGAATTCGGGCTGGGCGGGGGCGCCCTCTCCCGGAGGCGGGCGGGAGGCTGGGAGAGGGTCGGGGTGAGGGTTTCGGGCGGGGGCGCAGTCTGCCAAAGTAGAAGTAGGCTTTTGGGCCTTGGGGAAAGCGTCAGGGCTCCGCCACGGGGGCGGGGACGCTTCTCCGCGGCTCCGGGCGGCGCGGCTTTCCGGCCGTGTGCGTCCGCTCCACGCGGGGCCAGGGCGCGGTGGCCGCGAGGCCCTCGCCTCCGATCTGCTCCCAGAGCTCTTCCGAGAGATGGGGGGCGAAAGGTGAGAGGAGGAGGACGAGGAGGCGCGCCGAGCGGGCGAACGCCGCCCTGTCGACGGGATCGGCGCCGAGGCCGCGGGCGAATCCGGCGAGCGTTTTGACGAAGGTGTTGATCTCTTCCAGGCAGGCGTTGTAGCGGTAGTCTTCGAGGAACACCGTGACCCGTTCGACGGTGCGGGCGAGCAGGCGTTCGAGGGACTGGGACCGCGCCGAGCCTTTAGCCGGCGGCTCTCCGGCGCCGTGCTCCCGCACCAGGCCGGCCCGCTCTCCCACCAGATCCCAGACGGTTTCGAGGAAGCGCCGGGCGCGTTCGAGGTGGGTGTCCGACCACTCCATGCTCTTGAGGGGCCGGGCCGCCCAGAGGATGTGCACGCGCAGGACATCGGCGCCGACCTGGTCCAGGATGATGTCGGGTGCGACGACGTTGCCGTGGTGCTTGCTCATTTTGCGGCCCGCGGACAGCACCGCGTCGTGGCCGGAGTAGCGGCGGACCGGCTCCGGGTGCGCAAGGATTTTCATGTCGAAGAGGACGCGGCCGAGGAAGCGGTAGAGGTGGGCGTAGAAGAAGGAGTCCAGGCCGTTGTGGAACCAGTCGACCGGCATCCAGGGGGCGAAGTCCTCGGCGCGAAAGGCGAAGCTGTCGTCGAGCCGGGTGGAGCAGGCGAGGAAGCACCAGACGACGTCGAAGTAGCAGTCGAGCGTGTCGGTCTCCCGCCGCGCGTCCCGGCCGCAGCGCGGGCAGGACGCGTGGACGAATTCGGGGTAGTTGCGCAGGCCGTATCTCCCCGGGGGCTCCTCGGCCAGAGCCTTGGGCAGCAGCACGGGGAGGTCGCGGTCGGGTACGGGCACGACGCCACAAGTCTCGCAGTAGAGGATCGGGATCGGAGTGCCCCAGGAGCGTTGGCGGGAGACGAGCCAGTCCCTCACCCGGAAGTGGGTGACGTTGCGGACGCCGCCGTGCCGGGGCCCGGCTGAGCTCCTTTCAGGCGGACGAATGCCGTGGAGGCGGGCGAACTCCGCGTCCCGTTCGCTCGCTCCCGGCCGGCCGATCTCGATACCGGTCGCGAAGTGAGGGTCCACGAAGCGGGCCACGAAGACCGGCAGGACCGCGCCGGTGAGCGGGTCGATCACCCGGATCCCGGTATCCACTCCTTCCAGGCCGCGCTCGGACGCCTCTTGGTCCTCGCGCTGGCGGCGGGCGCGGCCGAGCGGCTCGCTGCGGAGCCGTTCGAGGAATTCCCGGACCGGCCGGGCCGCGGGCCTCCCGGCCAGGAGGTCTTCGATCTCCGGATGGCCCGGCGCCGCGGCGAGGTAGCCCGCGGGGCTCTCCAGGCCTTCCTCGCTGCCGA
>DATHUD010000609.1:0-2375 GCA_035462575.1 Thermoanaerobaculia bacterium | reverse complement strand
GACCTCCTCGCGCTCCAGCCGGGCGAGCGGCTGATCGTCATCGGCTGCGGCACCGGGGCCGACCTGCCGTTCGTGCCGGACGGAGTCCGGGTCCTCGCGACCGACCTGACCCCCGCCATGCTGGAGCAGGCCCGGGCCCACACGCGCCCGGGAATCGAATTCCGGGTGATGGACGGCCTCGCTCTCGACCTGCCGGATGGCGGGTTCGACGCCGCGGTCCTCCACATGGTCCTGGAGGTCATCCCGGACCCGGCCCGCTGCCTGGCCGAGGCGGCGCGGGTGCTCGAGAAGGGGGGGCGACTCGCCGTGTTCGACAAGTTCCTGCCGGACGGCTCCCGGCCCGGGCTCCTGGCCCGCGCCGGCCTCGCCCTCCTGGACCTCGTCTTCACCTCGACCAACCGGCAGATGGGGGAGATCCTTACCCGCTCGGGAGCTCCCTTCGCCGTGGAGCACGACGAGCCCTCGGTCGGCTCCTACCGGCACATCCTCCTGCGGCGCGTGTGAGATATCATCAGGACAATGGACACGGATGAACGGTTGCGGGGCGCGGGGGGCACGCCGGGAGGCCTCGGGGAGTTCCTGATCGGTCTCGCCATGGCCGTGGCCGGAGGCTACTGGCTGACCAGCAACGTCACCGTGAGCTCCGGCTTCTGGCATCTCTGGGGGTACAACACCTTCGGCATGACCCTGGTGCCGCTCATCTTCGGCATCGGTATCCTGTTCTTCAACGGGAAGTCCAAGGTGGGATGGCTGCTGCTCTTCGTGGGGTCGGTGATCATCCTCGCCGGGATCCTCATGAACCTCCGGATCTACTTCCGCTCGACTAGCCTGTTCAACACGATCGTCATGATCGTGCTCCTCTTCGGCGGCATCGGGCTGATCGCCCGGTCGCTGCGCTCGCATTAGAGCGCCATGCCCTGGCTTCGCAGGAAGCGCGCCTGGGTTGCGCTGATCCTCGTCCTCGCGGCCGTGGCCTATTTCTCGATTCGCCCCTCGAACGCCCGCACCTGGTCCGGGGACCAGACGAGGCTTCCGTCCGCCACCTTCGAAGGCGATCTCGTCCACGTCAAGGACATCCGGAATTTCCACTACCGGAGCACCACGGACTACGACCCGGCCTGGTACGACAAGACCTTCGACCTGCGTGAGCTCGAGTCGCTCTGGTTCATGGTCGAGCCGTTCGATGAAGGGAAAGGCGCGGCCCACACCCTGGTGAGCTTCGGATTCACCGGCCCCGCCGGCCCCGAATACCTCGCGGTCTCGGTCGAAATCCGCAAGGAGGCGGGGGAGGAGTTCTCGGTGGTGAAGGGGATCCTGCGCCAATACGAGCTCATGTACGTCGTGGCCGACGAGCGCGACCTGATCCAGCTCCGCTCGAACTACCGGAAGGACGACGTCTACCTCTACCCGATCCGTGCCCCCAAAGAGCGCATCCGGGCCATGCTCGTGGGCATGCTCGAAAGGGCCAACCGGCTGCGCGAGGAGCCGGAGTTCTACAACACGCTCACCAACACCTGCACCACGAACATCGTCCGCCACGTCGAAGAGGTGGCCCCCGGCCGCATCCCCCGGTTCCGCCGCGAGGTGATCCTGCCCGGCTACTCGGACCGGCTCGCGTACGACCTGGATCTTCTCGACACGGACCTGCCCTTTGAAAAAGCGCGCGAGCGGTTCCAGATCAACGAGCGCGCGCTGCGGGCTCAAGGCGATCCTGATTTCTCGGTGAAGATCCGCGAAGGGGCGTAGGAGCCAAAGGACTGCAAGGACTGCAAGGACAGAAGATCTGTCCGTGTTCGTCTTTGCAGTCCTTGCTGTCCCTGCAGTCCTTTCTCCTTAAACCTTCCACCCCTTCCCTGCGTAAACCTCCTTAAACCCGGAGGTGAAATGCACGAATCTCAAGCGCTGTCGATGGACCGGAGGACCTTTCTCAAGCGGGTGGGGCAGGCCGCGGCCGTGGCGGCGGCGTCGGGGGTGGCCCCGGCGGGAGCGGAGACGCCGGCCCGCACGACCGTGGCGGCGGTGGGGGACTGCATCCTCTCCCAGCGGGTGTCGGGATCGAAGGACCCGGACTTCCTGGCGGTGGTCGATCTCCTGCGCAAGACCGACTGCGTGTGGGGCAACTGCGAGCTCGTCCTCGGCGACGCGCGGGACCTCTACCCGGCGCCCAAGGGGATCGACCCGCACACGATCTCCCCATCCTGGGCGGCCGACGAGATCGCCTGGATGGGGATCCGTTTCATGGGTACGGCGAACAACCACATCCTGGACTTCGGCAACGAGGGGCTCTTTGCGACCCTCGAAAACCTGAAGCGGGTAGGGATCGTCCAGGCCGGCTCGGGAGCGGATCTGGCCCAGGCCTCGCGGCCGGCCTACAT
>DATHUD010000608.1:0-6846 GCA_035462575.1 Thermoanaerobaculia bacterium | reverse complement strand
AGCCGCTCTGCGGCCAGCTCGCCCTCGAGCGATTCGCCCTCGATCGAGAGAGCGAGCGGTATGTTGTACACCGCGCTCCCCGGCTCGAGCTGATCGAGGAACCAGAGACGCCGCTGCGCGAACGACGCCGGGAACGTGCCGCCGCCCTCCGCGTCCCGCGGCAGGGTGACGATCGGCGCCTGGGCGACTCCCTCGCCGTGGCCGGCGAGGAGCACCCCCAGACCGGCGACCGTGGGCTGCTCGAAGAGCGCGCGCACCGGCAGCTCGACCCCCAGCCGGTCGCGCAGCCGGGAGACCACCTGGGTGGCGAGCAGCGAGTGCCCGCCCAGGGCGAAGAAGTTGTCGTGCACCCCCACCCGCTCGCGGCGGAGCAGGTCGCCCCAGATCCCCGCCAGCACCTCCTCCGTCGCCGTACGCGGTGCCTCGTACGCCGTTCCCGTCGCCGTCTCCCCCGGTGCGGGCAGCGCCCTCCGGTCCACCTTCCCCGTCCGCGTCAGCGGCAGCGCCGCCAGCTCCACCCACATCGACGGCACCATGAACGATGGCAGACGCGAACCGAGATAGACGCCGAGCGCCGCCACGTCGAGCGGTCCGCCCCCGGCAGTGGCCGACACGTACGCCACCAGCCGCCGGTCCCCCGACGCGTCGGCCGGGGCGGTCACCGCCGCCTCCCGCACCGCCGGATGCCCCGACAGCGCCGCCTCGATCTCGCCCAGCTCGATGCGGAAGCCCCGCACCTTCACCTGGTGGTCCATCCGCCCCAGGAGCTCGAGCGCCCCGTCAGGGCGCCAACGGGCCCGGTCTCCCGTGCGGTAGAGACGGGAACCCAAACCGCCGAACGGATTCGGCACGAAGCGCTCCGCGGTCAGCTCCGGCCGGTTGAGATAGCCCCGGGCCAGCGCCTCGCCGCCCAGGCAGAGCTCGCCCGGCACCCCCACGGGCATTATTGCCGGAATCATTCCGAGGCTCCCGTCCAGCACGAACGCCGTCGAGCCCGCCACGGGCCGGCCGATGTCCGGCTCGCGCGCCGTCCCCGGGATACCCCCCGGGGTCCCCGGCGCCACCTCCGTCCCCGTCGAGTACGTCGTGTCCTCCGACGGTCCATAGAGATTCCACAGCCGCGCCACGCCAGTCCCGTGGATCCGCTCCGCCAGGGCGCCGCGCAGCGGCTCGCCCGCCAGGTTCACCGTCCGGACCGACGCCGGCAGCGGGCCGAGGTCGAGCAGGCCCGCCAGCGCCGACGGCACCGTGTTGACCAGCGTCACCTCCGACGCCGCCGGCAGCCCGGGGAGCGCCAGCGCGTTGTCCGCCACGATCACGGCTCCACCCGACGACAGGGGCACGAAGAGCTCGAAGATCGACAGGTCGAAGCTGGTCGAGGTCGAGAACAGAACCCCCGCGAGCTCCGCCGCGGAGTACCGGGCGAGCGCCCACTCGACCAGACGAAGGGCGCTGCCGTGCGGGATCGCCACGCCCTTGGGAACCCCGGTCGATCCCGACGTGTAGATCAGGTAGGCCAGGTTTTCTTCCGCGGCGGTGTCTGAAACAAGCGCGGAAACAGGCGCCGCCGTCTCCGCGAGAGTCGCCTCGTCGATGTAGAGCTCAGGCGTCTCGGCGGTGAAGCCTTCCGGCCACGGCAGCGAGCGCTCCGCCACCACCAGCGCCGCCCCGGTGTCTGCCAGCAGGAAGCGCAGCCGCTCTGCCGGATACGCCGGATCGAGCGGCAGATACGCCGCACCGCTCTCGAGCACCGCCAGCAGCGTCACCACCAGCTCCGCAGTCCGCCCCAGGCGCACGCCGACGATCCGCTCCGGCCCCATGCCGAGCTGCGACAACCGCCCGGCCAGACGCCGCACCCGCCCGGCCAGCTCGCCGTAGCTCAGCCGCTCCGTGCCCGCGATCACGGCCGTTGCCGCCGGCGTCCGCGCCGCCTGCGCCGCGAACACCCCATGGAGCGTGCCCGAAAGCCGCGGCACCGTCTCCGCGTGGCTCCATTCCTCGACCAACTGCTGCCGCTCCGCGGCGGTGAGGAGCGGCAGCTCGGCGAGCCGCGCCTCCGGCGCCGCGGCCAGGGCGCCGGCCAGAGCCACGAAATGGCCGAGCAGGCGGACCGCGGTCACCGGGTCGAACAGGTCGCGGCGGAACTCCAGGAGGACCGTGAGATCCGGCCCGCCCTCGATCAGCTCCAGGGTGAGGTCGAACTTGGCCGCGCGCTCGGCCGTGGCCAGGCTGCCGAACGGAGCGAGCGTGAGACCCGCCAGCTTGCCCTCCTCGACCGGCGTGCCGTGGAGAAGGAACATCACCTGGAAGAGCGGCGTGCGCGCGAGGCTCCGCTCAGGCGCCAGCTCTTCGACCAGACGCTCGAACGGCAGGTCCTGGTGGGCGTAAGCGGAGAGCGCCGCCTCGCGCACCATGGCGAGCAGGCCGGCGAAGGTCGGCTCTCCCGCCGGAATGTCCGGGATGTGGGCGCGCAACGCCAGGGTGTTGGCGAAGAAGCCGATCAGCCCTTCGAGCTCGGGACGGCGGCGGTTCGCGACCGGCGTCCCCACCACCAGGTCGGTCTCTCCGGTCAGCCGGTAGAGCAGGGCGTCGAAGGCCGCGAGGAAGGTCATGAACGGCGTCACGCCGGCCTGCCGTCCCAGCGCCCTCAACGCTTCGGCACGCTCCGCGGAGAGGGCCGAGGCGACCACGCCGCCACGGCCGCTCGCCCGCGCCGGGCGCGGCCGGTCGGACGGCAGGTCCAGGACGGCCGGAGCGCCGGCCAGCGCGCCGCGCCAGAAGGCGAGCTGCGCGTCGAGCTCCGCGCCGCGCAGGTTGTCGCGCTGCCAGAGGACGAAATCGGCGTACTGCACCGGCAGCGGCGGGAGGAGCGACGGCAGGCCGGCGGCAAACGCCGGATAGAGCGCCGCCAGCTCGCGCACCAGGAGGTCGATCGACCAGCCGTCGCCCACCATGTGATGCAGGGTGAGGAGAGCGACGTGGCGCGCGGCGTCCAGGCGCAGCAGCGCGGCGCGCAGCAGCGGCCCGCGCGCCAGATCGAACGGGCGCATCACCTCCTCGGCGGCGAGCCGCAGGGCCTCCGCCTCGCGCGCCTCCTCCGGCAGGCCCGCGAGGTCGATGGCGGGAAGCGGCAGCGGGGCCGGTGGGGCGATCCGCTGCACCGGCTCTTCGACAGAATCGTCCGCAAGCCCGAAGGTCGTCCGCAGCGCCTCGTGCCGCGCCACCACGCCCTCCAGGCTGGCGGCGAAGGCCGCGCGGTCGAGCGGGCCGGTGAGCAGGACCGCGGTCGCCAGGTTGTAGGCCGGGTTCCCCGGCTCGAGCTGGTCGAGGAACCAGAGCCGCTGCTGCGCGAAGGAGAGCGGGACCGGCTCGCCGCCGCTCCGCCGGAGCACGGGCCCCCAGGCGCCGGCCCCGGCGCCGCGATGCGCCGCGATGGAGGCGGCGAGCTCGGCCGCGCTCGGCGACTCGAAGATGTCCCGCAGCGACAGCTCCGCGCCCAGCTCGCGCTCCAGGCGCGCCACGAGGTGCGTGGCGAGGAGCGAGTCGCCGCCGAGATCGAAGAAGCTGTCGTGGATCCCCACCGTCTCTAGGCGGAGCAGCTCGCCCAGGATCTCCACCACACGCCGCTCGGTCGTGTCGCGCGGCGGCGCGTAGGGGACGTGGAGACTCGGCCGGACATGCCGCCAGGTGGGCGCCGCGGCCATCGCGGCAGACGCCGGGACCAGTGCCTCAGGCGGCACAGCCAGCTCGGTACGCGGCTCGATCCAGTAGCGCCGGCGCTCGAAAGGGTAGGTCGGCAGCGGCACGCGGCGCCGCGGCTGGTCCGCCCAGAACGCGGGCCAGTCGGGGCTCAGGCCGGTGAGCCAGAGCCTCCCCACGGTCTGGAGCAGGAAGGCGAGGTCGTCCGTGCGCTCGAAGGCGTGGCGCAGGGTCGGCAGCGCCACCGGATCGACCCCGCCGACCCCGCCGGACACCGAGGACTGTTGCAGCGCCCAGGAGGAGAGCGTCTGGCCCGGCCCGACCTCGACCAGCACCCGCCCGGGCTCGCGCCACAGCTCGGCCACCGCGTCCGCGAACCGCACCGTGCCGCGCAGGTGCTCCGCCCAATAGGCCGGGTCCGTCGCCTCTTCGGCCGTGATCCAGCCGCCGGTGACATTGGAGAGATAGGGGATCTCCGGCGGATGCAGCTCGATCCCCTCGAAGAGCGCCAGGAAGCGCTCCACCGCCGGCTCCATCAGGGCCGAATGGAAGGCGTGAGACGTCTGCAACCGGCGGCAGACGTGGCCCGCAGCGGTCAGCCGCTCCTCGGCCGCGGCCACCGCTTCCTCCGTCCCCGCCAGCACGGTCAGCTCCGGCCCGGCGACCGCGGCGAGCGAAAGACCCTCGGCCATCCACGGTGCGACCGCCTCCTCGCCCAGCGGCACTGCGAGCATCGCTCCGCCGGGCAGCTCGTCGATCAGCCGGGCGCGGCCGGTCACCAGGCGCAGCGCATCGTCGAGCGACAGCACGCCGGAGAGGCAGGCCGCCACGTACTCGCCGAGGCTGAAGCCCACCATCGCCTGCGGCCGGACCCCTAAGTCGAGCAGGCGGGAGGCCAGCGCGTACTCGACCGCGAAGACGGCCGGCTGTGACACCGCGGTCCGCCGCAGCCGTCCCTCCGTGGAGGATGCCGGCCGCGGGCCCCGGCCGAGGAGCGCGCGGAGATCGACCCCCGGTTCCGCGCCTTCCGTCTCCTCCCCTTCCTCCGGAAACAGGACCTCCCGCAGATCGAGCCCGAGGAGCGGTTCGAGCCGCTCCGCACAGTCGTCGAGCCGCGCGCGGAACCCCGCGTCGTCCCGGTAGAGGCCGCGGGCCATGCCGGCGTACTCGGTGCCCAGGCCGGGAAACAGAAAGGCCACCTGCGGCTCGCCCGCCGAAGCGGTGCCGGTCAGCAGCCGCCGCGGATCGCGCCGCTCCAGCACGCCCACCGCGTCCGCGAGATCGCGGCCGACCAGCACGCGGCGATGGCGGAACGCGCGGCGCCCGACCTCAAGGGTGTAGGCAATGTCTGCGAAATTCGCCAGGCCGCTGACCGGCGACTCCCGGAGATGCCGGAGAAGGCGCTCGGTGGCCGCCTCGAGCGCAGTCTCCGTGCGCGCCGACAGCACCAGCAACTGCCAGGGCGGCGCCGGCGCGGAGGGTGCCGGAGCCGGCGGCTCCTCCAGGACGACGTGCGCGTTGACGCCGCCGATCGCGAAGGCGCTGACCCCGGCGCGCCGCGGCCAGCCCTCCGGCCGCCAGGGCCGGCACTCGGTGTTGACGTAGAAGGGGCTCCGCGCGAAGTCGATGCGCGGGTTGGGCGTCTCGAAGTGGAGGCTGGGCGGCAGGATCCCGTGCTCCACCGCCAGGATGGCCTTGATCAGGCCCGCGGCCCCCGCCGCCGCGTCGAGATGGCCGATGTTGGTCTTGATCGAGCCCAGGGCGCAGAACCCGCGCCGGGCGGTCGCCGCCGCGAACACCTCGGAGAGGGCGGCGACCTCCACCGGATCCCCCAGGGGGGTGCCGGTGCCATGCGTCTCGACGTAGGTGATCGACTCGGCGGGCACCCCCGCGACCGCCTGGGCCGTCGCGATGACCTCGAGCTGGCCGTCCTGCGACGGCGCGGTGAAGCTCAGCTTGAAGCCGCCGTCGTTGTTGGTCGCGAAGCCGCGGATCACGGCGTGGATCGTGTCCCCCTCGGCCACCGCGTCCGCCAGCCGCTTGAGCACCACCACGCCGGCGCCGCTCCCCTCCACCGTGCCGCGCGCCTCGGCGTCGAAGGCGCGGCAGTGGCCGTCCGGAGACATCACGCCGTCCAGCGCCAGATAACCCAGCCCGTGCGGCACGACCACGGTCACGCCCCCGGCCAGCACCATGTCGCACTGGAACTGGAGCAGGCTCTGACCGGCCATGCAGGTCGCCACGAGAGAGGTCGAGCAGGCGCTCTGCACCGTGACGCTCGGCCCCCGCAGGTCGAGCTTGTACGCCGCCATCGAGGTCAGGAAGTTGTTGTCGTTCAGAATGCGGATCTGGAGCGGCCCGGCGTTCTGGATCAGGTCGGGATGGGAGAGGAGGTTGCGGATCAGGTAGCCGCCCATCCCCATGCCGGCGAAGAGGCCGATCGAGCCGGGCCAGGTCCGGGTGTCGTAGCCCGCGTTCTCCAGAGCCTCCCAGCAGCACTCGAGAAAGATCCTGTGCTGCGGATCCATCAGCTCCGCCTCGCGCGCGCTGAAGTCGAAGAAGTCGGCGTCGAAATGCTGCACGTCGCGCAGGGCGGCCCCCGCCCGGACGTAGCGCGGGTCGTCGAGCAGCGCCGGGGCGACGCCAGCGGCAGCCAGCTCCTCGCGGGAGTAGAAGCGGACCGATTCGACTCCGCCGCACAGGTTGCGCCAGAGCTCCCCCAGGTCGTCGGCGCCGGGGAAACGTCCGGCCATGCCGACGACGGCGATCCCTTCGAGGGGACCGCTCTCCGGATCCTGCTCACTCATCTCGGGCTTCCTTCTCCGGATCTCACCGTCCGCGGCTCCTTTGCTGGCTCGCGCGCCGCCGCCGCAGCTCCTCGGCCGCCTGTCGCTGGCGGGCGAGGGTCCCGCCCTCGCCCGCCGCCACCGCGGCCTGGACGCGGGCCGGGGTCGACTGCGCCTCGGCCGCGACCGCTGCGGCCGGCGGGCGGCCCCGGGCTTCCAGGGCCTCGGCAAGGCTCCGGATGGTCGGGTGGCGGAACATCTCGACGATCGGGATCTCGCGGTGGAACGCCCCGCGCAGCCGCGCCTCGATCTCGACGAGCAGCAGGGAGCTTCCGCCCAGCTCGAAGAAGTTGTCGTTGAC
>DATHUD010000607.1:0-25834 GCA_035462575.1 Thermoanaerobaculia bacterium | reverse complement strand
GAAGATCGGCGAGGGGATGGAGCTGGGAGAGGGGATGCAGACCTTCGCCCAGTGGTTCTACCCGGTCCACCTGACGGTGGACTTCGACGCGGGCGAGGAGCCGGACGACAAGGCGGTCCTGACCGGGCTCTCCCCGTACCGCCACGTCCACACCGAGGACTTCACTCAGTACGAGTTCGCGAACCGCATGGACCCGGTCTTCGAGCTCTGGCGCCGGAGCGGCTACTGGGACATGGCCCACCCGTGGATGGAGAGCATCCTCCCCTGGGAGTCCTCCCGCGAGTTCATCGAGGGGATCCTCGCCCAGACGCCGCCCCAGGCTCTGGGACCGGGAGGCCACATCCTCCTCTGGCCGGCCTACACCCGCACGTCGGACGCGCCGCTCTTCATGCACCCGGAGGGTGAGTTCGTGATGGGCTGGGGCATCCTCCCGGGCGTGCCGGCCAGGTTCCTGGACCTCGCTCTCGCCCGGCTCGACATGGCGAGCGAGCTGTCGATCTTCTATGGCGGCAAGCGCTACCTCTCGGGCTACATCACCTTCAACACGGCGGAGAAGTGGGCCCAGCATTTCGGAGACCGCTGGCCCATGGTCCTCGAGGCCAAGAAGAAGTTCGATCCGGACGGGATCCTGGCCCCCGGGTTCATCCAGTACGAGTAGGCCGGAAAAGAAAAGGGCGGCCTTGCGGCCGCCCGAAGGAGGAGAGAGGTCGTTTAAGGGCTTACCGCCGCCGCTCGTTGATCTCGCGGACCGCGATCGTGCGGTCGTAGCCGCAGCGGGAGCGGTCGTTGTCGAGGAAGCCGACCACCCGCACGCTCTCGCCGTAGTCCTGGTCGCGCAGGTCGCCTTCGAGGCCGAAGATTTCGCCATTGCTGGCGCGCAGGCTCGGGCAGTCGCCGTTGCCACCCAGGCGGCCGTCGACACTGATCAGCCGGCCGTCGCCGTCGTAGCGGTCGTCGTAGCTATCGTCATACCGGCCGTCCGAGCGGTACCCCTCGGGGACCCGGCGCCCGTTGCGGTACTCGTTGGGGTACCGGCCCTGGCGGCGGTACTCGTCGTCCTCCAGCCAGCTCCCGTCGAAGTCGCCGTCCCGGCGGCGGTCGAAGATCGTGCGGCCGTGGCTGCCGTCGGCCCAGATCGCCTCGACCTCGGAGACGCGGAAGGCGGGGCCGCAGACGGTGCTGTTGTCGACGCGGCCGGTCAGGCGGACGTGGTCGCCCTTGCGGATGCCGCCGCCGTTGCCCACGATCGGGATCACGCGGCCCGAGTGCTCACGGATGAGCTGGCAGCCGTGCTGCATGTCGACGAACGTGCCGTCCAGAACGAACGCTCCCGTGCCGCGGCCGCGCTCCCAGCCGTTCCACGGCCGGTTGGACCGGTTGGGAACGGCCCGCCGCTGGGCCACCGGCTGCTGGTAGACCGGCTGCCGGTGGGCCTGCCGCTGCTGGGCAGCCCGCTGCTGCTCGGCGCGATGCTTGGCATTCTCGCGCTGCTGCTGGGCACGGTGCTTGGCATTCTCGCGCTTTTGTTCCTGCTTGTGCTTCCTGTTCTCCTTGACCTGTTCCTTGCGCCCTTTATCCTTGTCAGGCGAAGGGGCTGCCGTGCTCACGGCGGGCAGGGACAACGAAGCCGTGAGGAGCAGGACCGGCCCGAGGATTTTCGAGAGGGATTTCTTTGTGGTCATCATGGTCGTGTCTCCTTGCTGTTTGAGCGAGGCCGCTACCGGCTCCTCGCTCCCCGGTATACTTACTATTCAAGGGGTGTGCCAAGTGACACAAACGAAGGAAACAAAAGGGTTAGTAATATCGTCTCTCTGGAGGCTCCCGTGGATCGTCCCCCTGGGTGGACGGTTTGACGGAGGTTCCCCCCGGGACGGGGCGTCCCCCGAGGCCCGGCATCTCTGATACCCTCCCGCGCCATGACCGACGCCCAGAATCCCGTCCTGATCCGCATCGCCCACAGCCCGGACTCGGACGATGCCTTCATGTTCTACGCCCTGACCCAGGGCGTGCTCGACATCTCAGGTCTCCGGATCGACCACGTCCTCCAAGACATCGAGACTCTGAACCAGGCCGCTTTCGAAGGGACCTACGAGATCACGGCCCTTTCCTTCCACGGCTACGCGCACCTCGCGGACCGCTACCAGCTCATGCCCTCCGGCGCGAGCTTCGGAGACGGCTACGGGCCGATCGTGGTCGCCCGCGAGCCGTTGGGCCGCGCCGACCTGCCGGGGCTCAAGGTGGCGATCCCGGGCGAGCTCACCACGGCCCACCTGGCTCTCCGCCTCTGGCAGCCGGAGGTGAGCACGGTGCTCGTCCCCTTCGACCGCATCCTGGACGCCGTGCTGAACAGCGAGGTGGACGCCGGGGTGGTCATCCATGAGGGGCAGCTCACCTACGGGGACATGGGGTTGAAGAGCGTGGTCGACCTGGGCGTCTGGTGGAAGGACGAGACCGGCGGGCCGCTCCCTCTCGGGGGCAACGGCATCCGCCGCGACCTGGACGAGGGTCTGAAGCGCCGGCTCTGCCGCCTGCTCACCGACAGCATCAACTACGGGCTCGACCACCGGGAGGAGGCGCTGGGCTACGCCATGCGCTACGCCCGTGGGCTCGAGGACGACCCGGAGCGCTCGGACCGCTTCGTGGGCATGTACGTCAACGACTGGACCCGGGACTACGGTCAGGCCGGCCGCCGGGCCGTGCAGCTCCTCCTTGACCGCGGCTACGAGGCGGGTATCCTGCCGAAGCGGGTCGAGGCCGAGTTCATCGACATCTGATGCTCTCCCCGGAAGCCCTCGTCTTCGACCTCGACGGGACCCTGATCGACTCTCGGCGCGACATCGCGACCGCCGTCAACCGGATGCGCGGGGAGCTGGGGATCCCGCCGCTCGCCCTGGAGCAGGTGGTGACGATGGTGGGGGAGGGCGCGCGGCTGCTCGTCGAGCGCGCCCTGGGCTCCGGCTTCACGCCCGAAGAGGTGGACCGGGCGCTCGCCCGGTATCTGGCCCATTACGACGAGGTCTGCCTGGAGACGACGGAGCCCTACCCCGGCGTCTCCGAGATGCTCGCCGTCCTCGCGAAGAGCTACCCCCTGGCCCTCCTGTCGAACAAGGGAGAGGCCCTCTCCCGCAAGATCCTGGACGGCCTGGGCTTCACCCCGCTCTTCCGGGAGATCCTCGGGGGAGACACCCTCCCCACCCGCAAGCCCGACCCCTCGGGCCTCCTCCTCGTGGCGGAGCGCCTGGTCATCCCTGCCGGAAAGCTTCTCCTCGTCGGAGACACCTGGGTGGACGCCGAGACCGCGAAGAACGCCGGCTGCCTCTTCGCCCTGGTTGAATGGGGCTTTCCCCGTCCTCCAAAGCTCGATGGCGTGCAGGCCGACCTGCGGGTGGCCCGGGCGGAGGAGCTGACGGCGGCGTTGGCCTAGATCCGCAGATCCCGCCGCATCTGCCCGTGCTCCAGATCGAGGATGACGACGCGCCCGCGGTCGTCGACCACGGTGAAGTCCTGGGGCGTGAGGCGGAGGGTCACCCGGCCGGCGCGGGCGAGGGCGACCTCGGCGCGCACGCGGCCGGTTTCCACGTGGGTGAGGTAGACGCGGGTGCCCTCGGGTCCGTGGACGGGGGAGGCGATCCAGGCGGCGGAGACGGCAGGCTCGCTCGCCCAGCCCTCGCCGGGGAGGGGGATATCCAGCTCGAAGCGGTCGTGGACGTGGAGCTTCAGGGCGAGTTGCCGGGCGGCCGCAAAGCCGATCGACTGCTCGGTCAGGGTGCCGTCGGGCGCCACGGCCCGGTGCCGGGAATGGAGCTCGTCTTCCGGCGGCGGGGGAGAGACGGCTCCCCGGCTCCTCAGGGTGAAGGACGGGAGCTCCCAGGTCCAGACCTCCGGGGAGGAGCCTTCGATCACCACGGAGCAGTGCGACGCGGAGCGGGCCACGGCCAGCACGCTTCCCGGCAGATCGGGGACGCCCCACGGGCCGTCGAAGCGCTGCCCCTTGGTTTCGACGGCCGTCAAGCCGTGCTCTGAAGACACGAGCCAGAGGAACCCGTCGTAGTCCGGGGCGAAGGCGCCGATCCGGGCGTCGCACCAGAGCTCGGCCTTGCGGGAAGGGATGTCGATCCGGGCCACGCGCCAGGAGTCGCCCCGGCGGGCGAGGGTCAAGGCCCGGTCGCCCCGGTCGGACACGACCAGCCGGTGGGCGGGCTGGTCGATCTCGGCCACGGTCCGTCCGGAGCGGGAGACCAGCCGTACGCCCGCCTCTCCCAGGGCCACGGCGGTCAGGCCGTTCGCGAGGAAGGCGGCGTCATAGACGGGCAGGGTGCCGGAGTCCGCCGCCGCGACCTCGACGCGCCAGACGTCGTCCTTCACGGCCCACGCGGTCCGCGGCGCGAACGGGAGGGCCGGAGCGTCCGCCCGCAGCGAGCCGTCCCCGGCGAAGTGGACGAGCTGGCGGAACTCGGCCGGGGGCATGCGGGCGCCGAGCCTGCCGGAATCGCGGGCGATGGCCCGCACGGCGGCCCGGGCGAGGGTCATGGCCTCGGGTGTTCTGGGGCCCTGGCGCAGGGTGTCCGCGAAGGCGAGGCGGGCGGCGGCCCCCTCGGCGCGCCAGCTCTCCAGCATCTCGATCACCTGGTCGCGGATCTTCTCGAACTGCTCGGGGACCGCGGCGAGCTTGCGCGCCAGCATGCGGCCGGCGGACGGGCCCCCCTGGCCGATCGCCCGGTCCATCCAGGCGAGGGCGAGGCCGCGGGCGCCGGAGAGCGGCCAGACCACCTCGACGGCGGCGGCGAAGTCGCCCCCCTGGGCGAGGGCTTCGGCCCAGAGGAGGCGGAGCTCCCGCGCCTCCCCGGGCTGGCGGCCCCGCTCGAGCCGGGTCACGGCGTCGGCGAAGGCGCCGGTCCTCCGGGCGATGCGCAGGGCGCGCTTGCGGTCTCCGGCGAGGAACCACTGGCGCACCACGAGCCCGGGCGCGAGGCCCCGCGCCTCGGCCATCTCGGCCGCGAGGCGCAGGCGCCCGTGGCGTTCGAGGAAGGCCACGGCCTCTTCGTTCGCGTGCAGCACCTCGGCGAGGAGAAAGGCGGCCTCTTCGATCCTCTCCTGGGACTCCAGGCGGCGGAAGGTCTCCCGGTAGAGGCGCTGGAGCTCGGTGAAGAGGTCGGGTGCCAGGCCCACCACGGCCCAGGTGCGGGTCTCCCGCGGGCGGATCCGGAGGTCCTGGCGGCGGGATGGCCGGCGCAGGGGGAGCCCCCGCAACGCGTCTCCCGTGGGGCCGCCCAGGGGGATCGCGAGGCGCAGGGCCTCCTGGACGTCCCCCCGCTCGAACATCTCCATCATGCGCTGGATATAGGCGGCGTGCCGGCGCCCCACGAGCCGGGAGAGGCGCGAGGCGAGGACCATCCGGGAGGCCACCCGGTGGAGCGCGTCGGCGATCCGTCCCGCGAGGGAGGGCGCGGCCAGGCCGCCGGGCACCGGCTCCCGGGGCTCCCCCTGCCCGGCGGGGGCCTGTTTCCGCAGGAGCCCCCAGAGGGTCGAGCCCACGCCGTGGAGCCAGTGCGCCATGGCGCCGCCGCGGGAGGTGCGGGGGCGGCGCCGGCCGGCCGCTGTGCCGGCGGGCTTCGTCTTTCCGAGCGCGGCGAGCACATCCCGGAGCCGGGGATCGGCCGGAGGGACCCCCGGCAGATGGGCGCGGGGGTCGAAGCCCGGCGCCGTGTCCTCCTGCACCTGGGGCTCGGCCGGAAGCTCGCCCAGAGGGGCGGTCTCGACGACGCCGAAGCCCTCGACGCCGAGCCACGCCGCGGGGTCCTCGCTCTCCGCGGGGGACGGCCGGTCCACCGCGAGCTTGCCCCCGCGCAGGCGGACGACCGCTCCGTCTCCGGCCACCACGGCGGCGAGCTCGGCCGACGTCAGAGGGAGCGCGAGGAGGACCCTCCCGCCGGAAGTTTTGGCCTCGACCAGGGGCAGGCCCGGTGCCCGGCCGCAGTCGACCGCCACGGGGCGGGGCAGGAGGACGAGCCAGCCCTCCGGCAGGCGGTAGACCCGGGTCCCGGGGGTCCACAGGGCGAGGATGCGGCGGCGGGCCTCGAGATCTCCGGCAAGGCCGCTCTCGACGAGGAAGCCCGAGGCGGCCACGACGCCGCGGTGGACCGAGAGGCGCGGAATCACCCGGCTCACGCCGGTCCTCCCGGAACGAGCCGCGTCAGGACCCGCTCCTGGTCCAGGGAGTAGAGCACCAGCTCGCCGGCCGCGGTCGTGTAGGCCACCACGGGAGCGCGGTGGCTCGCCGCGGCCTCCACGATCTCGGAGGAGGCGGCGGGGAGCCGGAGCGACCAGGACGTGCCGGCGAGCACGAGGGTGCGGCGGTCGTCGTCGAGCAGGAGGAGGCCGGGGGCGCTCCCCCTGGGCCGCCGGGCCACGCCCACGGCGCGGACGCCTTCCGCAAACGCCAGCCCGGTCGGGCCTCCCTGGTGGAAGATCCTCCACCGCCTCTCGTCCTGCCGGACGGCCGCGAGGCCGGTCCAGCGGTCGGCGATCGACCCGCCGTACCCGAAGAAGGCCTCCCGGGCGTCCAGGCCTTCGAGGGAGGGCATGGGGACCGGTGCGCTGTCCGATTTCCTGGTCCGGATGGACAGAGCCGGCGGCTCGCCGGGCGAAGGGCTCCTGACAAAGGCCAGATGCTCGGAGTAGGCGGCCACGGCCACGACGGAGGCCACGGGGAAGCTCTGATCCGCGGAGAGCTCGAAGAGGGTGTCCTGGCCATCCACCGCGAACATCCCGCCCCGGATCTGGAAGCAGGGCCGGAGCCGCGTCCCCTCCCCGGGTTGGAAGGGGGGGCCTTCATAGGGATCGTGGACCGAGTCGAGGACTGTGCGCCGGTCCCGGGCGCCTTTGTAGACGTTGACCGATCCATCCCTCGCGGTGACCAGGAAGATCGAGCGCCCCGCGAAGCCCGCGGCGGTGACCCGCTCGCCCGGGGAGGGGACGTAGGCCCGCGGCTCCGGCGGGATCATGCGCGGGGAGTTGGGGACGAAGACCGCCAGGATCGCCCCCGAAGCGGTGCGGGCGAGGAGCCGCGAGCCCGTGCCGGTGAACAGGAGGTTGGAGACGGGGGCGAGGTCCTCGGTGAGGGAACGGGGCGGGGGCGCCGCGGCGTTGAAGGGATCGCGCAGCAGGCGGACGCAGGCGTCCTCCTCCGGCAGGTCGAGGGCGATCTCCCGGGGTGGCAGCGATCCCCGGATCACCGTCACGCCGACCCGGCGGACCCTCGGGTCGAGCACGTCCCACACCTGGAGGTGGGAGGCGCTCCGGCCCATGGGGAGGCCGCCGAGCCGCCGGGCCCCCACGATCCAGGCGTCGTCCCTCTCCCGCCAGCCGTCGAGGCGCTCGTGCCAGGCCTCGATCTGCGCGTCGGTCGCCTCGTGAGGCGTCCTCGACTGGAGGAGGCGGAGCACGGAGGCCGGAGTGACGGCGGTCAAGAGAGGCTCGTCCGGCTCCTGGAGGATGCCCCAGCCGAAACGGACCCCGGCGGCCTCGGCCCGGCGGGCGAGGACGATCAGGGCGGCGAGCTGGGCGATGCGCGGCGAGCCGAGCTGGCCGGGGCCGGCGTCGAACAGGGCCACGCAGAGGTGCGAGCCGCCGGGCACCGGCCGGGCGAGGTGGAGGAAGGTGTGCTCCCCGCCCGCGGCGCGGCGGAGGAACTCCTCGGGGGCCTCGTCGGCGAGCAGCCACTCGGAGGGGAGGAGCCGCTCGTAGGGGCCGCGCCGGGCGAGGCCGTCGAAGCCGTCCGGGTCCCCCACGCCGTCCGCCCGCTCCATCCGCAGAGGCCCGACGGCGAAGGAGAGCCGCTGGAGGACCGGCCCCAGCGAGAGGGCCAGGTCGCGGGGGAAGATCGCGAGCCAGGGCCTCCAGGGGGCGAGCGGACGAGGAAGCTCCACGGTCATCCCTGGAGTCCGATCCATCCCCCGAGGCGGGCGCCGAGCCAGATCATGAGCATCACCCGGGTGATCGGGCGCGCCTTCTGCGTCGACGCGAGGAGCGGGGGATCGGGGAAGACGGCGAGCGGAGGCGCCACGCCGGGCACGCGGAGGGCCCGGGCGATCAGGGCCTGCTCCAGGAGGGGCAGGGGGACCGACGGCTCGCGGGTGGTGGGGAGCAGGAGCGAAGGGGCCTCCGGGTCGCGGCCCAGGTAGACGGCGCCGTCCGCCCAGGGGAGCTCCGCCGGGGGCCCAAGCACCACGAGGAGATCCTCGCCGGCCACCCCTTCGAGGCGGGCCAGCTCCTCGTCGCTCCGGGCGAGGAGCCGCTCGGCGAGAAGCCGGGCCGCCCTCCCCCGCGCCGCCGCTCCGACCGGCAGAAGAGGTCGGGTACGTGGTCGCCAGACGACGGGGATCCACTCCTGCGGCTTCATGCGTTACCTCGGAGCGGTCGCGATCTCTCCCGTGGCGCGGTTTTCTCCGAGGACGGCGACGATTCGGGACCGCACGTCCGCGAGGTCCGGCGGCAGGGTCTCGGGGGCGAATCCGGCGTCGACCTCGCGGACCACGCCTTCGAGCCGCAGGCGCCAGTCCGGGAGCCCGGCCGCGCTCTCCGGCCGGGCCGCCAGGGCCTCCCGGCCCGCGGTGGCGATCCTTGCCGCGCGCGCCAGGGCCCCGAGCGACGCCTCCTCGGCCGCGGCCGGCAGGGCGTCGTTCCGGGTCTGCCCCAGGAGGTCGTGGAGGCACTCCCGGGCGATCGCCTGCTGCTCGTGGGTGGGCACGGCGAGGATCAGGGGCCAGAGGTCGGCGTCCGTGGGCCGGGACCGCCCGGCGAGGACGGCGGCGGCCGCGACCAGCCGCTGGCACCGCACGGCCCGGCGGTCCGAGAGGAGAACCCCGGCGCCCCGGAGCAGCCGGATGGCGTGGGCGAGGAGGGGGCGTACCAGGGTCATGTCGGCGCCGCCGACCGATCCGGCGAGCGCGTCGAGCTCCGCCATGCCCAGCGAGGCCGGCGGGCCGTCCGCCCCCTGGCCCGTGATCCGCCACCCTCCATCCAGAAGCTCTTCGAGGCGCGGGTCCGGGATGGGGTCCACGAAGACCCGCACGAGGAAGCGGTCGGCGAAGGCGGCGAGCGACTCGTCCTCCGGCAGGGAGTTCGACGCCCCCACGCAGACCCGGAGCGGGCAGCGGACGACGCTGTGGCCGCGGCGGAAGACGCGTTCGTTCAGGATACCCAGGAGGGTGTTGAGGATCGCGGTCGAGCCGCGGAAGACCTCGTCCAGGAAAGCGAATTCCGCCTCCGGGAGCATGCCCGTGGTCTCGGTCTCGACCACCCCCTCCTTCAGGCGGCGCAGGTCGACCGGCCCGAAGATCTCCGAAGGCTCGGTGAAGCGGCCGAGGAGGTACTCGAAGTATCGCCCGCCCACGGCGTGGGCCACGCGGCGCACGGCCACGCTCTTGGCCGTGCCGGGCGGACCGATGACGAGCACGTGCTCGCCCGCCACGGCCGCGAGCGCGACCATTTCGACGAGCGCCTCGCGCTCGACGAGGCCGCGTGAAGCGTCCGCCAGGGCCTGCTGCAGCGAGGCCGCCGCTCCGGCCAGCGGAGGCCCGTCCAGCCTCTCCGGTTCAACCTGCACGAGCCACCCCCAAGGGAATTGACGCCTTAGTATAGCCGGAGATGAAACGAGATTCCCGGGCTACAATGCGCCCATGATCCGATCCACCGCGAAGCTGGTCCTTTCCGCCCTGCTCCTCGTCCCCCTGGCCGCCGCCGGTCAGTCCTCCTCGAATGACAAGGCCGACGTCGTGCTTTCGAAACCGGGCGAGGCCCGGTGGTCGCTCGCCATCCACGGCGGCGCGGGGACGATCCCCAAGACGATCCCGGAGAGCGAGAAGCAGGCCTACCTCGATTCGTTGAACAAGGCGCTCACGATCGGCCGGGACGTGCTCGCGAAGGGCGGCACGAGCCTGGACGCGGTCGAAAGGGTGGTGCGCTTCCTGGAGGACGACCCGCTCTTCAACGCGGGCAAGGGGGCGGTCTTCACTCACGACGGGACGCACGAGCTGGACGCCGCCATCATGGACGGCCGCGACCTCTCGTGCGGGTCGGTGGCCGGGCTGAAGACGGTCCGGAACCCCATCTCCCTCGCCCGGATGGTGATGGAGAAGTCCCCCCACGTCTTCATGGTGGGGGACGGCGCGGAGAGGTTCGCGGACGAGATGAAGGTCGACAGGGTCGAGAACCGCTGGTTCGACACCGACCGCCGGCGCGCGGCGCTCGAGGAGGCGCTCAAGAAGGAGAGCGAGGCGAAGCCCAAGGGGACGGTCGGCGCGGTGGCGCTCGACGTCCACGGGAACCTGGCCGCCGCGACCTCGACCGGCGGCATGACCAACAAGCGCTTCGGCCGGCTGGGCGACGTGCCGGTCATCGGCGCCGGCACCTACGCCAACAACCGGACCTGCGCCGTCTCGGCCACGGGCTGGGGCGAGAAGTTCATCCGCAACACCGTGGCGCACGACATCTCGGCGTTGATGGAGTACCGGGGCCTCTCCGTGCAGCAGGCGGCCGATGAGGTCATCCACAAGAAGCTTGAGCCGGACGACGGCGGCGTGATCGCCGTGTCGAAAGACGGCGGGATCGCCCTGGTCTTCAACTCCGAGGGGATGTACCGGGGCGCGGCGGACTCCGCCGGCCGCTTCGAAGTCGCGATCTGGTAGGGGGCCGTCCCTACGCCCCGGCGATCCGCAGCCCCGCGACCCCGTCCAGGGCGAGGAGGGGGGCGGTGGTGGCTCCGAGGAGGCGCCAGCTCGTGGCGACCGGGACCGGCTCGGAGCCCACGCCCAGCACCCGGGAGAGGAGGGTCCGGAGATCGTCTTCCCACACCAGGTCGGGAACCGACCGGCCGGGCACGCCCCCCGTGATGCGGCGCACGCCCCGGGCCACGCACCGGAAACGCAGGGTCCGGGGCTCGAAGCACTCCAGCCGCGCGAGAGAGCCGATCCAGAGGCCGCCGTCGGCCCGGCGGAAGAGCTCGCCGTCCGGGCTGGTGCCGGGCAAGAGGAAGAGGTTCGTGGCGATCGCCTCGTCCGGCGCCACCAGGTGGGGGGTGCGGGGGAGGCCGGTCGCCTGGGCGAGCCGCTCGTCCACGGCGGGCGTGAGCGCCACCCCTCCCGCGATCAGGTCCACGGGCCGCTTGGCCACGCCCGCGAGATCGAAGGGGAGGGGGAGGCCGCGGGAATCCGTGGCGTCGTCCCGGAGGTTGATGGCGCGGTGGAAGACCTGAGCGTTGAGGCCGTCTTTGAGGAACGAGGTCCCGTCGTGGAACGAGTCGGAGGTCAGGGCGTTGCGGTTCACCAGGTCGACCAGGGCGGCGGCCGCCTCCTGCGAGAGCACCACGGGCACCGGTCCCCCGGGGGGCGGCACCACGTCGGGAGGACCGCTCCTCTGCCGCGCCCGCTCGAAGAGCGCCGGCAGGCCGAGCCCGGCGAGAGAGCGCGCGGCCGTGGCGGCACGCCCCGCCCCGGGGCTCTGGCCGCAGACGACCTCGATCCAGCCGGCCGTCATCTCGGCCGTCCGCTTGCGGCCCTGGCTGGTCAGGACGGCGACCCGCCCTTCCGACCAGCCGAGCCGCACCGTCTCGTTCTTGGCCGCGAGCTTCTGCACCAGCTCCCGGGCGCGGGCCGGGCCCATCCGGGAGATCTCCGGGTCGTAGAGGGCGGAGACCTCGGGGAGCGGGGAGACGTCCGCGGGGAGCGGGGACGGCGCGGGCGGGGAGAGGCGGGCCTGGGCGAGCGCCTGGCGCAGGCCGTTCTCGAGGTCCGAAAGGTCGTAGGCGCTCGTGTGGTGCCAGCCGATGCGGCCGGACTCCCGCACCCTCAAGAGGATCGTGCGGCCGGTGTAGTCGTAGGAATCGAGCCGCTTCTTCTCGGTGCTCTCCTGGCCGCGGCGGAGCTCGATCCAGAAGAGGTCCGTGGCGTCCGCGGGCGAGCCGGAAAGCAGCCGCTCCAGGCGGGCCACCATCTCCTCCAGCGGAACCAGACTGTCTGCAGGCATGGCGGGGGAGTGTAGCATCGGCGCGGACCCGGACAAGCGACGGGGCTCTCCCCGTGGCTTGTTCTTTGCAGCCCACGGCTGTCACAATGGGCGGATCGAGTCGGGAGAAATCCAGATGATGCCTAGGTTTACGTCTATTTTGCGGGTAGGGATCGCCGCCGTTGCCCTCTTTGCATCCACTCATCCTTCCTTTGGAGAGGACACCGCCGACCTCCTGCTGAGGCACGGCGTGTTCTATCCCGTCGAGCCGCCCGGCCGCGTCCTTGGGAGCCTCGCCGTCCGGGAGGGCCGGATCGTCTACCTGGGGCCGGACGCCGGCGCCGAGAAGCTCCGGGGCCCGAAAACGAAAGTGATCGATCTCGCCGGCCGGGCCGTGACCCCGGGGCTGATCGACGCCCACTCCCACCTCGCCGGCCTCGGTGAGTCCCTGGCCCAGGTGGACCTCGTGGGGACCGCAAGCTACGACGAGGTGATCCGCCGCGTGCGCGAGGCCGCGGGCAAGGTCCCCGCCGGCACCTGGGTGCGCGGCCGGGGCTGGGACCAGAACGACTGGTCCGACCAGCGGTTCCCCCTCCACGACGCCCTTTCAGCGGCCGTGCCCGGCCACCCGGTCTGGCTCGAGCGGGTCGACGGCCACGCCGCCCTGGTGAACGCCGCGGCCATGAAGATCCTCGGGATCGACGCCGCGATCCAGGACCCGTCGGGCGGCCGCTTCCTGAGGGACGAGTCCGGGAGGCCCACGGGCGTCCTCGTGGACAACGCCATGGGCGTGGTGGGAGGCCGGCTGCCGTCGGCTTCCGTCGAGGAGAGAAAGCGCCTGATCACGCTCGCCGCCCGCCACTGCCTGGAGCGCGGCCTGACCACGGTGACCGACATGGGGATCGGCGACGCCGACTACCAGGCCTACACGTCGCTGCGCCGCGCGGACGAGCTGCCGATCCGCGCCTCCCTCTTCCTCACGGACGACGAGGCCCTCTTGGAGCACTGGTTCCGGCGCGGGCCGGAGATCGACCCCGAGGCGCGGCTCCAGGTCCGCGGTGTCAAGCTCTACGTGGACGGCGCCCTGGGGAGCCGCGGCGCCGCCCTGGTCGAGCCCTACAGCGACGACGCGGGGAACATCGGCCTCCTCGTCTCCTCCGGAGACCACCTGGCCGACGTCTCCCGGCGGGCGGGGCAGACCGGCTTCCAGGTCGCGATCCACGCCATCGGCGACCGGGGCGGCGTGGTGGCCCTGGACGCCATGGAGAGCGCCCTGGGCGGCCCCCGGCCCCAGGCCCGCTTCCGCCTGGAGCACGCCCAGGTGCTGCGGCTCCAGGACATCGACCGCATGTCCCGGCTGGGGATCATCGCCTCCATGCAGCCGACCCACGCCACCTCCGACATGCCCTGGGCCGGGGAACGGGTGGGGGAGCGGCGGCTCGAAGGGGCCTACGCCTGGCGGCGGGTCCTCACCTCCGGCGGCCGTCTCGCCCTGGGGAGCGACTTTCCCGTCGAGTCCGCCGACCCGCGGCTCGGCCTCTACGCCGCCGTGACCCGGCAGGACCTGGACGGCAAGCCCGCGGGCGGCTGGCGGCCGGGCGAGAAGCTCACCCGCGAGGAGGCCCTCCGCGGCTTCACGCTCGACGCCGCCTGGTCGCTCTTCCTCGAAAAAGAGGTGGGCTCGCTCGAAGTGGGGAAGCGTGCGGACCTCGTGGTCTTCGCCCAGGACCCCATGACCGTTCCCGAGGCGGAGATCTCGAAGGCCGGGATCGACTACACCCTGGTCAACGGGAAGGTCGTCTACGAGAGGGGGAGCGGCCGGTGACACGGCGCGCCCTCCGGGGCACGCGGAGAACGGTTCCGGCGCTCCTGATGGCGTCGGCGCTCGCGCTCGCCCTGCCGGCGGTCCCGGCGGGCGCCGCCGACGGCTTCGAGGCCCAGCGCCGCGCCATGGTGGAGAGCCAGATCCGCCAGCGCGGCATCACCCAGCCCGACGTGCTCTCGGCCATGGAGCAGGTGCCGCGCCACCTCTTCGTGCCCGAGGGGCAGCGGGACAAGGCCTACGACAACCAGCCGATCAGCCTGGGGCCCGGCCGGACCATCTACCAGCCCTACGTAGTGGCGCTCATGACGTCGCTCCTGGACCTGAAGCGGGGCGACAAGGTGCTCGAGGTGGGCACCGGCTCGGGCTACCATGCGGCCGTGCTCTCCCGGATCGCCCGCCAGGTCTACTCGGTCGAGATCGGCGAGACCGTGGCCCGGCAGGCGACCCAGCGCCTTTCGGTGCTCGGCTACCACAATGTCCAGATCCGGGTGGGGGACGGCTACCAGGGGTGGGGCGACAACGCCCCCTTCGACGCCATCCTGCTCTCGGTCGCGCCGCCGTACATTCCGAAGCCGCTCCTCTCCCAGCTCCGGGTGGGGGGCAAGATGGTGGTGCCCGTGGGCGGCTTCTTCCAGGATCTCCTGGTGATCACCAAGACCGCGGACGGCCTGGAGAAGCGGACCGTGATCCCGGTCCGCCTGTCGCCCATGGCCGGGAAGGTGCAGGATGGCGGCAAGTAGGCGCCGGGCGGTGGCCGCCCTCCTCCTCGCGCTCCTCGCCGCGCGCGCCGGGGCCGACGGCTTCGCCGCCGAGCGCCGGCGGATGGTCGAGGAGCAGATCCGCGGCCGGGGCCTCCGGGACCCCAAGGTCCTCGCGGCCGTGGAGCAGGTGCCGCGCCACCGCTTCGTCCCCGAGGAGGCGCGGGCGAAGGCCTACGCCGACCAGCCCCTCCCGATCGGCTACGGGCAGACCATCTCCCAGCCCTACATCGTGGCGCTCATGACCTCGCTTCTCGGCATCAAGCGCGGCGACCGGGTGCTCGAGATCGGCACCGGCTCGGGCTACCAGGCGGCGGTCCTGTCGCGGATCGCCGGGGACGTCTACACGATCGAGATCGTCTCCCCTCTGGCGGAGCGGGCGCGCCGCACGCTCGCGGAGCTCGGCTACGACAATGTCCACGTGCGGACTGGCGACGGCTACAAGGGCTGGCCCGACCGGGCCCCCTTCGACGCCATCCTGGTCACCGCGGCCCCGCCGGTCGTGCCCGAGCCGCTCCTCCACCAGCTCAAGGTCGGCGGCCGCCTGGTCCTCCCGGTGGGGGACTACTTCCAGAACCTGACCGTCTACACCAAGCGGCCGGACGGCAGCTTCGAGAAGGAGAAGGTCCTCCCCGTCCGCTTCGTCCCCATGACGGGCGAGATCCAGCAGCAACAGAAGTCTCCGAAACCGCCGAAGCCGCAGCCACCGCAGAAAAAGAAGCCCGGCTAGAAATCCTTTCCCCCGGCGCGACACTCTCTCGTTGACGCCGTCTCTCGTTGACGCCGTGCCTCCCGGCACATACGCTTGTCGCCAACCATCGGGGTCTGAACTCTTTGTCCGAGCTGCAACGCGAGAGCATCCTGGGGCTGGACAACATCCGGCTCGACCTGCCCGTCGCCGGGGTGGGGAGCCGTGTGCTGGCCGCCCTCCTGGACTACCTCGTGATGGCGTTCGCCGGGCTCGTCTGGTTCATCCTCTGGGTGCTGCTCTTTGCCGAGCAGGGCCCCTGGGCGATCGCCCTCCTGCTCATCGTGTTCTTCCGTCTCGAGTGGGGCTACTTCGCCGGCCAGGAGATCGCGATGGGCGGGCGCACCCTGGGCAAGAAGGCGTTGAAGCTCCGGGTGCTGACCGCCGAGGGGGGGACCCCGGGGCCGGGGGCGCTCCTCGCCCGCAACCTCGTGCGCAGCCTGGACATCGTCTTCGGCATCCCCCTCCTCGCGCTCGACCCGCTCTCGCGGCGCCTGGGAGACCGGCTGGCGGGCACGATCGTGGTCCACGAGCGCGAGCGCGAGGCGGCCCCGGTCCTCGGCCGGGTCCCGCCGGGCTGGAGCGCCCGGGAGCTGGTGCTGGTCGAGGCGCTCCTCGCCCGGGCGCGGGTCCTGGACGACCCGGCGCTCGTCCGGCAGATGGCCGGCCGCGTGCTCCAGCGCATCGCCGTCGATGCGCCCGAGCTCCTGGCCGGCGTCGACACCCGGAGCGACCCTGTGGCCGCGCTCCGCCAGGCTCTCCAGGTGGAGGAGGGGTGATGGACTACGCGCGCTTCATCCGCCTGCGTCGCCCGGTGTGGGACGACTTCGAGCGGCAGCTCGCGGCCTCCGGGAAGGACGAGGGCCTCTCCCACGCGGACCTCGAAGAGATGGCCCTGCGCTACCGGCAGGTCCTCCACGACCACGCCCTGGCCGACGCCCGCTACCCCGGCACGGCCGCGGCCCGGCGGCTGCGGGTCCTGGCGCTCCAGGGGACGCACCGGCTGATCCGCGACCGGGGAGAGGGGGGAGGGCTCCGGTCCTTCTTCACCCGCACCTTCCCCCGCGCCTTCCGGGCCCAGCTCGGCCTCCTGGGCGTCACGACCGCCCTCTTCCTCTTCGCGACCTTCTGGGGCCTGGCGGTTGCGGTGAACCGGCCGGCCCTGGGGCTCGCCTTCCTCGGGCCGGAAGCCATCCGCGGGCTCGAGGAGGGGAGGATGTGGACCGAGTCCCTGGTGAGCACGGTGCCGCCCTCCGTCTCGTCCTCGGGGATCGCCACCAACAACATCTCGGTGGCGTTGACGGCCTGGAGCGGCGGCATCCTCGCCGGGGCCGTGCCGCTCTACACCGTCCTCCTGAACGGGGTGATGCTCGGCTCGATCGTCGGCATCACGATGCGCTACTCCATGGCGGGCGAGCTCCTGGAGTTCGTCTCGGCCCACGGGCCGCTCGAGATCACGCTGATCCTGGTCTGTGCGGCCGCCGGCCTCTCGATCGGCCGCGCGCTGGTCGCGGCCGGCGACCGGCCGCGCTCGCTCGCCCTGCGCGATGCCGGCCGCAATGCGTTGACCGTCCTCCTGGGATGCATCCCCTGGTTCGTGGTCCTGGCCCTGGTCGAGGTGTTCATCTCCCCCTCGCCCAACCTGCCGGCCGCGCTGAAGGCCGTTCTGGGGCTGTCCCTGGAGATCCTCTTCCTTCTTCTGGCCGTCCAACCCTTTTCCCGGAAAGCCCAGGAAAGCTCATGACCGAGACCCCGTTCGCAGAGCCCGCGCCCATGCCCTTCCGATTTCTGATCGACGAGGCGGTGCGGTACGCCCGCCGCCATTTCCGCAGCATCTATCCCGCGGTGGCCATCCCGGTCGCCATCCTCGCCTCCCTCGTCGCGGTGTTCCAGGCCGCCTGGTTCGGCCGCCTGATGGGAGCGGGGGACAGTCCGGATCCGATGGACCTGGCCGGTGGGTGCGCCACCTTCGCCGTCGCCCTCGTTCTGGGGATCGTGATGGGGTTCGGGTACGCGGCCCTGCACGTGGCCGCGCTCGACGTCGTGGCCGGACGCCCGGTCGACATGCGGCGCGCCTGGGCCTTCCCCTTCCGGCCTGCCGTGCTGGGGACCTCCATCCTCTCCTCGCTCGCCGTCCTGGCCGCGTTCATGCTGTGCATCCTGCCGGGCTTCTACGTCCTGCCGCTCCTGTCCTTCGTCCTGCCGGTCATGGTTACGGAGTCGAAATTCGGCGGGGACGCGATGTCGCGCAGCGCCGAGCTGACCAGGTGGAGCCCCACCGGCCGGATCACGGACTCCGCGCTGGCCAAGGCCCTCCTCCTGTTGATCCTGCTGATCGCCCTCTCCTACGTCCTCGCGGCCGTGATCGCGATCCCGTTCCAGCTCCCGATGTACATCGACATGTTCCGGAGCGCGGCCGCGGGGGAGGAGCCGTCGTTCGACAAGATGGGCCTGTGGATGTGGCTCCAGGTGCCCGCCCAGTTCCTGAGCGCCCTGGTCACTACGGCCCTCTACCTCTACATGAGCTTCTGCACCGCGCTGCTCTTCGCGGACACCCGCGGGCGCAAGGAGGGCACCGACCTGCGGACGGCTTTCGACCAGGTGTTCGCTCCGCCGCCGCCCCCGGTCCCGACCGTTCCGCCGCCGGGAGCGCCGTTCTGACCGCGGAGGGGATCGCCCCGGCGGACCGGGCGCTGGTCGAGCGCGTGCTGGCGGAGAGCGGCGTCCAGCAGACGCCCGTACCCCCGGAGAGCTCCTATTTCCAGGAGCTCTGGCTCGCTTTCCAGCAGTGGGTTCTGGATTTCCTCAAGAGGAGCACGGTGAGCGTGCCCCCGGCGGTCCTGATCGGGATCGCCGGGGTGGTGGCGGTCCTCGCGGTGCTGCTGCTCGCGCGGGCGCTCCTGCCGCGCTACCGCGCCCGCCAGGCCAAGGCCCGGGAAGAGGCGGGAGCCGTCGTGGCCGTGGGCGCGGCTCCCGCCCCGCGGGACGCCGCGTCCTGGCGCGCCGAGCTCGAGCGCCGCCTGGCCGAAGGGCGGGCCGCCGAGGCCCTGGAGGCGGCCTGGTGGTGGCTGGCCCGCTCGGTGGCCGGCGACCGGGTGGAGCCGGACTGGACGAGCCGGGACCTCCTCGCCCAGGCGCGGCGCGAAGATCCGCGGCGCGAAGATCCGCGGCGCGAGGACCTGACCGACGTGGTCCGCCGCCTCGACGTCCTGACCTACGGCCCGGACCGGCCCGGGCTCCAGGAGGTGCGGACTCTCGTGGGCCGGCTGGAGGCGGTGCTCGCGTGAGGCTCCCGGGCCGGCGCGGGCTGGTGATCTGGGGCCTGCTGCTCGTCGTCTTCCTGGGAGTCGTCCTCGCGCTGTTCGGGGGCGGCGAGGGGCCGATGCGGGGGAGCGTCCTCTCCCGGGGGAGCGGCGGCTGGCTCGCCGCGCGCCGTTACGCGGAGGGCCGGGGCGTCCGGGTCGCGCTCCTCGACCGGCCGCTCGCCGCCGCCGCCTCCGCGGGGCCCCTGGACGGCGTCCTCGTCGTCTCCTTCCCCTGGACCTCGATCGCCCTGGACGCGGCCGAGCCGATCGAAGAGCACCTGCGGCAGGGGGGCGACGTGGTGCTCGCCTACTCCGGGGAGATGAACACCATGGAGTGGATCGTCCTCGAAGAGCTCGGCCTGTCGCCCGAGCCGGCGAGGAAGCTCCCCTTGAGCCCGTTCGCCTGGCGCCGGCTCTCCCGCGAGGAGTGGACCCTGCGTCCGGACCCGAAGCTCGGGGCGGGGGTCCGGCCGGTCCGGGTGTGGCCCCCGCGTTTCGTCCCCAGGCTCCCGAAAGGCGCCGAGGTCCTGTTCCGGACGCCCGACGGGCGCCCGGCCGTGGCGGTCGTGCCCCGCTTCCAGGGGAGGATCTGGGTGCTCCCGGTCGACGCCCTCGCGAACTCGCGCCTCCAAGAGGCCGGCAACGCCGACCTGCTGGAGACCCTGGTCCGGAGGCTCGAGCGCCGCTGGACGTTCGACGAGTATCATCACGGCCTCGTCGCGGTCCGGGACGCGGAGACGGTGGCCTTCGGGCGGGTCCTGGACCTCGTCCTGATCCATCTGGGATTGCTCTACGGGGTGGCGGTCTTCACCCTCTCCCGGCGGTTCGGGCCGGCGTGGGACGAGCCGCCCGTCGTGATCGGATCGGTGGGCTCGTTCCTCCTGGGGCTCGGGGCGCTCCACCACCGGCTGCGCCACCACCGGGAGGCGGCGGCCCTGCTCCTCGCGCGCACCCGGGACCTCTCTCCCGACCTCGCCGTGCCCGAGGACGTGGTCCGGAAGGGCGAGAGCGGCGACCCGAAGGATTTCGTGGAGCTGGCGAAGACCCTGGCACGCCTCAAACGGGGCGGAATTGAACTGGAACGGAGACCTGACGCATGACCGAGACCTCCCGGAGGGCAGACCTCCCGACCGAACGGCTGATCGGCGCGGCCCGGAAGCTCGCCGTGGCCCTGGACGGCGTCGTCCTCGGCCAGCGCCCCGCGATCGAGACCCTGCTCGTCGCCTACATGGCGGGCGGGCACGCGCTGCTCGAAGGCGTTCCGGGGCTGGGCAAGACCCTCCTCGCCCGCTCTTTCGCCTCCTGCCTCGGAGCCCGCTTCAGCCGGGTGCAGTTCACCCCCGACCTGATGCCCGGAGACGTCCTCGGCACCAACATCTACGACTCCGCCTCGGGCTCCTTCCGCCTGCTCCGGGGCCCGGTGTTCACCGAGGTGCTGATGGCCGACGAGATCAACCGCACCCCGCCCAAGACCCAGGCGGCTCTCCTCGAAGCCATGCAGGAGCGCCAGGTGACGATCGACGGCGTCCCCCTGCCGCTCGAGGCGGGGTTCTTCGTCATCGCCACCCAGAACCCCATCGAGTTCGAGGGGGTCTACCCCCTGCCCGAGGCGCAGCTCGACCGCTTCCTCGTGCGGATCGACATCGGGCTCCCGTCGCCCGAGGCGGAGCTCGACCTCTACAGGAAGTCGCTGGCCGAAGACATGGCCGACTGGAACGAGGCGGTCCCCGGGCCGGTCCTCGAAGAGGAGGAGCGCCGGGCCCTGCGCCACGGCTCCCGGCGGATCCACGTCTCCGAGGAGCTCCTGGCCTACCTCGCCCAACTGGCCGCCGGCGTGCGGCGCTCCTCCCACGTGGAGCTGGGGGTGAGCCCCCGGGCCGCCCTCGCTCTCCTCGAGGCCGGCCGCGCCGCCGCCCTGCTCGAAGGGCGGGACTTCCTGATCCCCGACGACCTGAAGCGCCTCCTCATCCCCTGCTGGGCCCACCGCCTGATCTTGACCGCCGAGTCCGAGCTCGAGGGGCACACCCCCCGCCGCATCCTGGAGCAGGTCGCGGCGGCCGTGCCCGTCCCCCACGTGGGAGACGCGGGACCGCGCGATGCCGGCCGCGCGTAGCTTCGCCCTCCTGGGGCTGGTCACCGCCCTCCTGCTCGTGGCGTTCCTGGACGTCCGCCTGGCCTGGGCGGCCCTCGGGCTGGACGCCGTGATCGTCCTCGCCGCCGTGGTCGACTTCCGGCGCGCCGCGGCCACACCGCTTCAGGCGGAGCGGACCTGGCCGCCGCTCCTCGTCCAGGGCGCCCCGGCGGAGATCAACGTCTCCGTGGAGACCGCCTCGCCGCGGCGGGTGACGGTCCTCCTTCGCGAGGGGCTCCACGCGGGAGTGGCCGAGAGCCCGATCCGCCGCCTTGTGGAGATTTCGGGCCCGGGGGAGATCCGCTGGACCTACACCCTGGTCCCGCGCCGGCGCGGGGAGCACCGGCTGGCCCCGCTCTCCGCCCGGGTGCTGGGGCCCTGGAAGCTCGCCTGGGCCCAGCGCGACCTCCTGCCGGGAGACGCGGTCCGCGTCTACCCCCAGGTGCGCTGGGAGGGGAAGGTCGGGCAGCTCCTCACTCAGGCGCAGCGGCAGCGCATGGGGCAGATCCCCCTGAGGCTCCACGGCGCCGGCACCGAGCCCTACGCCCTGCGCGAATACCTCCCGGGCGACCCGCTCGCCAAGATCCACTGGAAGGCCACGGCCCGCCACGGCCGGCCGGTCTCCCGCGAGGACACCTGGGAGCGGAGCGCCCGCCTGGTCGTGCTTCTGGACTGCGCCCGCACCATGGCCTCGCTCGACAGCCGCCGCAGCAAGCTCGACTACGCCCTGGCCGCGGCCCTGGCGCTCACCCGCGTGGCCGCGGGCCGGGGCGACCGGGTGACTCTCCTCGCCTTTGCCGAGCGGGTGCTGCGCACCGTCCGCGTGCGCTCCGGAGGCCGCGGGGCGAGCCAGGCCTACGCAGCCCTCTACGACGTCGAGGCGCGTCTCGTCGAGCCGGCCTACGACCTCGCGGCCGAGGCGGTGGCCGGCCTCGAGTCGCGGAGCGCCACGATCGTCCTCTTCACCTCGGTGGTGGACCTGGCGGCGGCGGAGCTCCTGAAGGAGTCGCTGCTGAGCCTCGGGCGCCGCCACCGGGCCCTCCTGGTGAACCTCGAAGACCCCGAGCTCCGGGCCCTCGCCTCCAATGAGCCCGCGGACCCGGCCCAGGCCTTCGCCCAGGTGGCGAGCTTGGAGATCCTCCTCGCCAACCGCCGCCTCGCGCGCCACCTGCGCCGCGGCGGCGTCCGGGTCGTTTCGAGCCCCGCCGACCGGCTGGCCCTCGAAGCGCTGGAGGCCTACCTCGCCTTCTACTCCCGCGCCGGCGCCTCCGCCGCGGCGCGGCCGTAACTTTTTCCCCGCCCGCTCGCCCAATCAGGTGGAGGCACGCTCTCGGCGTGTGGGATCACCGTACGAGGTGTAGTATTGAGGAGCAGCTATAGATGTCTCCAATCAACCAAAGGAGGATCGGAATGAGCGCAGTCGTAGGTACGAGGCGGGTCGTCAGGTTCCTGCTCCTGAGTCTCATGTTGGCTGCCGGTTTGCCGGGTCTGGCCGCGGCGCAGCCGTTTACGGCCTGGGCCACCTTTGTGGGAAACCCCACTCGCGGGTACGTCCAGGTCCCCCACAGCGCGGCCTTGAATCCGACCGGGGCGTTCACCTTCGAAGCCTGGGTCTCCATTTCGAACAACGCGACGGGAGAGGACTGCCGGAGCATCGCCGGCAAGAACTTCCTCCAGGCCTACTGGTTCGGCCAGTGCAACGTCGGCGGGCAGCCCACCCTCCGGTCGTACCTCAAGGGGGGAGCCTCCGCGAGGAACGGCGGCATCATCCCCCGCGGCGTGTGGACCCACATCGCGGTGGTCTTCAACGGCACCCAGCGCATCCACTACATCAACGGCGAGGCCGCGGCGACGTTCGCCGAGTCCGGCCCGCTCACCACCAGCACCGACCCGTTCCGGATCGCCAGCGACGTCTCGTGGGAGCAAACGCCGTCTGGCTCGATCGACGAGGTCCGCCTCTGGAACGTGGCGCGCACCACGGCCCAGATCCGCAGCACGATCAACGTGCGCGTCAACACCCCGCAGCCCGGGCTCGTCGCCGTCTGGCCCCTGGACGCCAACACCTTGGAAGTGATCGGCGGCCGCAACGGCGCGGCCGGCGGCTCCGGCGTCGGAGCCCTGACATTCCCGGCCTTCGCGAACTGCGGGGTGAGCAACGCGACCTCCCTCTGCCTGCTGAACCGCTTTTCCATCCGCGCCTTCTGGCGGACCTCGCCCGCCGGCAATCCTCCGGACGGCAACGCCCAGGTCATCCCCATCGCCAACCCCGGCTCGGGCATCTTCTCGTTCTTCGGCACCAACAACTGGGAGATCCTGGTCAAGACGCTGAACGGCTGCGGCCTGAACAATCGCTACTGGGTCTTCTCGGCGGCCACCACCAACGTCTTCTACCGGATGGAGGTGTGGGACGTGACCGCGGGCGAGCAGAAGATCTACTTCAACTACCCCGGTCCGCCGGCCCCCGCGGTGACGGACACCAGCGCCTTCGCGACCTGCCCGTAAAGCCAGGGCAACACGGACGACACGGACGACACGGACGAGCACCGACCGACACGGACCCTCAAGGACGCCAAGCTGTCCGTCCCTGCTCGTCCGTGTATTGTCCGTGCTCGTCCGAGTTACACCACCTCCGCCCAGCTCAGCCCGAAGCTCCCCAGGTACTTCCTGATCCGGTCCGCGTCGTTCGCCACCTTCTTCCTCTCCCGCGAGACCGCGAAGAGCCGCCGCCCGGCCTCGGCCAGCGAGCGCGAGGAGCGGCACACCCGGATCGCGTCCGCGAGTTGCACCCGGTCGAAGCGGTCGAGCGCGGAAATTCTCTCGACGCCGAGAATGGAGAGGAGCAGCTCTTCATCCTCGTTCTCCGCGGGCCCGGCCCAGGAAGCCCTTAGGCGCGCGATCTCCTCGTCCACGACCTCCACGTTGATCCGCCCGCCCGGCGCGAGCGTCGCCATGCGGGTGACCGCCGCGTTCAAATCCCGGAAGTTCGCGGACCACCGCGCCTCGGGGGAGGTGGCAGTTGACCTCCGCGAACGAGATAGACATTGGGGAAATCGCCTGCTGCTTCGAGACGAACGAAAAATACCGAAGCCTTTGTAGATCAGTTACTTACGCTCTTGGCGCCAGGTCTGGCACGGTCCGTGGAAGATCCTCCTCCCGGAACGAGGACACCAAGGACACCAAAGACAAGCCTTTAAGTCCTTGATGTCCTTGCAGTCCTTTTTCGTGCCCAGTTCAGGAAAGGAAAGCCCCATGACCACCACCGAGCTCCAGTCCACAATGGTTCCCACCGGCGAGGCGACCGCGCTCCTCCCGGTCCACGGCGGCCGCATGAAGCCGATCACCGTGATCGGGACCGAGGCGATCCGCCAGACGTTCGACCGGATCTGCCTGGAGCAGGCGATCAACGCGCGGACCGCGCCCGGAGTCGCCGAGCTGGTGCTGAACCCTGACGCCCACTGCGGCTACGGCGCGCCCGTCGGCTGTGTCCTCGCCTCGCCGACCCACATCTATCCGGGGCCGGTGGGGGTGGACATCAAGTGCTCCATGAGCCTCCTCCAGCTCGACCTGCCGGCGGAGCAGATCGAGGAGCCGGCCGTGCGCCGGGCCCTGATCAACGCCGTCACGCAGCGCATTCCGACCGGCGCGGGCAAGGGGCAGCAGAGCGTGAGGAAGTCGCGCCGGGTCGGCTTCGAGCTCGGCCGCCGGGCCGTGACCGAGGGGGCCTCCCCGGAAGTCTGCGAGGAGATGGGAATCCCGCCCGAGTGGGCCGCGCGCTGCGAAGACTCGCACCACCTGGGGCACGACGGCACAGCCGACGCCCTGGCCTTGCGCCTCGACCGTCTTTGCGCCCGGGGGTACGCCAAGTTCGGGGACAAGGTCCGCCAACTCGGCTCCTACGGCGGCGGCAACCACTTCGGCGAGTGCGAGGTGGTGACGGTGGCCGACGACGAGCGCGCCCGCCGGGCCGCGGAAGTCTTCGGGATGCGGGACGGCCACGTGGCCTTCCTCTCCCACTGCGGCTCGCGCGGCTTCGGGCACGACCTGGCTTCCGGGCAGTTCCGGGCCCTGCGGAGCAAGTTCGAGACCTGGGACATCCCCATGCCGGCCGGGGACCCGCAACTCGTCTACGCCCAACTCGGCACGCCCGAGGCCGACGCGTACCTGGACGACATGGCGCTCGGGGCGA
Organism: Thermoanaerobaculia bacterium; assembly: GCA_035462575.1. Classification (GTDB taxonomy): domain Bacteria; phylum Acidobacteriota; class Thermoanaerobaculia; order Multivoradales; family UBA5704; genus DATARR01. The sequence continues at coordinate 878 of DATHUD010000607.1, read as the reverse complement.
ACTTCGCCACGCTGAACCACCTTCTGATCAACGCCCTCGTGCTCGAGGCGTTCCAGGAGGTCTTCCCGGGGGTGACGGGGTCGCTGGTGTACTTCATCAGCCACAACATCGCCCGCCCGGAAGACGTGGGTGGCCAGCCGATGTGGGTGCACCGGAAAGGCGCCACGCGGGCCTTCCCGGGAGGCCATCCCGCGCTCGCCGGCACGCCCTTCGCCGAGACCGGCCATCCGATCCTCCTGCCGGGCAACCCGCAGGCCGGGTCGGTCGTGATGGTGGCCGACCCCGGCGCCGAGCAGTCCTGCTACAGCGTAAACCACGGCGCCGGCCGCGCCCTGGGCCGCAAGGCCGCCATGCGGCAACTCGACCAGCAGGAGATCGACCGCTCCTTCGCGGAGCACGACATCCTGACCAACTGCCGCGCCTACCCGCGGGACGAGGCTCCGGCCGCGTACAAGGACTTCGACGCCGTGCTCGACTCGGTCAAGCAGGCGGGTCTGGCTACGGAGGTGGCGCGGCTTGCGGCGAGGTTTGTGATCAAGGATGCTTCGGCGGCGGATGATTGAGAGATGATTGTAGGGGCGGGGCTTGTCCCCGCCCCGGGTGGGTAATAAGCTGATATACAAGCGAGCCAACAACCATGAATAACGAAAAGCCAGATGTAGAGGAATTCGAAACGCGTTGGCCGAGGGACGACGATCGCCTCTTTGTCGAATCCGCCTGGGCGTACGAAGCCCCTGTCGTTCGTGACCCAGCAGAACGCTTCTACCGTATGCCTATGGGCTATAAGCGCGCAGGCGACATTCTCATAGACCAGGCGACTGCTGACTTAGCCGATCGGCGCAATGTAATTTACGCGGCGCTATTCTGTTACAGGCAAT
>DATHUD010000606.1:0-13718 GCA_035462575.1 Thermoanaerobaculia bacterium | reverse complement strand
TGAGGAGGCCGCGGTCCATCTCCAGGGCCGGGGCGATGTGGAGGCCCGCCACGATCTCTTCGGGGTGGAGGGCCGAGTACCAGAGGGCGCAGCCGCCGCCCATGGAGGAGCCGAGGAGGAGGAGCCGGCGGTGGCCTTTGTCGCGGAGGAAGTCGTGGACGCGGGCGATGTCCCTGAGGCTGCGGGTCAGCGTCACGTCTCCGAGCTCCCCTCCGGAAAGGCCATGCCCCTGAAAGTCGAAGGAGCAGAAGGCGAAGCCGGCGGCGAGCGCCTGGGAGCGGAAGAACTCGGCCTTTTCGCCCGACTGGTCGGAGCCGAACCCGTGGAGGTAGAGGAAGCAGGGAAGGGCCATCCCTCCACCCTCAGGGGTGTCGTAGCGGACAGCGAGGAAGGACACCTCGCGGCCGTTCTCGGCGATAGGGATACGGTCCATGGGCGATTCCTCTACTACACCGGCGGCGACTGACGCCACGTGTAGCCCTCCGCCTCGAGGGCATCGATCAGTTTCTGCGCCCCCAGGGCCTCGAAGGCGGTCACCACGCCCCGGGCGGTGACCGTCCCGTCCAACAGCCCTGATGTCACGAAGGCGGCCGGGAGGGCGGCCATGCGCTGGCCGTCCTCGGGGCCTCCGAGGGAGGCGGTGGTCATCGCGCCGTCCGGCGCGAAGAGCTCCACCTGCACGAAGCCTCCCGAGCGGCCGAAGTGCGAGAGGCCCCGGCCGAGGGTGGCCAGGGGAGGGACGAGCCTGGAGCCGAGGTGCGGCCCCAGGCGGGCGAGGGTGGCGAAGGCGCTCGTGGCGAGGCGAGATTCGAATCCCACCTTGACGCGCACCTCCCGGGCGCCGAGAAGGGCCGGGAAGAGGTCGAGCTCGGGACTGTTCCAGTCGTAGACGGATCGGACGCCGAACGGCTCGGGCAGACGGACGGTCTCCCGGCCGCGAAGGCCGGTGAGCGGTCCCTGCGGGGAGGAGAAGGTCTTTCCGAGCTGGGCCGCCGCGGAGCGCACGGCGGCGTCTCCCTTCGGATTCCGGTTTCCGATGAACAGGGTCACCCGCGCGCGGCGGACCTCGGGCAGGCGCTGGGCGGCGAGGAGCGCCAGCGCTCCCGAGATCCCCGGGAGGGACGAGCAGCCGCAGGCGGCGGTGAGGCCGCGGTCGCGGAAGCGGCCGTCCAGCGCGCGGAGGCGGGCGAGCCAGGACCGGTCGTCCGCGATGTCCACGGAGTGGGCTCCCGCCGCGAGGCAGGCTTCGGGAAGGGCGAGGGGGAGCGCGGCGAACGGGCCGGCACAGCTTACGGCCACGCGGGCCCCTTCGAGGGCCCGGGCGCAGGAGGCGGGATCGGCCGCGTCCGCCGCGATCCCCTCGTGACCGTCTCCCAGGCCGGCGGCGAAGCTCTTGGCCCGCGCCTCGTTCCGGCCGGCGATGCGGACCTTCAAGCCCGCCTTGGCGAGGGCGCGGGCGGCGTGGGCTCCGAAGGTGCCGTAGCCGCCGAAGACGACGACGGTCATGCGGACGAGGTGCCGCGCCCGAGGTCCCGCGCCACGAGCACGGTCCAGAGGCTGTAGAAGCCGATCGTGGGACCGGTCGAGGCCGCGAGCAGCTCCGGGGAGGGGAGGAGGCCGGAGAGGGCCATGGCGTATCCGGCCGCAACCGTTCCCCAGCCGGCGAGCCGCGCCAGGGGGCTGATCCGCTCGCGGAGGCCCAGGGTCATCAGGAGGACGCCCGTGGTGTAGAGGCCGTTCGCCGCGGTGGCGCCGCCGGTGAAGGCGAGCCGCTCGGCGGCGAGGAAGAGGGTGGTCTCGGCAGGCCCCGCCGCCGCGATCAGGGGGAGCACCTGGATCTGCACGACGTCGCAGAGGAGGTCTACGGCCATGCCCGCGGCGGTCGTGAGGAGGGCGAGCCGGGCGAGGGTGGAGCCTTCGGGGAGCGTCTCGCAGAGGACGGCCATGAAGGCGACGAGGACGAGGGCGCAGAGCATCCACACGCCCCAACCCCACGCCCAGCCCGGCGGCGAGCCCGCGAGATAGGCCATGCGCTCCGGCAGGGAGCTGAGCGCGCTGCCGGGCCGCAGGGCGAACCAGGCGAGCCCGAGGCCCGCGCCGTGGAGGGCGACGTTCCCCCAGGCGAGGGCCCGAAGGGGTTGGGGTGGGTTCATTGGAGGAGGAGTATAGCTTTGGGAGCAGGGCTTGGAGGACGAACACGGACGAGCAGGGACAAACAGAGACAGAACAAAGACGGGAGGTGTTCGTCCGTGTTGGTCCGTGTTCGTCCTGGGTGGGCGGGAGAGCGAGCGCTATCATGCTCCCCCATGAACCGCATCAGCTTCCTCGGCGGCAACGGGCATTGCGCGGCCCGGCTGGACGAGGCGCGCCGGCATTTTTCCGGGGTGGAGCTGGCCGGAGCGGAGCTGATCGACACGCCCTACCCCGGGTTCGAGGGCCGGCCGCGGGCGGAGAGCTTCGAGGCGTTCCTGGATTCCGTGGCGGCCCATCTCCGCGAGGCCGCTCCCGGGTTGGTGTACGGGACGGGCATCGGCGGTCTTCTGGCGCTCTGTCTGCGGGCGCGGGGGGAGCTTTCCGGGATTCCCCTCGTGTTCCAGGGGACGGTGCTGTGGGGGCTGGAGCGCCGGTGGATGCCGCGGATGATGCGGCTCGGGCTCGCGCAGATCGCGCTCCGACGGGCGTTCGCGGCTCCGGCGTTCCAGCGGCGGTTTGCGCGGAAGCACTTCACCCGGCCGCCTTCGCCGGGGCTCCTCGCGGCGTTCTTCGACGGCTATGCCCGGTGCACGGCGGCGCCGGATTTCTTCGCGTGGATGACGCCCGCCCTCCTAAGGCGGCTGGAGGCGGAGATCGCGGCGCGGCCGGAGGCCCTGGCGGATGTCCGCGTGTGGTGGGGCGGGCTCGACCGGGTGGTGTCTCCCCGGGAGCTCAAGTGGACGGAGGCGGCGCTCGGCCCCGGGGCACGGTGGCCGCTCCGGGTGTTTCCCGCCTGGGGGCACTACCCCATGATCGACGATCCCGCGGGGTGGGCGAGGGAGATTTCGGATGCCGTGGCAGCCGCTCGCGCGGTTTGACGATCCGTCCATCCCGAAGCTCGACAACCTCCGCCGGGCGGCGGCGGCCGGGCTCCGGGTGCCGGAGACGTGGTGGCTCGACTCCGCCGGTCTCGCCGACCGGGGAGCCGAGCCTCCCCCCTCCCTCGCGGGCCGTCCGCTCATCGTCCGCTCGGGCTCTCCCACGGAAGACACCCACGCCACCTCGAACGCCGGCCAGCTCCTCTCTCTCGCGGTGACCGACCCCGCCGCCTTCCCGGAGTCGCTCGCCCGGGTGGTCGCGGCGCTCTCCGGGGACGGCGCCGTCTTCGTCCAGCCCCTGGTGACGGCCGGGGAGGCGGGGGTGGCGTTTTTCGACGGCTTCTATTTCGAGCGGACGACCGCGCCGGGCGGCAACGAGGGGCTCACCTCGGGCCTCGCCCGCGGCCGGGTGGTGCGCGGCTCTCTCTCCCGGGGGGATTCCTGGTCTTCGTGGATCGCGGCGGTCCACCGGGTCTTCCGGCGGGAGGCGCCGCGGATCGACGTGGAGTTCGCGCGGGACGGCGCGGGGTATGTCCTCCTCCAGGCGCGGCCGGCGCTGTTTCCGGTGGTGAGGAACGAGACGCTCTCGCTCGCGAACCACAAGGAGATCCTGGGCGATCCGCCGAGCCCGTGGATCGCCTCGGTGGTAGTGGCCGCCGGCCGCGAGGCTCTCTCTTTCTTTGCCGAGGTGGACCCGGAGGTGGGGAGGTGGGAGGAGACCTACGCGGTGGACCTCGCGGAGCGGGCCTGGATGAACTTCTCGTTCTTTTTTCGGCTGATGGATCACTGGGGGCTCCCTCGCGCCTTCGTGACGGAGGGAGTGGGCGGGGAGGGGGGCGGCCCGGCGGACCGCCGGCTCCTCCTTGGACGCTTTGCGCGGAGCGTTCCCCGCCTCGTCCTCCTCCAGGTCCGGAGCCTCGCGACGATCCGCCGGGCGGACCGCGAGCTCTCCCTTCTGGAGGGGCGGATCGAGGCCGCGGCGACGCTCACGGACCTCCACCGGGTGAGCGTGGAGGCCCTGGCGCTCGCCATGCGCACGAACTTCGCCATCAACGGCATGCTCTCCGGGGTCTCGCGGGTGCGGCGTTTTCTGCGCGTCCACGAGGCGGGCCGGGTGACGACGCGGGAGATGATGGAGGAGTACGGCCGGCTGGCGGCGCTTCCGGACGCGGCGGCCCGGGAGGCGGGCCTCGACGCGTGGCTCGCCCGCTTCGGCCACCGTGGCCCGCTCGAAAGCGATCCGGCCCGCCCGCGCTTTGCCGAGCTGCGCGCCCTGCTGCTCGCCGACCTCTCCCGCGCGGTCTCCCCGGCGGCGCCCTCCGGGCGGGAGCCTCGCGAGCCTTCCCGCTTCCTGCGGCCGTTCTATTGGATCGACGAGGTCCGCGAGCGCTTCCGGGATGAGCTGATGCGCCGCTGGCAGCGGCTCCGGGCGCGGATTCTCGCCGAGGGGGCGAGCCTCGCGGCGGCGGGCGAGCTGGAATCTCCCGGGGACGTCTTTCTCCTTCGTGGGGAGGATCTTCTCGAAGGGGGTGGCGCTCTCTCCGCGGCCGTGGCGTCGGCGCGGGAGCGGCTGGCGCGGGCCGCGGCGCTCGACCTGCCGCTCACGGCGTCGCGGGAGGAAATCCAGGAGGCGATCGTCCGGGTCGAGCGGAAGCGGGCCGAGGCGGCGGGCCGGCGGGTGTTCCCCGGAATTCCGCTCGGCCCCGCCGTGGTGGAGGGGCTCGCGGTCAAGGCCGGGGACCTCCTGTCTCTCCTCGCGAGCCCGGAGGCGCTCTCGCCCGGCGCGATCCTCGTCGTGCCCGCGCTCGAGCCTTCGTGGGCCGTGGTGTTCCCGCGCGTGGGCGGCGTGGTGGCCGAGATCGGCGGGGAGCTCAGCCACGCGTCGATCCTCCTGCGCGAGGCGGGCCGCCCCGCCGTGGTCAACTGCGCCGGCATCTTCCGCGCCGTGGCTACGGGTGACCGCCTGCGGCTCGACGGCGCGCGGGGGATCGTGGAGATCCTGGACGAGCGTGCATCCCCGTCCGGTTCGCGCTAGACTTCCCCCCGCCGTAAGCGGCGATTTCTCATGAACACCCTTCAGACCAAACCTCTCACCTCCCCTGCCCTTTCAGTGCGGCTCGCCGACCTGAAAGAGATGACCAAGCCGGGCATCACCTTGATGGTGGTGCTCACGGCGGGTCTGGGCTTCCTGCTGGCCGAGGGGGAGATCTTCTCCTCGTTCTGGCTCCTGCTCCACACGCTTCTGGGCACCGGCCTCGTCTCCGGCGGCGCCTCGGTGTTGAACCAGGTCCTGGAGCGCGATTCGGACGCCCTGATGCGGCGCACCGCGGACCGCCCTCTCCCCGCCGGGCGCATGGACCCGGACGCCGCGCTCTTCTTCGGCGTCCTCCTCTCGGTGATCGGCCTTCTGGAGCTCGCCCTCGCGGTCAACCTGCTCACCGGGCTCCTCGGCGCCGTGGCCCTGGCCGGCTACGTGTTCGTCTACACCCCCTTGAAGCGGGTGACCTCGCTCGCCACGGTGATCGGCGCGATCCCCGGCGCCATCCCCCCGATGATGGGGTGGAGCGCGGTTCGCAACGACGTCGACCTCGCGGCCTGGGTGCTCTTCGGCATCCTCTTCTTCTGGCAGCTCCCGCACTTCCTGGCGATCGCCTGGCTCTGCCGCGAGGACTACGCCCGGGGCGGCTTCCCCATGCTCCCGGTCCTCGATCCCGAGGGGACGCGCACGGGGCGCCAGGCGATCCTCTACGGGGCGGCCCTGATCCCGATCTCGCTGCTCCCGACTCTCCTCGGCCTCCTGGGCACCGTCTACTTCGTGGGCGCCCTGGCTTTCGGGCTCGTCTACCTGGGATTCGCCTTCGGCTTCGCGCGGTCGCGCTCCAACCCCGGGGCGCGCCGGCTGATGCTCGCGTCCCTCGTCTACTTTCCGGCCCTGCTCCTGGTGATGCTCCTGGACCGGGTGGTCTCTTAAGCGACGTGACCGGGGCGGTCGAGGCGCGGGGGGTCGAGTTCTCCTATCCGGGGAGCCGCCGGGGGGACCGCGCCCGCAAGCAGGCCCTGGCCGGCATCGACTTCACGGTCGCCCCGGGCGAGATCTTCGGCTTCCTGGGCCCCAACGGCGGCGGCAAGACGACCCTCTTCCGGATCCTGGCGACGCTCGCCCGGCCCGAGGCCGGCACCATCCGGGTCTTCGGCGCGGACCTGGCGGCCGAGGCTTCCGCGGTCCGCCGCCTCCTGGGCGTCGTCTTCCAGAGCCCGGGGCTCGACCTGCAGCTCACCGTTCGCGAGAACCTCGTCCACCAGGGGCACCTCTACGGCCTCCGGGGGAAGGATCTCGCGGGCCGGATCGCCTCCGCGCTCGACCGCTTCGGCCTGGGCGACCGGACCGGCCAGAAGGCCAAAGAGCTTTCCGGGGGATTGCGCCGCCGCACGGAGATCGCCAAGGCGCTCCTCCACCAGCCGCGCCTCCTGCTGCTGGACGAGCCTTCGACCGGCCTGGACCCCGGCGCGCGGCGCGACCTCTGGGAGACCCTGGAGCACCTGCGCCGCGACGGCGTGACCGTGCTCCTGACCACCCACTTCATGGAAGAGGGGGACCGCTGCGACCGCCTGGTGCTTCTGGACCGCGGCGCGATCGTGGCCGGGGGGGCGCCCGCCGCGCTCAAGGAGGAGATCGGGGGCGACGTCGTCACCCTCTCCGGCTCCGAGCCCGAAGGGCTCGCCCGGGATCTCGCCGCCCGCTTCCCGGATCTGACGCCCACGGTGCGGGATGGGAGCGTCCGCCTGGAGCGCGAGCGCGGGCACGAGCTCGTAGCCCGTCTCGCCGAGGCGTTCCCGGGGCGGATCGAGACCGTGACCGTGGCCCGGCCGACGCTGGAGGACGTGTTCCTCCAACGGACCGGCCGCCGCCTCTACGGCGCCGAGGAGACCGCGGCGTGACCCTGCTCCCGGTCTACACGCTCTGGCGGCGGGAGATCGTGCGCTTCTTCCGCCAGCCGAGCCGGGTGGTGGGTGCGGCGGGGTCGCCGCTCGTCTTCTGGCTGCTCATCGGGAGCGGCCTCTCGGGCTCCTTCCGCCTGCCCGGGGGGCCCGCGGACTTGAATTACCTGGAGTACTTCTTCCCGGGCACCGTCGTCCTCGTCCTCCTCTTCGCCGCGATCTTCTCGACCATCTCCCTGATCGAAGACCGCCACGAGGGATTTCTCCAGGGCGTGCTCGTGGCCCCGGTCTCCCGGGTGTCGATCGTGGCCGGCAAGGTCCTCGGCGGGGCGACGCTCGCCTGGCTCCAGGGGATGGCCTTCCTGGCTCTCGCGCCGCTGTCGGGCATCCGTCTCACGGTGACCTCGGGGCTCGCCGCGGCGGCCGTCCTCGCCGTGCTGGCGGTCTCCATGACCGCGATCGGCTTCGCCTTCGCCTGGGTGCTCGACTCGGTCCAGGGCTTCCACGCCGTCATGAACCTCGTCCTGATCCCCATGTGGCTCCTCTCCGGCGCCTTCTTCCCCCTCTCGGGCGCGCCCGTCTGGCTCTCGGCCCTGATGCGGGCCGACCCGCTCACCTACGGGGTCGCGGCCTTGCGCTGGGTGCTCTACGGGCCGCAGGCGAACCTCGGGAGCGGGGTGCCGGGACCGGCCCTGTCGCTCGCCGTGACGGCGGGGGCCGGCGCGCTCGCGCTGGCGGTCGACCTCCTCGTCACCCGCGGCGGGAGGGTGGAGTAGTGGCGGGGGTGACGCTGCGCCGGGGTCTGCTCTGGGGCCTCCTGGTGGCGGCCCTTCTCGCCGTGACCGCGGCCGCCCTGGTCCAGCGGCTCCGCCGGCCGGAGCCGCCGCCGGTGCTCGGCCAGGTCCCGGACTTCGCACTCACCAACCGGGACGGCCGGCCCGTCCGCCTGGCCGACCTCACCGGAGCGCCCTGGGTGGCCGACTTCATCTTCACCCGCTGCCCCGCCTCCTGCCCGATGATGACGGCGCGGATGGCCCGCTTCGACCGCGATCTGCCGAAGGACCTCCCCGTCCGCCTCGTCTCCTTCTCGGTGGACCCGGAGCACGACACGCCCGAGGTGCTGGAGCGCTACGCGAAGTCCTTCTCCGCCCCGGACCGCTGGCTCTTCCTGACCGGCACCCGCGAGCAGATCCGCAGCCTCACCGTCTCCGGCTTCAAGCTCGGCCTCGAGATGGACCCGCCGCCGGCGCCGCCGGGGATCACCGCCCCCGAGCCCATCCTCCACAGCACCCGCTTCGTGCTGGTGGACGGAGAAGGCCGGATCCGCGGCTACTACGAGGCGTTCGACGAGGAGGCGATGAAGAGGCTCGAGGCGGACCTCCGGGCCCTCGCTCCCTGAGGCGGCTCCCTGAGGTCCGCGCCCCGCCTTGCGCTCGCCACAGCCCTGTCATACACTCAGGCGTCTTTTAAAAAAGCCCATTCGGCATGATGTTTTTGAAGTTAGCAAAGCTGGGCAAAACCGACCCGGCGGGTCCTTGCGCGGGGACCCGGGCGGAGCTTCGCCTCCGGGGTGTTTTGCCTGATCTGCCCACCGCTTCGAGGAGACTGTAGATGGCGACACTAGTCGACGAAGGGGTCGCGCACGGACACGCCGAGGCCCATCACCCCAAAGAGGGCTTCTGGCGCAAGTACGTGTTCTCCCAGGACCACAAGGTCATCGGCATCCAGTACGGCTTCACCTCCCTCCTGTTCCTCCTGTTCGGATTCACCCTGATGATGATGATGCGGTGGGCGCTCGCCTACCCCGGCAAGCCGGTCCCCTTCCTGGGCTTCCTGTTCAAGGACATGGGCGGGGTCATGCCGCCCGAGATGTACAACCAGCTCGGGGCCATGCACGGCACCATCATGGTGTTCCTGGGGATCGTCCCGCTCGCCGTGGGCGCCTTCGGCAACTACCTCGTGCCGCTCCAGATCGGCGCGCCCGACATGGCGTTCCCCAAGCTCAACATGGCGAGCTACTGGACCTACTTCGTGGGCGGCGTCCTGATGCTCACGAGCTTCTTCGTGCCCGGCGGCGCCCCGCAGTCCGGGTGGACCTCGTACCCGCCGCTGTCGAACATCGCCACCTCGGGGCAGACGGTGTGGCTGTTCGGCATGCTGGCGCTCATCATCTCGTCTCTCCTGGGCTCGGCCAACTTCATCGTGACGATCGTCCAGCTCCGGGCCCCGGGCCTCACCTGGATGCGGCTGCCCTTCTTCGTGTGGGCGCAATTCGTCACCTCGTTCCTGCTGCTCCTCGCCTTCCCGGCCCTTCAGGCCGCGGCGGTCCTCCAGATGATGGACCGGCTGGCCGGCACGAGCTTCTTCATGCCGAGCGGCCTCGTCGTCTCGGGGCAGGTGCTCGAGGTCTCGGGCGGCGGCAACCCGCTCCTGTGGCAGCACCTCTTCTGGTTCCTCGCCCACCCGGAGGTCTACGTCCTCATCCTCCCGGCCTTCGGCATCATCGCCGAGGTGATCGCGAACAACACCAGAAAGCCCCTCTGGGGCTACCGGTCGCTCGTCTACGCGGCAACGTTCCTCGGCTTCATGTCGTTCATCGTGTGGGCCCACCACATGTTCATGACCGGCATGGGGACGGTGATGAGCACCTTCTTCCAGACGACCACGATGATCATCTCGATCCCGTCGGTCATCATCCTGACGGCGCTCATCATCTCGCTCTGGGGAGCGTCGATCCGCTTCACGGTGCCGATGCTCTTCGCGCTCGCCTTCCTGCCGATGTTCGCGATCGGGGGATTGACCGGCCTGCCGCTGGGACTCGCGCCCACCGACATCCACCTGCACGACACCTACTACGTGATCGGCCACTTCCACTACGTGGTGGCGCCCGGCACCATCTTCGCGATGTTCGCCGGCATCTACTACTGGTTCCCCAAGATCACCGGCCGCAAGATGAACGACTTCCTGGGCAAGCTCCACTTCTGGCCGTCGTTCCTCTTCATCAACGGCGTCTTCGGGCCGATGTTCATCCAGGGGTTGGCGGGCGTCTCGCGCCGGCTCTACGACGGCGGCCTCTCGTACTCCCACGCGCAGCCCGTGCTCGAGTGGAACGAGTTCATGTCGGTCTCGGCGTGGCTCCTGGGAGTCGCCCAGATCCCGTTCATGATCAACCTCTTCTGGAGCATCTGGAAGGGGAAGAAGGTGGATGCGAACCCCTGGGAGGCCACCACGCTCGAGTGGGCCGCGGCGCCCTCGCCGCCGATCGCCCACGGCAACTTCGCCGAGATCCCGACCGTGGTGCGCGGACCCTACGACTACAGCCTGCCGGGTGCCCCCGGGGACTTCGTCCCCCAGCACAAGGCGCTGCCCCAGGAGGCCTGAGCCATGATGGAGATTCCCTACACCGTCGAGACCCGGCCCGACACCGGGCTCTACAACGCCAAGCTGGGCATCTGGCTCTTCCTCGCCTCCGAGGTGATGCTCTTCGGCGCCCTGTTCTCTTCCTACGTCCTGCTGCGCACCGGGGCGCCCACCTGGCCGCACGGGCGCGAGTTCCTGAACGTGCCGCTCGCGACCTTGAACACGGTCATCCTGATCGCCTCCTCGGTGACCATGGTCATGGCCTGGGCCTCGCTGAAGCTCGACGACTTCAAGAAGTACCGGCTCTACATGGGGCTCACGCTTCTCGCCTCCGTCGGCTTCCTCGTCGTCAAGGCGATCGAGTACGGCAGCAAGTTCGAGCACCATCTGTACCCCAGCAACAACACCTTCCTCGCCGTCTACTTCACGCTGACCGGGCTCCACGCCCTGCACGTGATCGGCGGCATGATCGTCAACGGCTACTTCTGGGGGCCGGGCGCGAAGATGTGGAAGACCCAGCCCGAGCGGTTCACCAACCGGATCGAGGTGGCGGGCCTCTACTGGCACTTCGTCGACCTCGTGTGGATCTTCCTGTTCCCGACCCTTTACCTGCTCTAGCGGCCCGGAGGAGACGATGAGCGCAACCGACGCCGAAGCGATCCGCAAGCAGACGAAGACCTACATCGGGGTGTTCGTGGCCCTGATGGTGCTGACCGTCCTCACCGTGGCGGTCTCCTATTTCCACATGCCGGTGGCCCTGGCGGTCATCGTGGCCCTGATCATCGCGATCTCCAAGGGCTCGCTCGTGGCGGCAGTCTTCATGCATCTCAATCACGAGCGGAAGGCGATCTACTGGGTGCTGATCCTCACGATCGCGTTCTTCCTCGTGCTGATGGCGATTCCGGTCCTCTGGGAATGGAACAGCCCGGAGCTCCATCTCCAATGAGCCTGTCGCTCCGGTCGTTCCACCTGTTCTTCATCGCCGTCTCGGTCCTCCTGGCGGCGTGGGTCGGCGTGTGGGGCCTCCAGAGCTATCTGGTGACAAGGAGCCTGGGCGACCTCGCCCTGGGAGTCCTGTTCTTCGGGATCGGGCTCGGCCTGGTGGTCTATGGCTTGAAGGCGCGCCGGAAGCTCCGCGCCCTGGATCCGGACGATTGAAGTTGAAGGAGAGCACCATGAAGCCGCTCGCAAAGACCCGCACGGTCCTCGGCCTCGCCGCCTCGGCGGTGTGGCTGGCCTTGCCCGAGGCCGCTTCGGCCTGCGCCACCTGCTACGGAGCCGCGGACTCGGCCGCGACCCAGGGCATGAACAACGCGATCCTGGTGCTCGTCGGCTTCGTGGGGCTCCTGTGGATCGGCGTCGGACGGATGATCTGGGATTTCCGGAAGCGTTCCAAAAAACTCGAGAAGCCGGCGCGGCCGCAGCTGCGTCTCATCCATGGAGAGAAACGGTGATGGAGAAGCACCTCGGTCTCCCCCTGAACTTCCCCCCGAACGCGTCGACGCACGGGGCGGAGCTCGACTACCTGACGGCCATCGTCCACTGGTTCATGATCATCCTGTTCGTGGGCTGGGGCCTCTTCTACCTCTACTGCCTGTTCCGCTTCCGCAGGGGCAAGAACCCGGTGGCGAGCTACGGCGGCGCCAAGGGCAAGTTCTCGACCTACGGCGAGGCGGGCGTCGTGCTCATCGAGGTCGTCCTGCTCGTCCTCTTCGCGGTGCCGATCTGGGCCAAGCGGGTGAGCGCCGTGCCCTCGAAGACCGACGCGGTCGAGCTTCGGGTCATCGCCGAGCAGTTCGCCTGGAACGTCCATTACCCGGGCGCGGACGGCGTCTTCGGCCGCACCGATGTCAAGAAGGTCACGGCCGGGGGCAACCCGCTGGGGATCGACTTCACCGACCCGGCGGCCCAGGACGACGTCATCACCCTGAACCAGCTCCACCTGCCCGTGGACAAGCCGGCGATCATCTACCTGTCGAGCAAGGACGTGATCCACAGCTTCTTCCTGCCCCAGATGCGCGTCAAGCAGGACGCCATCCCGGGCCAGGTCATCCCGGTCTACTTCACCCCGAACAAGGTGACGCCGCCGGATGCGCAGTTCCCCGCCTGCGCGAGCGCCAAGCCGAAGAACTGTTGGGAGATCGCCTGCGCCCAGCTCTGCGGCCTCACGCACTACCGCATGCAGGGCTACTACACGGTCCACACCCAGGCGGACTTCGACAAGTGGCTGGCCGACAACGCGCCGAAGACGGCCACGGCCACGCCCGCCGCCATGGCCCCGCTCCCGCCGCCCCCCGCGCCCACGGCTGAGCCCGTCACCCCGGGAGGCCGGGTCCTGCCCGGCACCGGAGACCCGGTCGGAGGCGACCGCGACGAGCACGGGGCTCACGCAGACCCCCCGCCCGGGGCTTGATGCGGTCCGGAGCTCGATAGAGCCCAGGGTGGAAACCCTGGGCTCTCACCCCCGCCCCCCAACCGCTCCTGCCTCTCCTACTCTCGTGATCCCGCACGCCGGAGCAGGAACCAGCCACAGACCCCGGCGGAGAGCGACGCGGCGAGGACGCCGAGCTTGGCGGCCGTGAGGAGCGCGGGCGCGCCGGCGAAGGCGAGCCCCGCGACGAAGAGCGACATCGTGAAGCCGATCCCCGCGAGCCAGGCGACGCCGTGGATGAGGCGCCACGTCACTCCTCCCGGCAGCGCGGCGAGGCCGGTGCGGACGGCGGCCCAGGAGAAGAGGGTGATCCCGAGCGACTTGCCGAGCACGAGCCCCAGGAAGATGCCCAGCGTGACCGGGCTCGAAAGGATCGCTCCGTAATCTCCGCCGGTGAGCTCTACGCCCGCGTTGGCGAGCGCGAAGAGCGGCATGATGCCGAACGCCACGATCCCGTGAAGCTTCCGTTCCATGGTCTGGAGCGGCGCCTGCGCACGCTCACAGAGGGTTTCGAGCGTCAGGATCGCCTCCTGCTGCAACTGGTTGGTGAGCACGGTCGTTCCGGGGCCGCATCCGCGCTCGAAGTCGCCGACGCTCCGGCGGGCGCCCGCGAGGAACTCGTCCTCATGGATCCGCGTCCGCGACGGAATCGCCATGGCGAGAAGGATGCCCGCGATCGTCGCGTGGACGCCCGAAGCCAGGACGGCGCCCCAGAGAGCCACGCCGATCAGCAGGTAGGCCCAGGGCCGGCGCACGCCCGCGGCATTGGCTCCGGCCGCGAGGAGGAGAAGAACGCCCGCGGCCCCCAGCGCGCCCCAGCTCACCCCGTCCGTGTAGAAGAGCGCGATCACGAGCACGGCACCGATGTCGTCGACGATCGCGAGGGCGGCCAGGTACACCTTGAGACCCGCCGGGAC
>DATHUD010000605.1:0-2708 GCA_035462575.1 Thermoanaerobaculia bacterium | reverse complement strand
CCGTCGGGCAGGACCATCAGGAAGCAGGAAGAGACCATCTTGAGCCCCGGCCGCGGGCCGACCGCCCGGAGCGCCGCCCGGAGCGTGTCCGCGGTGGTGGCCAAGGCCCCCATCACCGCCCCGCCGGAGCGCAGGGTGGCCACCCGGAGGCACGCGTAGTGGAGCGGATCGAGGGCCAAAGCCGCGGCGTCCGCAGGATCCTTCCCCCGCGCCGAAAGGCGCCCGGCGAGATGCTTCGTCAGATGCGGCAGGTCGGGATCGGCGGCCGGGTCGAGCACGGGGACCGTGATCTCCACCCCGGCGGCTTCGGCGGCCTTCGCCACCTCCTCGCGGCTCCCCACCACGCTCGCCCGGCAGAGACCGAGGGCCGTGGCGCGCTCCGCCGCGGCGACGACCCGGGGGTCCCGGCCTTCGGCGAGGACGATCGAAGCCGGCGCCTGGGTGGCGCGCTCCCGCAGCTGTTCGAGAAGATTTTTGACCTCGGGCACGCGCTGGAACTTTAACAGATCCCGGAGCTAACCCTTGAGCACCATCGCGCCCGTGGGCTGGGGCACGCCGCCCCGCGGCTCGACCGTCACCGCCCAGGCCTCGATGTCGTCGACCCGGGTGATGTCGTCCACCCGCAGGCTCCCGGCGCCCCGCGGGTCCACGGCGAAGGTCCCGGCCGAGACGGGCGTGCCAGAGGCGATGAACCAGAGCTGGTAGGTCTTGTCCGGCGCGAGCGGCGGCAGATCGAAGGCGTAGAACAGGGCGCTCCGCTCGCGCGGGTTGACGTAGGTGTGGCCTTCGGCGCCCGGTGTCGGGGCCAGACCCGCGAGCGAGACGGTCCGGACGCCGGGGGCGGCGATCACGCGCAGGGTCTCGGCCATTCGCCGGGCCTCCGCGCGGGCCTGGGCGGTCTGGCTTTCGAGGACGCCGACCTGTTGCGCCAGGCGGTCGCGCTCGGCGGTCAAGCGGCGCACCTCCCCCCGGAGCCGTGCCTGGCCCGCGACACCCCAGACCGCCAGGAGGAGCAGGGCCGCCGCCGGCAGGAGGAACCAGCGGGGGAGGCCGGAAGGCCGGCGTTCTGCGCCGCCGGCCACCCGCAGGATGCGTTGCCGCGTCACAGCCGAAGGCGCAACCGGCGGGACCGACGCCGCCAGCGCCTCCAGATCCCGCTCCCAGAGGCCGAGCTGCCGGCGGCACTCCGCGCACCCTGCGGCCAGGTGCCCTTCGAGCTCCCGAAGGTCGTCCCCGTCCAGCGCGCCCAGGGCATAGGCGGGGAGGAGCTCTTCGAGGTGGTTGGAGTGTCCGGCGTTCATCTCACGAGCTCAAGGCCTGCCGGAGCTTGTTCATCCCCAGCAGGATCCGGGATTTGACGGTGCCGAGCGGCGCCTTCAGCCGCTCGGCGATCTGGGTGTGAGTGAGCCCCTCGAAAAAGGCGAGCTCGATACAGCGGCGCTGCTCCGGCGTCAGGACCCCGAGGGCCGAGTGGACCTGGTCGCGCCGCTCGCCAGCCTCGAGCCGCGCCGTGCCCACCGGCGCCTCCAGACGTCCTTCCTCTTCGGCGAGGCTCTCCTCGCGGCGGCGCGCCGACTCCCGGCGTCGGAGCCGGTCGAGGGCTCGGGAGCGCGCCAGCATCAGAATCCAGCCGCGGGGCGTGGACCGTCCCGCCTCGTAGCGGCCGGCCTGGCTCCACACCTGGAGGAAGACCTCCTGCAGAACCTCCTCGGCCTCGCTTCGCCGGCCGAGAATCCGGACCAGGAAGCCGAGCGTCACCGGCGAGTGCATCTCGAAGATCCGGGCGAACGCCTGGCCATCCCCACCGGCGATCCGGTCCATCAATTGGACCTCCTGGGGCTCCCTCGCATCCATAGGAACGGGAATATACCGCTCCTGAGGACGCGGCGAACACGGTTGAGAGCTTATTTATTTATCGTTATGGAGCTGCGGGGATCTCGAACGTCAGAGAAGCCCAGAAGCTCTCCCAATCCACCCCGGTGTCCTTCGGGGCGGGGATCATGTGCACGGCCTTGACGAGCCAGGCCCCCGGCCGGTCGAAGCGCAGGGTGACCCTTCCCTTGCGGTCCGTGAGGGCGGATACGGCCTGATCCGCCCGGCCTTTTTGAAAAGCCACGACGAGGACGTCCGCCAGGGGCTTTCCCTGGTAGAGGAGCCGGACCGGGATCTCCCCCCCGCCCGCCAGGGTATAGGGGTTCTTCTCCGGAACGAGCTCCAGGGGCAGGCCCGCGACCTGGTCGAATCCGCGCCCTCTGGCCTCCTTCCCCCCGACCGCCACCAGCGCCTTGGCGCAGCGCGAGAAGACCTCCCGGCCCGGGGCCGCGCTCTGCCCCCGCTCTTTGCGGAGCGAGATTACCTTCTCCAGGCCCTCTTCCTGCAGGTACTCCTCGAACTTCGGGGCGTCGAGCTCGACCGGCTCGCGCCGGCTGTCGTAGACGAGCACCTGGAGCCCCGGGGAGGCGAACGAGGCAAACCCCGCCGGCTCGGTGTTGGGCACCCCCTGAATCGCCGTCTCCCCCCCTTGAGCCCCGAGCGCGGCGAAGCGCTCGAGGAGCTTGGGATCGCGGGGGACCGGATCTCCCCGGAACCCCTGCCCGAGCCGCAGGCGGACCGCGACGCGCTGCCCGGGGGCCGGCGTGAACGCCCCCGGCTCGATCCAGAGGTCGTGGGCCTCGAGCGCGGAGCTAGCGAGCAGCAGGATCAGGAGC
>DATHUD010000604.1:0-2955 GCA_035462575.1 Thermoanaerobaculia bacterium | reverse complement strand
TGGGGGGCGACTCGATCCTCACCATCCAGGTCGTGTCGCGGGCGAAGAAGCGGGGGCTGCTGCTCGCCCCCCGTCACATCTTCCAGAACCAGACGATCGCCGAGCTCGCCCGAGTGGCGGACGCGTCGGCTCTCGCGGCCGAGAGCGGGAGCGGGGCCGGCCCGGTGCCGCTCACCCCCGGCCAGACCCTCCTCCTCGCGGGGGCTCCGGAGGGTGTCCTCGGGTGGAACGATGCGGTGCTGGCCGAGCTGCCGCAGGGCGTGGGAGCGGAGGCCGTGGAGAAATCCCTGGCCGCGCTCGCCGCCCGGCACGACGCGTTGCGCCTCCGCTTCGAGCGCCGGGAGGACGGCTCGTGGACGCAGCGGATCGCCGCCCCCTCCGAGGTTTCGCCCCTGGCGCTCGGGAGGATCGGGGCCGGGGAGGTCGCGGCGGCGCGCGAGCGCTTCGACCTCGCGGCCGGGCCGCTTCAGGCGTTCCTCGTCGAGCCGGATCGCCTGCTGCTCGCGGCCCACCCGCTGGCGGTCGACGCCGCCTCCTGGCCGCTGCTGCTCGAAGACCTGGCCGCGGCGGCCGAGGGACGGGAGCTGCCGGCCGCGACCGCGTCGTTCCGGCGTTTCGCCGAGGCCCTGGAATCCTCTCCAGGAGTTGCGGAGGCCCGGCAGACCGCGGGCGCGGGACGGCTGCCGGTCGACCTTCGCGGGGGGGAGGCCGCCAACACTGAAGGGTCGGCCCGGACGCTCCCGGTCACCGTGCCGGCAGAGGAGTCCCGGGCCCTGCTGGCGGAGGGGACCCGCCGGTACGGCAACACCGTGGAAGAGCTGCTGCTCGCCGCATTGACCAAGGCGGTCTCCGGATGGACGGGCGCGCCGCGCCTGGCCGTGGATCTCGCGGGCTCGCCCCGGGAGGGGGTCTTCGAGGAGCTGGACGGCTCGCGCACCGTGGGTTGTCTCACCTGGACCTCCCCGCTGCACCTTGAAAACGAAGCGGATGAGGGGGCTCTCCTCAAGGAAGTCAAAGAGACGGTGCGCCGCTTGCCGCGCCGGGGGCTCGGCTCCAGGCTGCCGGTGCCCGAGGTGGGCTCCCGCTTCCAGGCCGGCGCGGCGGGGCCGTGGAAGGCCGAGCTCCTGGCTCCGGTCCGCCCGGCCATGGCCGCGCGGCGTCACGTTCTCGATGTTTCGGGGTTCCTCGCCGGAGAGTCTCTCCGCGTGGACTTTCTCTACAGCGAGGCGCTCCACCGGCCCGAGACCGTGCGGCGGCTCGCCGACCGGTTCCTCGAATCTCTGGGCGCCATCATCAGGCATTGCCAGTCTTCGGACGCCGGCGGGTTCACCCCGTCCGACTTCCCGGAGGCGGGCTTGAGCCAAGAGGATCTGGACGATCTTCTCGCCGATCTGGCCTAGTCGACGACTTGGGGAAAAAGCTGCGATGAGCAAACAGAACAGCATTGAAGACATCTACGCGCTCTCCCCCTCTCAGCAGGGGATGCTCTTCCATCTTCTTTTCGGCGAGGAGAAGGGGCAGGTCTACTTCGATCAATACGTCTCGACGCTGGCGGGCCCCCTGGACCGGGCCGCTTGGCGCCAGACCTGGACGCGGGTGATGGAGCGGCACGCGGCGCTGCGGACTCAGTTCGTCTGGGAGCGCCGCGAGCAGCCGCTGCAGGTCGTGCGCCGCGGCATCGAGCTGCCCTGGCAGGAGCACGACTGGCGGGATCTGCCGGAGGCGGAGCGCGAGGAGCGGTTCGCCGCGTTCCTGCGCGAAGACCACGACCGCGGGTTCGATCTCACCAAGGCTCCCTTGATGCGGTGTGCCGTGATCCGCTTCTCGGACGAGGAGGCCCGGTTCGTCTGGAGCTTCCATCACCTGGTTGTGGACGGATGGTCCATGGGCGTGATCCTCGGGGAGGCCTTCTCCGTCTACCAGGCGCTCGCCGGGGGCGGTGAGCCCCGGCTCGAGCGCCCCCGTCCTTTCCGCGACTACATCGCCTGGGTGCAGAAGCAGGATCCTGTCCGGGCGGAGTCCTTCTGGCGCCAGACGCTCCGCGGGTTCAGCATCGCGAACCCTCTCCCCTTCGACGGCACGGGAGCCGGCGGAGACCCCACGGGGTGGGTGTCCCAGGAAGAGATCCTCCACCTCTCCGAGGAGCTGACGGCGGCCCTGCGGACCCATGCCCGGCAGCACCAGCTCACGCTCAACACCCTGGTCCAGGGCGCCTGGGCGCTGCTCCTCGGCCGCTACTCCGGCACGGACGACGTCACCTTCGGCGGCATCGTGGCGGGCCGTCCGCCGGAGCTCGACGGGGTGGAGTCGATGGTGGACCTGTTCATCAACGCGCTCCCGGTCCGCGTGCCTCTCCCCGCGGACCAGCCCGTGGCGGCCTGGCTCAAGGCCCTCCAGGAGCAGCAGACCGAGCAGAGGGAATTCGAGCACTCCCCGATCGACCAGATCCTCGGCTGGAGCGAGGTGGGGCGCAAAGGCAAGCTCTTCGAGACCATGCTGGTCTTCGAGAACTACCCCATGGACGCCCTGCGGACCGGGACGGCCGGTCTCGGGCTGGAGGTCCGGACGGCTCATCTGTCCGAGGCCAGCAACTTTCCGCTCACCCTCTACGTCGTGCCGAAGGGGAGCGTGCTGGAGCTCCGGCTCAACTACCACTGGACCCGGATGAACCGGGATTCCACGCGGCGGATCCTCTCCCACCTCCACACCCTGTTCCGCAACCTGACCGACCGGCCCGGAGCGCGGCTCCGCGATCTGGAGATCCTTGCTCCCGAGGAGCGCCGGGAGCTTCTGGAGGCGGGACGGGGACCCGTGGCCGGCGCCCCGGAGGTTTCCGTCCTGCGGGGGTTCGAAGCGCGGGCGGCGGAGGCCCCGCAGGCGGTGGCGGTCGAGTCCGGGGCGGGGCGCCTCACCTATGCGGAGGTCGATTCCCGCGCCACCGCCCTTGCCTGGCAC
>DATHUD010000603.1:0-4602 GCA_035462575.1 Thermoanaerobaculia bacterium | reverse complement strand
CGCGGTCTCCGGGACCCTGCCTCCGCGGGCCGCGCGGCCCCGGACCTTTGCCGCCGCCGGGCCCCCGGCGCTCCGGCCCCCGTCCGCCGCCGCTCTGTCTGCCTCTCATCCTTCTCGTCCCTCCACCAGGAGATGTATGCGTGGCGCCAGCACCGGCAGGCACCGTTCCACCTCGCCGCGCAGATCCTCCTCGCGGAAGCGGCGCGACAGATGATGCAAGACGATGGCCTCGTTCCTGAAATCGCCCGCCCGCGAGGCGATGTCCTCCAGATGGAGGTGCTTGAAGAGCCTCCCCTTGTCCTTCTGCCCGGAGCCCAGGAACGTGCACTCGAGCATCAGCACCCGGCTCCCGAAGAGGCGCGGCTCGCGGTCGAAGACCGCCGGCCCCGTGTCCCCGCAGTAGGTGAGCCAGATCTCCTCGAGCCTCTCCGCCGTGTCCACCCCGCGCTCGCGCAGGGCGATCAGCTCCGCGGCCGGGAGGCCGGTGTAGGCCGCGGCGAGCCGCCGCTTCGACCGCAGCAGGTGGAACCCCAGAGAGGGGACCACGTGGTCCGTGGCGAAGGCTTCGACCGCCAGGTCCCGCCCCACCTCCACCCGGTCGCCCGGGGCGAGCGGGTGGAGCTCGTAACTGTAGGCGGCGCTCTCCAGACGCTCCGCCGCGGCGATCAGGCCGCGGAGCGGCTCCGCGGTCTCGGCCGGGCAGAACACCCGGGTGTCCACGGACTGGTGGAGCGTGCGCTGGGACAGCACGTAGGGCAGCCCCAGGGCGTGGTCCAGGTGGCCGTGCGAGATGAATACGTCCCGCGCTCCGGCCAGGTGGAGCGCCCCCCGCCCCACGTCGAAGGCGAGCCCCGGCGGATGGACGCGGAACCAGTTGTCCTCCCCGGCGCGCGACCATCCCTCGATGCGGAGGTCGCCAAATCGAAGCTCAGCGGGTCTCATGGAGAGGGGCCCGCCGCCCGCCCCGGGGCGGACGGCGGTTCCGGAGCCGGATCAGATCTCCCGGTACAGCCAGCGGCGCAGCGGGCTCAAACGCGTCTCGACACTCTGCCAGTCCGGCTCGATCATCCACAGGGTGGCGGCCACCGAAGAGAGGAGCGAGTTGCCGTCCTGCGGGGTGAAGCAGAAGCCGTAGACCTCGCGCTTCCGGCGCACGGCGATCGTCGGCATCACCACCACGGTCTGCGACAGGATGCGGCCGTAGTAACCGTGGTCGCGGCCGAAGCTGAAGATCAGGTTGGCGTAGCGCTTGTCCGTCACCGCCACCATCGGGTTGCTCTTCAGGCGCCGCTTCACCTCGTCGAGCGACATGTCCTTGGCAAGGTCCAGGTTGAACCAGATCGAGTGCATGTACTGGGTGTTGAGCTTGACCGCGCTCGAAAACAGGTTCAGGTCCTTGTCGAGCGTCTCGAAGACGTGGTGGGCGTCCCGCGCGTGGTGGGTGCCGAAGTCCGGGTCGTCGTGCTTGCCCACGTTCGGGGCCGGGATGTAGCTGTCCGTCGCCGAGATGTCGTTCGCCCGCCGCATGCAGACGAAGGTCCCCTTGTTCAGGTTGTACTCGCCGTCGCCGCCGTCGCAGATCGTCTTCAAGAGCGTCGAGATGTTGTGCGTGTTGCAGGAGACGATCTGGACGAAGCGGTCGTCCCCCGGCACCAGGACCTCTTCATTGATGCCGCGGGCGTAGGGCTTGCCGAAGCCGAACTCGCTCCCCTGGGCGAGGAACCCCTTGGGGCCGGAGAGCCCTTCGTAGAACTTCTCCTTGTTCTCGTTGCCCGCCGGGGTGCAGTCGAGCACCACGGTCGCCCGCTCCAGCGCCTCGCGGGCCTCGTAGCTGACCTCGTGCCCCAGCTTCTCGAACTCGGCCCGCACGTCCTCGTCCACGGCCAGCTTCGCGCCGCGCTGCATGAGGTGCGAGAGCTTCGCCTTGTCCGACGCGAGCGGCGTCCGCTTGTGGAAGGTGACCTCGTCGATCCCCATGCGGTCCCGGAAGTCGGTGAACAGACCGATCAAGGGCTCGCCGATCGTGCCCGTGCCCACGATGTGGACAATCTTCTTCATGGTTCCCTCACGAGAAGTTAGTTGGATTCCGAGTGTGAAAGCGAAAAAGGCGGCTCCGGATGGAACCGGCCGAGGGAGATTAGCACAGGCCGTGCCAGATCGGCGCCGGGGGCCGCCCAGGTGTCCGGATCGACCTTTGGCGCCTGATATTGTAAAGTCTCTATATGAGGCGGCCGTCCCACCCGCTCCCCGAGCGGTCAGTCTACCGGGTTGCCGTCCCCCACCTCGCCATGCTTGCCGCCGCCGCGCCAGTCCGCGTCGCGGCGGGCGAAGACGTCCATCTCCCGGGGGACCTCGACGAGCGTCCGGGTGACCTTGGGGTCGCAGGTGTCGTTCTCGCATTCATAGGTATAGACGTTCCATTCCTCGTCCCGGCGGGCAAACGCCGCGAGCGTCTGGTAGGTGTTGCAGTTCCCGCACTTGATGGAAATATTCCGGATGTCGATCTCCTCGCTCATGACGTACCTCCACCCGGGATCTTCCCACGGATGGCGTGCCCTTTGCACTGACTTGACCGCCGTGAACAGAGCTCGTCGCGTGACCGCGATCCCCCTCGTCTTCCTGCTGGCCGCCACCGCGGTCCCGGCGGTCCACGCCTGGCAGGAGCCGGAGCCCCAGCCTCCGGCTTTCGAGGACCAGGTCTCGGTGGGCTACGTCCTGGTGCCCGTGGTCGTCCGCGCGGGCGCGGGCTACGCGAAGAACCTGGACGAGGACGATTTCCGGCTCCTCGTCGACGACCGTCCGGCGAAGATCGAGAGCTTCGAGCGCCGGGCCGAGGCGCCGGCCTCCGTCGTCTTCCTCCAGGACCTCTCCGGGAGCATGGCCAACGCCGGCCGGCTCGACGTGAGCCGCGAGGTGATCAACTTCTTCACCGGGAAGGCGCTGCCGGGAGACGAGTTCGCCATCGCCACCTTCGCGGGGGGCGACGTGGGGGTCGAGGTGCCGTTCACCGCCGACTTGACGGTGCTGCGCGAGTCGAGCCAGGCGTGGACCGCCTGGGGCACGACGGCCCTCCATGACGCCGTGGCCTGGCTCCCCGACGTCTCGATCAGCGGCAAGAATCCGAAGCGTTTCGCGCTCCTCATCACCGACGGGGTCGACAACGCGAGCAAGATTACGCCGGAGCAGGCCCGCGAGATCGTGCAGAAGTCCCAGCTCCCCACCTATGTCCTGGGCCTCGGCTCCGGCAACCCCTACGAGCTCACAGAGCAGGGCGAGAAGATCTACCGCTACGCGGACGTCCTCTCTCTTCTCGCCACCGCCACGGGAGGCCGCTACTTCTCCATCTCCCGCCCTGAAGACCTGAACGAGGCGCTCACGGTCATCCTCGAGGATCTCCGGCAGCAGTACGTGCTGGGATTCGCCACGGGGGACGGCCCTTCGCGCTTCCGCCGGGTCCAGGTCGAGGTCAAGGGAGACTCCCGCCGCAGCATCGTATTCCGACGTGGATACAAGGGACCACCGCCCGCCACTCCGGGCGGTTAATCGCCACCCGGGCCTTCCCGCCGGGGAACGGCCCGTTTCATTTGAAGGAGAACCAACCCATGAGAATGAAATCCTTCGCTGTTGTTTTCGGATTGATTGCAGCCCTCGCCGCGACTACCGGTTGCGCGACGAAGAAGTACGTCCGGCAGGAGACCGGCGCCGTGGGCACCCGCGTGGACGATGTGCAGGGCCAGGTCGAAGAGGCCCAGACCCGCCTCGACACCCATGACCGCCAGATCGGCGAGACCTCCAAGACCGCTCAGGAGGCGCTGCAGCGCGCCCAGGAGGCCGGCAAGCTGGCCCAGGGCAAGCTCCTCTACGAGACGGTGCTGTCCGACGACAAGGTCAAGTTCGGCTTCGACACCTCGGACCTCTCTCCCGAGGCCGAGTCGGCCCTCGACCAGTTCGCCTCCCAGCTCACGGGCGACAACAAGAACGTCTACATCGAGATCCAGGGCCACACGGACAGCGTGGGCTCGGAGAAGTACAACGAAGAGCTGGGCCTCCTGCGGGCCGAGGCCGTGCGCCGCTACCTGAACCAGAAGCACAGCATTCCGCTGCACCGGATCAACGTGATCTCCTACGGCGAGAGCGCCGCGGTGGCGGACAACAACACCCGCCAGGGCCGCTCCCAGAACCGCCGGGTCGCCCTGGTGGTCCTGCAGTAAAGGCCTGGTAGCTCCCCAGAAACGGAAAGGGCGGCCGCAAGGCCGCCCCCCTGATCCCTTCCGGACGGTCCGTCTCTACCCCTTCGAAGCCTCCTTGATCGCCTTGCGGATCGTGTCGCCGTCGGCGAGCCCGGAGTGGACGGTCGAGACCTTCCCCTTCTTGTCGATCACGATGAGGGTGGGCAGAGCGAGGACTCCGAGGGTGCTCGAGATCTTGTCGTCGGGATCGAGGAGCACGGGATAGGGGAAGGGCTTCCCCTTGACGAACTTCTTGACCTTCTCCAGGTCCTCCCCCACGTTCGCCGCCCGGAACTGGACGCCGCTCCCCTTGTGGTCGCGGTAGACGGGCTCCAGGATCTTCGCCTGGATCTGGCACGGGCCGCACCAGGTC
>DATHUD010000602.1:0-13647 GCA_035462575.1 Thermoanaerobaculia bacterium | reverse complement strand
TTCAAGATCTTCGATCTCCAGTTCCGGTTCCTCGCGGTGCGCTTGGGGGTTGAGCTGGGCTACCGGACCACCGACGAGCTGCGCGACTCCTACGAGAAATCGTGGACCGACTACGTCCAGTTCCTGGTCGACGTCGGGATCAGCGGCCCGCCGCCGACCCCCGAGGAGTCGAAGAACAAGACCTTCACCATCACGGACCGCTCCGGAGGGCCGATCAAGGCGGTGCTCCGAAACGTCGGCTGGGACCGCGGCCGGGGACCGCTGGGCGGCCTTTCGGGCGAGCTCTGGTTCCCCGAGGGGATCGAGATCGTAGCCGCCCGCGTCTTCAAGCTGGGGGTCGACGAGTTCGGCTTCTTCACCGACCATAACGGGGGGCGCTACATCTCGTTCTCCGGCCAGGTGCCCATGCTCCCGCGGGCGGTCCAGAGGCCGGTGACCGACGAGGAGAAAAAAGAGGGCGAAAAGTACGGCGTGCGCTACCAGCGCCTGCGCTTCAAGGTGGGAGGCAACCCCGACGCGGCGCCGGTGCTCCTGGACGGCCTCTCGCTCAACCTCCGGATCGGCAACGTGGGGATCAAGGGCTTCGGCGCGATCCGCGAGTTCCGCATCGGGGAGGATGAATACAAGGAGCTCGGTTTCGGCCTGGAGGCGGACTTCAAGCTCTTCAACAAGCAGTTCCTCCTGGGCCTGGGCTTCTTCCTGGGCCAGGTCAAGGGCCCGAGCCGGGATTTCCGCTACTGGCTCTTCGCGCTGAAGCTCGGCCGTCTCCCCTTCTCCGGCTTCGAGGCGAGCGACCTGCGCCTCCTCGCGGCCGGCAACCTCCACCCCAAGCTCCCGGCGCCGGACGGCAAGCCCGAGGCCATGCGCCTGCTGCGCTGGTACAAGGGCCAGCCCGGCGACGCGCTGTCGATTCCGGACAACCGCCAGCTCACCGCCTGGCAGGTCGAGGACGACTCGTGGACGGCCGGCGTCGGCACGAAGCTCTACCCCACGATCTCGGGCAAGAACGTGGTGCTCAACCTGTTCGCCATGCTGACCAAGAGCCCGAAGGACACCGTGTTCCTGGCGGGCTTGGAAGCCATCCTCTTCGACGGCAAGGAGCCGATCGGCTACGCGGCTTTAGAGCTCGACGAGTCCAAGATCGCCCTGCTGATCTCGGTCGACTGCAAGATGAGCCAGTTCCTCGGCCCCAAGGTGCCGGGCTGGTTCCCCACCGCGCGGATCGCGGGCACGATGTTCTTCTGCAACCAGCCGTCGACCGTGGCGCTCGGCTTCATCAACGACACGGACACCTGGCCGTCGATCCGCTTCAAATCGACCCGCTGGATCACGATGGAGGTGTTCCTCGGAGGGTGCTACCAGTACGCCGAGGGGCCGCCCAAGGTGAACGCGGGCGGCATCCTCTTCACGGCCAAGGCCGGAAAGAAGTTCAGCGTCGGAGAGGCCCAGTTCTATCTCTCCGCCGGAGCGCTCGTGGGCCTGTGGCGCAACGAGTCGCAGGCCTGCGGCGTCCTCGTCTGGCTCGAGGGAGGCATCCGCATCAAGCTGTTCAAGGTCTTCAAGGTGAGCCTGGAGGCCAAGATCGAGCTCGACTGCATCTGGCCCGAGCCGGACTACAAGCGGCTGGCCTTCGAGCTCCGCATCGGGACCCCGTGGTGGCTGCCGGACGTGACGCTGCGCTTCCAGCACGTCTGGGGCGGGCCCGATCCGGAGCGGCTCCCCACGCTCTCGATGCCGCTCGAAAGCGGCCGGGCCTTCGGGCCGGACCGCGCCGCTTCGCCCGGGATCCTGGTGCCGCGGCTGACCGGCGAGTCGAGCGACGCCAAGGCCGTCTACAGCGTCCAGGGGCTCCGGTCCCTGGTGCCGGTCCTCGCTTCGACCCAGGCGCTCGACGCCCTGCCCCTCCTTTCCGTCGACTCGACGATCGCGCTCGATCTCCGGGTGGCGGTCGACTCGCGCCTCTCGGTCGTAGGACCGACTCCGCCGGGGGCGGGCGAGCAGAAGACCGAGGAATTCACAGCCCGGTACGAGATTTTGAGCCTGGGGATTCGCAGGAAACCGCGCTTCGGGCCCCTCTCCGGCTTCTGGACCACCCTCCTCGCCCCGCAGACGACCACGCTGGGCGACGTTTCCGCGACCTTCACGCCGCAGGTCACCTTCCACTGGGACGGCGACCTGACCCGGGCGGGCCGGCTCGACCCGCGGCGCCTGCTGGTCAACGCCGCGACCCCGTACACCCTGGCGACCCGGGACGACGAGTCCGACGACGTCCGCCTGGACGACACGCCGGGCTGGCCGTGCCTCGTGGCGCAGAACGGGGAGCCGGAGTGGCATGCCCTGGACTTCAAGGGGACCGCGCCGGGCCGCCGCGTGCCGCGGGTGCAGCGCTTCTCGGAGTCGAGCAGCACCCTCAAATGGATCGTCCGCCCCACGCCCGTGGCCGTGGCCTCTGGCGCGCGGGTCCCGCTGCGGGTGAAGGAATCGGGCAAGCTCGCGGTCATCGAATTCGACCGCCCCGCCGCGGTCCTCGAAATCGTCGCGAAGGTGTGGGGCGAGCCGTTCGGCGAGCTGGTCCTGGAGATCTTCCAAGGGCTCGAACGGAAGGACGAGAAGGTGATGCTCTTGAGCGCGGGCCTCCCTCCGGTGATCGGCTTCACGATGCCGGAAGGTGCCACCAGCGCGGTGCTGCGCTACCACGGCCTGGAAGAGCAGCGGGGGGACCAGGACGCCCTGGAGATCCAGTCTCTGCGCTACCGCACCGTGCGCGAGGTACTGGACGACGAGGTGCTGGACGACCTGGCGGAGACCGAGGCCGACCGGGTGCTGGGCAAGGGCAAGCTCGCCTGGCTCCCCAACCACGACTACGAGATCACCATCACGTCGCGCGTCGAGCTCGAGTACAGCCGCAACGGCATTCAGGAGGCCCCGGTCACGCAGCGGGCGTACTTCCGCACGCGGGGTCTGCCGGGGCTCAATCGCACGGCCCGCGTGGGCGACGAGGTCGAGCCCTACGTCGAGTCGCGCTACCCGGCCGGGCCGCCGCGCTTCCACTACCGCTCGGAGCCCGCGGCCCTCGTGTTCAACGAGAGCTTCAACCTCCTGGCGCCCACGACCGTCGACCCCACCCTGCCGCCCGAGAGGCAGCAGGTGCTCGAGTGGGTGCTGGTGGCCGAAGAGGTGGGGGGCGGCGACAGCGCGCGGCGCCTGTCGCGCGGGGCCGCGGACTGGATCTCGGCCCACCGCATCCCGCCGCAGCCGGAGCCCGCGCCGTCGCCGGTCCTGGTCGAGAGCGGCTTCCTGACCCGGGCCGTCCGCCAGGCCCCGACCCGCGACCCCATCCTCGGGCGCCTGGAGCGGCTGCTCGAAAGCCCCTTCAGTTGCGGGATCACGGACCCGCGGGTCCACCCGTCCCAGGTTTTGATGCACAAGCCCGTCGACCTGGACACCGCGCCCGGCGACCCGCAGCTCTGGGCCCCGGCGCAGACGTTGCGGCTGCGCCTCCAGCCGAAGAGCGGCCCCTACGTCTTCCGGAGCGCCTTCACGGAGGGGGACGAGACCGCGTTCCAGGGGGTGACCGAAGCGGGTGCCCCGGCGGCCTGGAGCATCACGGACGGCGCCCTCGCCTGCACCGCGCCCGCCGGGACCCGGCGCTACGCCCTGTTCGGCGAGGCGTCCTGGACGCACCTGCAGATCGTGGCGACCGTGGAGGCCGCGGACGCGGTCTTCGGGGTCGCCCTGGGAGTGAGCGGAACGGTGACTCGCGCCCTCCTCGCCCTGATCGACGAGAGCGGGGCCACGCCGCGCCTCCAACTTCTCGCGAAGAGGGGCACCGTCGTCACCCCTCTGGCTTCGGCCGATCTGCCGGCGGCAACCGGCACCCGCCAGCTCCACGTCACCGCCTTTGACGACGTAATCCGGGCCCGGGTGGGCGAGGTCGTGATCGAAGCTCCGCGGGGCGACCTGCGGGAAGGGCGGGCCGCCCTGGTGTCCACGGGGAACGGAAGCGTGCACGAGCTGCTGGTCGATCCGGTGGACGCCTACGAGCTCGTGTTCCAGTCCAGCCGGTACGCCGACTTCCCGGCCCACGTCGGGAGCTTCGGCGGCACGGTGGGGGAGATGCCCCTGGGGACCCTGGGACCGGTCGCGGGACCGATCGGGACTCTGCTGCCGGCGCGGGAAGAGGAGAGGAGCCGCTTGATGCGTCCGGGGGCGGACCCCGAGGAGCGGCAGCGGCTCTTCGACCGCTGGGTCCAGGATCTGGGGATCGCGCTCCGGGAGAGGCCGCAGCGCCTGGAGGTGACGCGGTTGACGAGCCCGTCCGGCACCGAGGCGCTGCTCCTCGAATCCCTGGAGCCCCTGGCGTTCAGCGAAGAGGTCGTCCTGAAGCTCGAAGGGGAGCTCCCCGACGGGACCGTGGGGTTTTATGAGGTGCTCGTCCTCTCGAACGGGAGCGAGACCCACGCCCTGGTCTTCCCGGTGGAAAGCGCCTCGACCGACCCGGTCTCGCTCTCCGGCGGCGAGTACCGGCTGCTCTTCTCGCTCGACCGGGCGCGCTTCCGGAGCGCCACGCCGGATGCGGCGGCGAGGTACAAGGCGGAGGCGGAGATCGAGACGGCCTGGTAGGGCGGCGACGGCCCGCCTCCGCAGACATCGCTCCGTCTCCTGGAACGCCGTCTCAGCGCGACAACGCCGAGATGGCGCGTCCTTCGCTGGCGCATCTCCATGGACACCGGCCCAGCGTCCGCAACGCCGGCCTGTCTCCGCATCGCCGGGACAGCGTTCTAGAAGATGGCCCCTCTCCGGAGACATCGGCCCATCTCGGCAACGCCGCGCCGATGTCTCCCACGCCGGCCTGCCGTTTCTTACGCCGCTTCGTCTCCGCGGACACCGGCCTGTCTCCAGAACGCCAGGGCGGCGTCTCCGGAGACGGCCCGGCGCTGCGGACGCTGCCTCCTCTCCCGAAACGCCGGCCCGGCGCGGCAACGCCGGGATGGCGTTCTAAAAACCGGCACAGATTCGGGGACACTGGACCGTTGTCCGCAACGCCGGCCTGTCTCAGGAACGCCAGAGCGGTGTCTCCCGCGCCGGCGCGTTGCCGGCTACGCTCCGGCAGATGGCTGGGGCTACAATCCCAGCCATGATTCCAGTCAAACCCCATATTTCCCAGAGAGCCTACGTCAACAGCCTGGAAGAGTACCGGGAGATGTACCGCCGGTCGATCGAGGAGCCGGAGGAGTTCTGGAGGGAGCAGTCCCAGATCCTCGACTGGTTCCATCCGCCCCGGAACATCGTGGACGTCGACATGGAGGAGGTGGACTTCGCCTGGTTCTCGGGCGGCCGCCTGAACGCCTGCTTCAACTGCGTGGACCGCCACCTGCCCACCAAGGGCGAGCAGACGGCGATCATCTGGGCCGGGGACGAGCCGGGGGACTACCGGTACATCTCCTACCGGGAGGTGAAGCACAACGTGGCCCGGATCGCCAACGTCCTCCTCCACCACGGGGTGAAGAAGGGCGACCGGGTGTGCATCTACCTGCCGATGGTGCCGGAGCTCGCGTACTCGATGCTCGCGTGCGCCCGGATCGGCGCCGTCCACTCCGTGGTGTTCGCAGGCTTTTCGGCCGAATCGCTGCGCGACCGCATCCTGGACGCCGGGTGCCGGGTGGTGCTCACCGCGAACGAAGGCCTGCGGGGCGGCAAGCGCATCCCCCTGAAAGCCACGGTCGACCAGGCCGTCGAAGGGCTGTCGATGGTCGAAAAGGTTCTCGTGGTGCGGCGGACGGACAAGGACGTGCCGATGAGGCAGGGGCGGGACCTGTGGCTCGCGGAGGAGACGGAGAAGCAGCGTTCGACCTGCCCGGTCGAGTGGATGGCGACCGAAGACCCGCTGTTCATCCTCTACACCTCGGGGTCCACGGGCAAGCCCAAGGGGGTGCTGCACACGACGGGCGGCTATCTCGTCTATGCGGCGATGACCCACAAGTACGTGTTCGACTACCACCCGGGCGACATCTACTGCTGCGCGGCGGACATCGGTTGGGTCACCGGCCACAGCTACATCCTCTACGGGCCGCTTGCGAACGGGGCGACGACGGTGATGTTCGAGTCGATCCCCACCTACCCGGACGCGGGGCGCTACTGGCGGATGGTGGACGATCTGGGGATCAACATCTTCTATACGGCCCCGACCGCGATCCGGGCGATCGCCCGCTCCGGGGACGAGTGGGTGAAGAAGTACCGGCGGACGTCGCTCCGCATCCTCGGGTCGGTGGGCGAGCCGATCAACCCGGAGGTGTGGCTCTGGTACCACGACGTGGTGGGCGACGGACGGTGCGCGGTGGTCGACACCTGGTGGCAGACGGAGACCGGGGGCATCCTGATCACGCCGCTGCCGGGGGCCACGCCGGTCAAGCCGGGCTCGGCCACGCTGCCGTTCTTCGGCATCCGGCCGGTGCTGGTGGACGACAAGGGCAACGAGCTTTCCGGCAACGACGTGTCGGGCAACCTCTGCCTGCGCGGCACCTGGCCCGGGCAGGCGCGCACGATCTACGGCGACCACCGGCGGTTCCGGCAGACCTATTTCTCGCAGTTCCCCGGCCTCTACTTCACCGGGGACGGCTGCCGGCGCGACCAGGACGGCTACTACTGGATCACCGGCCGGGTGGACGACGTGCTGAACGTCTCCGGCCACCGGCTGGGTACGGCGGAGATCGAGAGCGCGCTCGTGTCGCACGAGGCGGTGGGTGAGGCGGCGGTGGTGGGCTTCCCCCACGACATCAAGGGGACGGGCATCTACGCCTACGTCCACCCGACGCCGGACTACGAGAGCTGGGACAAGGAGGAGCTGGCCGGGATGCTCAAGGAGCAGGTGCGCCACGCGATCGGCGCGATCGCCACACCGGACCGGATCCAGATCGTCACCGGGCTCCCCAAGACCCGCTCGGGCAAGATCATGCGGCGCATCCTCCGGAAGATCGCCACGGGCGAGTACGAAGAGCTCGGGGACATCACGACGCTCGCCGACCCGTCCGTGGTGGAGAAACTGGTGGACGATCACCGGGCGAGCTCCGTATAACCAACGGTATATTCCCAGCCGGAGAGGGACGTGCTATATTGGATTTCAGCATTTTTCGAGGCCCCTCTCTCCGGCTGGTCAGGCTCCCGATAACGGGAGCCGTGGGTTACCGGAATCTCACTCGGGACCTCCTTCCCGTAAACGCCCCCTGAAATCCCATGGAATGTCTGACTGCCGCGGTGCTCGTGGTCGCGGTGGTGGTGCTGATCCTCGGCTACCAGAAGTCGAAGAGCTGGGCGGCGGACGCGGAGGAGCGGATGCGGCGGGAGACCGAGTCGTTGCGCGCGATCGTCTTCCGGCTGCACGAGAGGATCGCGGACCTGGAGCGGCTGGCGGGGGTGCGGCCTTCGACAGTGCCGCCGCCCGCGCCGGTTCCCGCGCCGCGGCCGGTTGAAGCGCCGGCGGCGCCGCCCGTATCCGAGGGGACGTTCGAGGCTCCCCGGCCCATTCCGGTTCCCCCGCCGATCGTGCCTCCGCCGGGGCCTCCCCCCGCCCGGCCCTCACCCCCTGGCCCCCTCTCCCGCCTCCCCTTCCCGCCCTCCCCGGGAGAGGGGGGAAAGGCGGCTCCGGGTCTCGAGGAGCTTCTGGGGGCGCGGCTGCTGGTGTGGATCGGGGCGGTCGCTCTGGCTCTCGCGGGGGCGTTCCTCGTCAAGTACTCGTTCGAGCAGGGGTGGCTCTCTCCCACGGTGCGGGTCGCGATCGGGGTGCTCTTCGGGATCGTGCTCCTCGCGGGGGGAGAGAAGATGCGCGGGTCGTCCCCGGGCATCGCGCGGGGGCTCGCGGCGGCGGGGGTCGC
The DNA here is from genome assembly GCA_035462575.1 of Thermoanaerobaculia bacterium. Taxonomy (GTDB): domain Bacteria; phylum Acidobacteriota; class Thermoanaerobaculia; order Multivoradales; family UBA5704; genus DATARR01. The sequence goes on along the minus strand of DATHUD010000602.1, from coordinate 5,776 downwards.
CGATCTCTTCGCCTGCTTCCTCGCGGGGGTCCATCTCTACCAGTTGATCTCCCCGGCCGCCGGGTTCGTCTTCATGGTGCTGACCACGGCGGTCGCGGTGCTGCTCTCGCTGCGGCACGGGATGATGGTGGCGCTCATCGGGATGGTCGGCGGATTCCTGACGCCCGCGCTCATAAGGGTGGGCGAGCCGGACGCGCGGAACCTCTTCGCCTACCTGTTCCTCCTCGTAGCCGGGCTTCTGGCCGTGTCGGTGCGGCGGGGCTGGCATCCGCTGGGGGCGGCGGCCCTGGCGGCGGGCCTCTTGTGGGTGCTCTTCTGGCTGGGCGGGCCGTTCCGGCCGGGGGACGGGCTGTGGCTCAGCCTGTTCCTCCTCGCCTCGGCGGGCGCGGCCCTGGTGGCGGACCTCGGCGGCGGACAGGCGGAGTCCTGGATCTCGCGGGGAATGCTCGCGGGGGCCTTCCTGGGCCTGGCGCTGACGACCGGACGGAGCGACTGGGCGCCGTCCGAGTGGGTGTTCCTGGGCGTCCTCGCCGCCGGCACGCTGGTCCTCGCCCGGCTGCGTCCGGAATTCCTGCAGCTCGCCTGGGTGGCGGCGGGGACTCCTCTCGCGCTCCTCGCGGCGTGGGGCTCGGGGCTTCCGGAGGCGGAGATCCCCCGCTTCCTCTGGACCGCGGGGGGATTCGGAGCGCTCCTCGCGGCCGGGGCGTACCTCGCACACCTCCGGGCGTCCCGGCCGGGTTGGTGGGCGGCGCTCTCGGTCGCCTCGGGCGTGGGCTATTTCCTCGTGGCCTGGTTCTTCACCCCGGCGGAGCAGGGTCTTCCGTGGGGGGGTGCAGCGCTCGCCATCGGAGCCCTCTACCTCGCGGCGGCGGTGCCGGTGGCACGCGGCGGCGCGAAGCCCGCGCTCGCGGCGCTGGCCGTGGCGGTCACCACGTTCGTGAGCCTGGCCGTCTCCCTGGAGCTCGAACGCCACTGGTGGACGGCGGGGTGGGCGATCGAGGTCACGGCGCTCGTCTGGCTCGCGGGCCGCTTCCGGCTGCCGGTGCTCGTGAAGCTCGCCGGCCTCCTGGCCGCGGGCGTCGCGGTGCGTCTGCTCCTGAATCCGCTGATCTTCATTTATCCCATCGGGGACCACCTGATCCTCAACTGGATGGTCTACGGCTACGGCGTGCCGATCCTCGCCTTTGCCGCCGCTGCCGGTCTCGCCCGGCGGCAGGGCGAGGAACGGCTCGCCGCAGGGCTCGAGGCCGGGGCGATCGCGCTGGGGTTCACGCTCGTCACCCTCGAGGTCCGCCAGTTCTTCCATCCCGGAGAGCCGGAGGCCGGGGACTTCAGCCTGGGAGAGTGGGCCACGCTCGCCATCGCGTGGCTCGTGCTGGGCTGGGGGCTCCTCGTGGGAAACCGGGAACCCCGGCTCGCGAGCCTCGAACGCGGGGGGCGGGCCATCCTGGCCCTGGGCACGGCGCTCGGGATCCTCGGCCCAGTGCTCTTCGCCAATCCGCTCTGGAGCCACGAGCCGGTGGGAGACGGGCCGATCCTCAACTTCCTCCTCTGGATCTACGGGGTTCCCGCAGCGCTCACGGCGTTGGCCGCCCGGGAGCTCCGGAGCCGGGGGAGCGCGCGCCTGCCCTTCGTCCTCGCGAGCGCGTCGATCCTCTTCGTCTTCGTCCTCGTCACCCTGGAGGTGCGCCAGCTCTTCCACGGCACGTACCTGGACGTGGGGCCGGCCACGGCGGCGGAGCGCTACTCCTACTCCGCGGTCTGGGTGCTCCTGGGGGTGCTGCTCCTGACGCTCGGGGTGCTCGGGAAGGGGAAGACGTTGCGCTACGCCTCTCTCGCGGTGATGATGCTCGCCGTGGCCAAGGTCTTCCTCTACGACACGGCGAACCTGTCGGACCTCTACCGGGTCTTCTCCTTCCTCGGGCTGGGCGCCTCGCTGCTGCTCCTCGCCTGGGTCTACCAGAGGTTCGTCTTCCGCGAGATGGAGCGGTGAGACGGGCGGGCGTCCTCGCCGCGATGGCGCTCCTCGCCGCCGGGGCGGTGCGCGGGGAGGTCGAGGGGTTTCACTACACGCGGGAGGTCGAGGTGCCGGCCGCCGGCTGGGTGCGGGTGCCGCTCGATCTCGCCGCCCTCCAGCACCTGGCGCCGGGAGCGATGGATCTTCACGTCTTCGCGCCGGGGGGCGGGGAGGTGCCGGTCCGGGTGGCGGCTTCGGTGCCCCGGAGCGAGAGGTCGCCGGTCACGGTGCAGGAGGTGAAGAAGGAAGCCCAGGGTTGGGCGATCCTCCTGGACACGGGAGCGGGCACGGCGCCCCACGAGCGCCTGATCTTCGACATCACCCGCACGGCGGTGGCCCCCTCGGTCGTCCTCGAAAGCAGCCCGGACAACGCGGCCTGGCGTCCCCTGGCGGCCGGGGATCTCTTCCGGATCGGGTCGGCCGACGGGCTCGAGCGGACATCCCTCTCCTATCCCGCCACCCGGGACCGCTATCTCCGCCTCCACTGGCCCGGGGAGGCCGGGCTGCCGAGGGTGTCGGCCGTGGAGGTGGAGACGGTCACCGGCCCCTCGGTCACCGTGGATGTCGAGGACGCGGAGTGCGACACGAGCCGCCCGGGCCTCGCGGTCTGCGTTCTGAGCCTCCCGGCTTCGGGTCAGCTCCTGCGGCGGCTCACCCTGGAGGTCGAAAGCGACGGGCGGGTGGGGTATGTGCTGCGGGAGCCGCGGGACGCGCGCTGGTCCCCTCTCGCTCAAGGGGTCTGGCAGCGCGAAGGCGAGCGGACCCGGCACCTGCTCACCGGAACGCGGGAGCCGCTCGCGGGGAGCCTCCTCCGGCTGGAGCTCCACGGCTCCGGCGAGACCCCGCCGCGCCTCGCCGCCTGGGGCGCCGACCTGGCCGTGCAGACCGCCCTCTTCCGGGCCGAGGAGCCCGGCCGCTACACATTGGCCTACGGGGGTGGCGCTCCCGCGGAGAGCCGCCCGGCGAGCCCGGCCCCGGGGGCCGAGATCGCCTGGCTGGAGGCGGGACCCGAGCGGGAGCATCCGCTGCCGCCTCTCCCCGCCACGGTCACGGCGCCCGGCATCGCGCTCGGCGACCGCGGCTTTTCCGGCTCCTGGACCGTGATCGCCCCCTCTGCCAAACCGGGCGACCTGGTCCGCCTGGAGATTCCGGACGCTGTCTACGGCACCGCCCGCCGTGACCTCGGGGACCTTCGCCTCGCGGCGGGCGAGCGCCAGATCCCCTTCTTCCGCTGGTCGCCGCCGGCCCCGATGCTCGCCGCGGAGGAGCGGGACCTGCGACCGGACGCCATTTCGCGGGGCGGAAGCGAGAGCCAGGTCGAGATCAACCTCCCGGGAACCGGCCTGCCGCTGACCGAGCTGGACCTGGCCGTGCCCCCGGCCCCGCTGCGCCGGGCCGTGGGCGTGCGCTACCTCCGGCCGGCGCGGTCCCTGCGCGAAAAGGCCGGAGGGCGCGACGAATCGCCCGTGGCCCGGGAGACGTGGGAGTGCCGGCCCGAGCCGCCCCTCCCCTGCCGGCAGCAATTCCCCCTTCCCGGGCCGGCCCCGGCGCTCCTGGGAGTCCGGTTCCACGATGGGGACAATCCGCCGCTCACCGGTCTCGACGCGGCCGTCTGGCGGCGGAGCGACATCCTCCTCTTCGTCTGGCCCGAGGTGGGCGCCGACACGCCGGTGCGCCTCCTCGCCGGCGCCGAGGGCCTGCGGGATCCCTCCTACGACCTGGAGACCCTGGGAGACGCTCTCCTGGGCCGCCCCTGGCAGCCCGCCGAGCTGGACCTCGAAGGCCGGGCCTCCGAGGGAGGCGCCGGATGGAGCCGCTGGGTGATGCCCGTGACCCTCGCCATCGCGGGGATCTTCCTGTTGCTCCTGCTGCGACGGATTCTCGCCGAAAGCTGATGCGACTCCTCCTCGTCGGTGCCGGCCACGCCCATCTCGAGATCCTGCGCCGGCAGATCCTCACGCCCCTTCCCGTAGAGCTGACCGTCGTGTCCCTCGGGCCGCTCCATCACTACTCGGGGATGGTCCCCGGCTATCTCCAGGAGACCTACGGGGAGGAGGAGATCGCGGTGCGGATTCCGTCCCTGGTCGAGCGGGCGGGGGGGCGGTTCGTCCCCGGCTGCGCGGTCGGGGTAGACCCCGGGCGGCGGGCCGTCCGCCTCGAGCGGAACCCGGACGGAGTCCGCGAGGTGCCGTACGACCTGGTCTCTTTCGCGGTGGGGTCCAACACGGCGGGGGTGGACGCGCCGGAGGTGGCGGAGGCGGCGCAACGGGTGAAACCGCTGGAGCGGGTCGCCGCCCTCCGCCGCCGACTCCAAGAGCTCGCCAGAAATCAGGGACCCGTGCCGGCCGTGGCGGTGGGGGGCGGAGCGGCGGGGGTCGAGCTGTCCCTCGCCATGGCCGCCGTCTTCGAAAAGGCCGGGGCGGAGCCCCGGATCACGATCGTCGAATCCGGAGGGGAGATCCTCTCCGGCTCCTCCGAGCGCTTCCGCACCCGAGCCCGAAAGATCCTCGCCCGCCGGGGCATCGCGGTGAGAACAGAGAGCCGGGTCCTCGCCGTCCACCCGGAGGAGGTCGAGCTGGAGGACGGCGGGAGCCTCCCCTCTCTCCTGACGGTCTGGCTCACCGGCGCCGTCTCCTGGCCGCTCTTCCAGGGCTCAGGGCTTCCGCTCGACGACCGCGGCTTCCTCCTGATCGACGACGCCCTCCGCTCGCTCGGAGACCGCCGGATCTTCGCCGCGGGCGACTGCGGAACCCTCGCGAGCCATCCGAAGACCCCCAAGGCCGGGGTCTACGCCGTCCGCGAGGCGCCGGTCCTCTGGGAGAGCCTGAAGGCCGCCGTCACGGGAGGCGAGCCGCCCCGCTACGTCCCGCAGGAGACCTTCCTCTCGATCCTCAACACCGGCGACGGCCGGGCCCTCCTCGACTACAACGGGATCGTCTCCCACAGCCGCTGGGCCTGGCGGCTGAAGGACTGGATCGACCGGCGCTTCATGGCGCGGTATCAGGCGTTGATTTGAGGGAAGAAGAGAATGGCTCCTCGGGAGGGATTCGAACCCCCAACATTTCGGTTAACAGCCGAACGCTCTACCGTTGAGCTACCGAGGAATGTAAAGAAGCTCCCGGGTCTGGCCCGGGAGGCGGAATTCTAGGCGGATCGGTCTCCGCTGTCAACGAGGCGGCCGGCCGGGGGGGCCGGCCGCCGGGAATCTCTGACTACGCCGTGTCCAGGAACGGCTTGAGCTTGGTCGCCCGGCTGGGGTGACGGAGCTTGCGCAGCGCCTTGGACTCGATCTGCCGGATGCGCTCGCGGGTGACGTTGAACGACCGGCCCACCTCTTCGAGCGTGTGCTCGGAGCCGTCGCCTACCCCGAAGCGCATCTTCAGGACCAGCTCCTCCCGCGGGGTGAGAGTCTTCAGAACCTTCCGGGTCTGGTCCTTCAGGTTCGCGAAGATCACCGAGTCGATCGGGGAGACGGCGTTCTTGTCCTCGATGAAATCCCCGAGGTGCGAATCCTCTTCCTCTCCGATCGGCGTCTCCAAGGAGATCGGCTCCTGGGCGATCTTCATGATCTTCCGGACCTTGTTGGCCGGCAGATCCATCCGCTCGCCGATCTCCTCCGCCGTGGGCTCGCGGCCCAGCTCCTGCACCAGCGAGCGGCTGGTGCGGGTGAGCTTGTTGATGGTCTCGATCATGTGGACCGGGATGCGGATCGTCCGCGCCTGGTCCGCGATCGCCCGGGTGATCGCCTGCCGGATCCAC
>DATHUD010000601.1:0-3016 GCA_035462575.1 Thermoanaerobaculia bacterium | reverse complement strand
CCCCGGCCCTCCTCTCCCATCGCCCTCCCCTCCCCCGGGAGAGGAGGGAGACTGCTGCTCGCGAGGGGCGGGGGCGCCCTCTCCCGGGGGTGGGGGGGCGATGGGAGAGGGTCGGGGTGAGGTTCCCCTCTTGCCCCCGTTCCGTCATATGCTTCCTGATTGCCGTCCGTTCCGGGGATTTTGAGGCCCTGGGCATCGCGAGGGACTGAGAGACGAGGAGGCGACGAGGAATGAACAAGGCGGACCAGGCTCCCTTGAACTGGTATACGGGGGGAGCTCCCGATACGAATGTCGACGAGACGGAGGAGTGGCTCACCGCGTTCGAGCAGGTGGTCGAATTCGAGGGGCCCGAGCGGGCGCAGTTCCTCCTGAAGAAGCTTCTGGAGAAGGGGTACGAGAAGTCCGTCACCCTCCCCTTCACGGGCAACACGCCCTATATCAACACCATCTCCAGGTCCGAGCAGCCGGCCTACGGGGGGGACCGGGAGATCGAGCGCCGCATCAAGAGCATCGTCCGCTGGAACGCCATGGCCATGGTGGTGCGGGCGAACAAGAAGCACGCGGGGCTCGGCGGCCACATCTCGACCTTCGCCTCGTCGGCGACCCTCTACCAGGTCGGCCTCCACCACTTCTTCAAGGGGCGCGGGGAGAGCGGCTTCGACGGCGACATGCTCTACATCCAGGGGCACGGCTCGCCGGGCATCTACGCCTACGCCTTTCTCGAGGGGCGGATCACCATCGAGCAGATGGAGGCCTTCCGCCGCGAGGTGGAGGGGCACGGCCTCTCGTCCTACCCCCACCCGTGGCTGATGCCGGATTTCTGGGAGTTCCCCACGGTCTCGATGGGGCTCGCGCCCATCTCGGCGATCTACCAGGCCAAGTTCAACCGGTACCTGAGGAACCGCGGCCTCCGCGATCCCCAGAACCGGAAGGTCTGGGCGTTCCTGGGCGACGGCGAGACGGACGAGCCGGAGACGCTGGGCGCCATCTCGCTCGCCTCCCGCGAGCGGCTCGACAACCTGATCTTCGTCATCAACTGCAACCTCCAGCGGCTGGACGGCCCGGTGCGCGGCAACGGCAAGATCATCCAGGAGCTGGAGACCAACTTCCGCGGCGCCGGCTGGAACGTGATCAAGGTGATCTGGGGAGGCGACTGGGACCCGATCATCGAGGCGGACAACACCGGCCTCCTCATCCAGCGCATGAACGAGACGCTGGACGGCGAGTACCAGAAGTACGTGGTGGAGCCCGGCTCCTACATCCGCGAGCACTTCTTCGGCAGGTACCCGGAGCTCCTGGAGCTCGTGAAGAACTACAAGGACGAGCAGCTCCACAGTCTGCGCCGCGGCGGGCACGACCCCGAGAAGGTCTACGCCGCGTTCAAGGCCGCCGTCGAGCACACGGGCTCGCCCACGGTGATCCTGGCGAAGACGGTCAAGGGCTACGGCCTGGGCGAGGCGGGGGAGGGGAGGAACGTCACCCACCAGCAGAAGAAGCTCAACGAGGAGGAGCTGCGCTTCTTCCGCGACCGCTTCGAGATCCCCATCTCCGACAAGGACCTGGCGGACGCCTGCTTCTACCGGCCGGCGGAGAACAGCCCGGAGATCCAGTACCTGAAGGACCGGCGAGCCGCCCTGGGCGGCCCCGTGCCGATGCGGCGGGTGAGGACGGAGCCGCTCCGGACGCCGATGACGGGGCTCTGGGACACCTTCTTCCAGCCGGTCAACCGCGAGGTCTCGACGACGATGGTGTTCGTCCAGATGCTCACCCAGCTCTTGAAAGACAAGGAGATCGGCAAGAAGATCGTCCCCATCGTGCCGGACGAGGCCCGTACCTTCGGCATGGAGTCGCTCTTCCGCCAGTTCGGCATCTACTCCCACGTGGGGCAGCTCTACGAGCCGGTGGACAAGGGGATGCTCCTCTACTACCGCGAGGCCACGGACGGCCAGATCCTGGAAGAGGGCATCACCGAGGCGGGCTCCATGGCGTCGTTCATCGCCGCCGGCACCTCCTACGCGACCCACGGGATCGACATGCTCCCGTTCTTCATCTTCTACTCGATGTTCGGCTTCCAGCGGATCGGCGACCTGATCTGGGCGGCGGCCGACCAGCGGACCCGCGGCTTCCTCCTGGGCGCCACCTCGGGCCGCACGACGTTGAACGGCGAGGGCCTCCAGCACGAGGACGGCCACAGCCTCGTCCTCGCGAGCGTGGTGCCGAACCTCCTGGCCTACGACCCGGCATACCACTACGAGATCGCGGTGATCATCCGCGAGGGCCTGAAGAGGATGTACACGGACCGGGAGGACATCTTCTACTACATCGCCCTCTACAACGAGAACTACCCGATGCCGCCCATGCCCGAAGGGTCGGAGGAGGGGATTCTGAAGGGCCTCTACAAGGTGAAGACGGCGCCCGAGGGGGAGGGGAACCGCCCGCGGGTCCACCTCTTCGGCAGCGGCACGATCCTCCGCGAGGCCGAGCGGGCGCAGCAGATCCTCGCCGAGCGCTACGGCGTGGCGGCGGACCTCTGGAGCGCCACCTCCTACAAGGAGCTCCGGCGCGACGCCCTGGAGGCGGACCGCTGGAACCTGCTTCATCCCGACCAGGAGCCGCGGAAGCCCTACGTCGTCTCCCTGCTGGAAGGGGACGATCACCCGATCGTGGCCGTCTCCGACTTCATGAAGCTCGTGCCGGACATGATCTCCCGCTGGCTCCCCGGCCGCCTGTTCCCCCTGGGGACCGACGGCTTCGGCCGGAGCGACACCCGCGAGGCCCTGCGCCGCTTCTTCGAGATCGACGCCGAGTGCGTCGTGATCGCCGCCCTCTGGCAACTCGCCCTCCGGGGCGCCGTCGACCGCTCGGTCGCTCTGCGGGCCATTCAGGAGCTGGGCGTCGATCCGGAGAAGGTGAGCCCGGTCTTGGCGTAGGTGGCCTGCGACCTCACCCCAACCCCTCTCCTAAAGGAGAGGGGCTCAGGGGGGTCTGGTTTGTCTTTCTCTCCCTCTCCTTTAGG
>DATHUD010000600.1:0-2033 GCA_035462575.1 Thermoanaerobaculia bacterium | reverse complement strand
GTCACGCTGATCGCCAACTATTACCCCTTCCAGGACCCCTGGGGCGGCCCCAACTACTTCGCGCTGGACGAGGACGCCCGCTACCGCATCCACATCGACAACAACGGCGACGGAGTCGAGGACGTGAGCTTCCAGTTCCGCTGCGCCGACCTGCTGCTGGACCTCAAGGTCCCGGTCGGCGGCCAGATGGTCTCGGTGCCTCTCATCAATATCGGGCCGGTCACGGGAGGACCGGGAAACCGGGGCCCGAACCTGAACCGGCTGGAGAGCTGCACGCTGGGCGTGGCAGAGGGCCGGATCACCAACGGCACCCGCTGGGAGTTCGCTTCCGAAGCCACCACCGGCGGCATGCGGTTCGGCAAGCCGGTCGACAACATCGGCCAGAAGTCGATCGCCGACTATGAAACCTACGCCCGCCAGTTCATCCGCGAGATCGACATCCCCGGGTGCAGCGCCGGCACCGGCCGCGTCTTCGTCGGCCAGCGCAAGGAGTCCTTCGCGGTCAACGTCGGCGAGATCTTCGACCTGATCAACACGAACCCGCTGGGCGCCAGAGACGCCGAGCCCAACCCGCTCGAGAACAAGAACATCACGACGTTCGCCCTCGAGGTGCCCGCCGCCTGCCTGACGCGGAACGCCAGCAGCCCGGTGATCGGCGGCTGGCAGACGGCCCACCTGCCGCGCACCCGCGTCTTCCGGGACAACCCGACGTTCGAAAATCCCTCCAGCCAGAGCGGCCCGTTCGTGCAGGTCTCGCGTCTGGGCATGCCGCTCGTCAACGAGATCGTGATCGGCTTGAAGGACAAGAACCTGTTCAATTCCGCCACTCCGGAAGGCGACGCGGCGCTCGCGACCTACGTGACCAACCCGACGCTCCCCGAGATCATCGAGATCCTGTTCGGATCGGCCGGTGTCCGGGCTCCCAACAACTTCCCGCGCACCGATCTGGTGGCCGCGTTCGCGACCGGGCTTCAAGGGGTGAACTTCCTTTCCGACGGCCGGCCGCACGAGATGACGCGTCTCAACACCAGCATTCCGGCCACCGAGGCGGGCTCCCAGAACAACCTCGGCGTCCTCGGAGGGGACAACGCCGGCTTCCCCAACGGCCGGCGGCCGGGCGACGACGTGGTGGACATCGAGCTCCGGGTGGCGATGGGCGTCCTCTGCCACGCCCTGCCCGCCACCATCTCCGGCTGCACCCCGGCGGACGCGCCTTCGGGCACCCTGCCGTACACCGACGGTGTCCTCCAGGACGCCAGCCAGTTCGACAGCGTCTTCCCCTATCTCAGGTCGCCGCTCCCCGGCTCGCCCAACGGGCCGAACGGAGTGGACGAGGACGGCCTGTAGAATGCTCCCCGGCGGGCGGCACCCTCGCCGCCCGCCGGACCGTTTCCGCCCCAGAGAGAAGACATGCCTCCCCAGAAAACCTTCGGCTTCGCGCTCCTGACCCTGCTGCTCGCGAGCTCCGCGCTCGAAGCCCACGACCTCTGGATCGAGCCCGCGGCGTTCACGCCGGCCCCCGGGCAGCGAGTCGCGGTCCGCCTGCGGGTCGGGCAGGGGTTCCGGGGAGATCCGGTCCCTCGCGATCCCCGGCTCATCGAGCGCTTCGCCGCGCTCGGAGCCAAGGGGGAGGCGGCGATTCAGGGGGTGCCCAACACCGAGCCGGCGGGGTTTGCCTCGTTCGCCTCCCCGGGGCTCCAGGTGCTCGTCTACGACAGCCGGCGCGAGCGGGTCGAGCTCGACGGCGCGAAGTTCGAGGAGTACCTGCGCGAGGAGGGTCTGGAAAAGGTGATCGCGCTGCGCGGGGAGCGGGGGCAGAGCGCGGCCCCGGGCCGGGAGGTCTTCTCGCGGTGTGCCAAGGCGCTGGTGGCGGTCGGAGGGAAGTGGGCCGGGGAGCGCGGATACGACCGGGTCGCGGGTCTGCCGCTGGAGCTCGTGCCGGAGAAGAACCCCTATGCCCTGACCGGCGGGGGCGAGCTTCCGGTCCGCCTGCTCTACCAGGGCAAGCCCCGCGAGGACGTCCTCGTGACCGC